>NZ_JBEOTZ010000016.1:0-184329 GCF_040303825.1 Streptomyces sp. NPDC094143
AGCTCCCACAAGCCGTCCGGAACAATCCAACTCCACGTACCCCGCCCCATGAACGGACCAACGAGCGATCACCACATAGGACACCGTCTAAGTCCCAGGTGCACCGCGAGATCGAATTCGCCGCGCTTGAGGTCCAGTTCGCGGGCGGCCCGGCTCGGGGCGAAGGTGGGATGGTCGGTTGTCGTGATGGTGCCTGACATGGTTGGTCTCCCCCGTGGAGTCAGCGGCACGGCGGTGTGTGGTCGCAGCGTGCCGGCCGCAGCGTGCGGTCGCGGCGCTCGTCGTCGCGTGCTGTTGTCGCACGCGGTCGCCGTGAGAAAACCGTAGCCGTTTCCGCGCGCCTCGTGGCGAGCCTGTGGATAACTCCGCGGCAGATGGAGAACGGGTAGGTCAGGTGTCTGTGGTCAGCTTCCGTTCGGGCTGGCGGGCGTCCACGTCGAGGTGCTCTCCGACCCGGTTGACCAGCAGTGTCATCTCGTACGCGATCTGACCGATGTCGGCCTCCGCGCCACTGAGGACGCACAGACAGCTGCCCGTGCCGGCCGCGGTGACGAAGAGCACCGCGTCGTCGAACTCGATCATCGTCTGGCGGACGCTGCCCGCGCCGAAGTGCCGTCCCGAGCCCTTGGCCAGGCTGTGCAGGCCGGACGACACGGCCGCGAGGTGCTCGGCGTCCTCGCGGCGCAGTCCGGTGCTCGCGCCCGTCACCAGGCCGTCGTTGGACAGGACCAGTGCGTGCCGGACGTCATGGACGCGCTCGGTCAGGTCGTCCAGCAGCCAGTCCAGTCCCTGGTTCTGCGCCATGTCCCGATCTCCCCGTTTTCTCCCCGTGCGATTCTCCTCCTGGCCGGAGGATCTCCACGCCAGCCTTCCCCAGGACCGCGGGCGGGGCAAGGAGGATGGGAGCCATGGCAGAGAAGATGACCGACGCGCAATGGCGGGAGTTCGTCTCCCACGGCACCCGCACCGGAAAGCTGTCGACGGTCCGCGCCGACGGCAGCCCGCACGTGACCCCGATCTGGTTCGTGCTGGACGGGGACGAGCTGGTGTTCAGCACCGGCAAGAGCAGTGTGAAGGGGCGCAACATCGTCCGGGACGGCCGCGTCGCCGTGTGCGTGGACGACGACCGGCCGCCCTTCTCCTTCGTCGTGCTCACGGGCCGCGCCCGGGTCTCGGAGGAGCTCGACGAGGTTCGCCACTGGGCCACCCGGATCGGCGGCCGGTACATGGGTGAGGAGCGCGCCGAGGAGTTCGGCGCCCGCAACGGCGTGCCGGGCGAACTCCTCGTACGCGTCACGATCGACCGGGTCCTGGCGGAGCGGAACGTCGCGGACTGACCACGCGGTCACCGGGTCAGCCGACGGAGTCGAGGAGCCGGGCGGTGTGCATCCGCCCGGCGTACTCGACGAGCCGGATCAGCACCTCCTTCCCCGAGGCGCGGTCACGCGCGTCGCACAGCACGACGGGCGTGCCCCACCGGCCGAGGTCGAGGGCGCGCGAGACGTCCGGGGCGCCGTGCCGCCGGGCGCCCGCGAAGCAGTTGACGGCAACGACGAACGGGACGCGCCGGTGCTCGAAGTAGTCGACGGCGGGGAAGCAGTCCTCCAGGCGCCGGGTGTCGGCGAGCACCACCGCACCGAGCACCCCCTGCGGCAGCTCGTCCCACAGGAACCAGAAGCGGTCCTGGCCGGGCGTGCCGAACAGGTAAAGGGACAGGCCGGAGTGGATGGTGATGCGTCCGGCGTCCATGGCGACGGTCGTGGTGGTCTTGTGGTCCACGCCGTCGGTGTCGTCCACCGACTGGCCCGTCTCCCTGAGGAGTTCCTCGGTGCGCAGCGGCCGGATCTCGCTGACGGCGCCGCCCAGGGTGGTCTTGCCCACCCCGAATCCGCCGGCGACCAGAAGCTGCAACGCCAGCGCGGCGCTCCCGCCGTCCGCGGCGTCGCAGTGCTCGGAGACCATTGTTCACTCTCGGGAGTGCCGGCAATGGTGACGTGCCTGCGGGTGGGATGCGGGTTCGTCCACGCCGGATGTGCAGTCATCCGCGCGGGTTCGGCTACAGCGCCCTCAGCCCTTCGATCACCAGATGCCCGTACCGATCGCCGAGGCGGCGGTGACGAGCCAGTTGCGGCGCGAGCGCTCGGTGGCGGCGAGCGCGCGGACGGTGCAGCGCAGCCCGAGGGCGGCGCCTGTGCACGCCATCACGTACGACAGCGCGGGGGTCAGCCACCCCAGGGCGGCGTGGTCCAGATGTCCCATGGCCCCGGGGCCCTAGACCCGGAGCAGGCACACAAAGGGGGCGCATTTCGAGAGCTCTTGCAATATGACGCAGCGATGCGCCGGAACGATCGGGTCACGCTCGAACGTGTGCGCTGAGGCGTCATCCCTGCCGGTGAGGAATCATGCGGTGCATGAGCGACGACCAGACGCGTGTCCAGGAGTTCTTCACCGCCCGCGCCGCCGGCTGGGACACCCGGTTCCCCGACGACGGCCCGGCCTACGCCGCCGCGGTCGCGGAACTCGGGCTGCGCGCGGGAGACCGTGTCCTCGACGCCGGATGCGGCACCGGACGTGCCCTGCCGCCCCTGCGTGCCGCCGTGGGGCCCTCGGGGGTGGTGCTGGGGGCCGATCTGACCCCGGCCATGCTGCGGGAGGCCGTGCGGGCCGGACGGGACCGTGACGGGACGCTGCTGCACACTGACGTCGCCGCGCTGCCCCTGCGCGCGGGGTCCCTGGACGCCGTGTTCGGGGCGGGGCTCATCTCGCATCTGCCGAACCCGGCCGAGGACCTGCGGGAGCTGGCGCGTGTGGTGCGCCCCGGTGGTGTTCTGGCGCTGTTCCACCCGATCGGCAGGGCGGCCCTCGCGGCCCGCCACGGTCGTCCGCTCACCCCGGACGACCTGCGCGCGGAGCCCAACCTTCGTCCTCTCCTGGCCGGTTCGGGGTGGCGGCTGACGTCGTACGTCGACGAGGACACCCGCTTCCTGGCCCTGGCCGTCCGCGAGGACTGAGGTTCCCTCACCCGACGTCCGCGAGGACCACGCGCCCTCTCACCCGACGTTCCGAGGACTGAGTGCCCCCTCGCGCCGACAGCCGCGAGGACTGCGCCCCCTCGCGCCGACCGCAGCGAAAAGAGGGCTCCCTCACCCGGCCGCAGCGCCCGGCAGTCCCGTATGCCGCACCGGGCAGCCCCGTACGCCCGGCACCGGCCACGTCCCCAGTTCGGCGATCTCGTAGCCGTTCGGGTAGCCCTTGACCTCCCGGTTCTGGCGGGCGAAGTGCGGGGCGCGCCGGGGCGGCAGCAGCCGGACGGCACGCCCCCGCAGCCGTACCGCGCGGCGTACCCACGCGCGCGTGACGGCACTCGGCGGGGTGTAGCGGAACGCCTCCAGGAGCGAGTCGTCGAGCAGCGAGAGGGTCGCGGTGCGCAGCAGCGGCGCGAGCGGGCGCGGGTACCAGGAGGCCATCAGGTCGAGCGTGGCGTCCGAGACGCGGCGGGCGTCCTCGTCCCAGGCGAAATGGGCCGCCTCGTAGTCGTCGAGGCAGGTCTCGAACTCCTCGTACGTCCGGGGGATGTCCTTGATGCCCATGTGGCGGCCGAGCGTGCGGTAGTGGACGACACTGGCGACGGTCTCGTGGCGCGACATCCTGCGCCAGCCGTAGGCGTCGATCCACCGTTTCGGCATCACGACGAACGTGCAGAGCACGTAGCGCATGTCCTCGTCGCTGATGTCGTAGCTGCGGTGCATCCCGTTGATGCGGCGGATCGCGGTCCGGCCCTGCTCACTGCCGAAGCCGTGCTCGACGACGGTGTCCAGGAGCAGCGAGGTGTCGTCGTAGCGCTTCTGCGTGCGGTCCGTGAGCTCCGCGGTCCGTGCGAGCAGCCGGCCGATGCTCGGGACGGCGTACGTGCGGTACAGGGCCAGTTCCAGGGAGCGGGCGAAGTCCCAGGGAAACTCGTAGGCCACACTGAGCCGGTAGATCTCCGTGGCCTCGCGGTACGGGTCCATACCGCGGATTCGTCCGAGCTGTTCGAACCGCTTCACCGTGCCGTCCCCCTTCTGCCTGCGAAGCTCCAACTCTACGTTGGTGGCCGGGAGATGAACCGCGAACGGGGCAGCGCACCGGGGGAAGGTGGTCAGCATGTGGGACAGGGTCCGCAAGGCCGGGGGGAGAGTCGCTCACGCCCTGCGCCCGGAGCCGAGGACGGGCGGCGGTGAGCGCCCGCACAACCTCTTCGAGGCCGCGGCCGCCTATGTCACGGCGAGCGCGCAGGACGACCAGGAACGGGCCGACGAGGCGGCCGGCTGGGTGTCGCCGGAGGCGCTGTCGTTCGGGGTGAACGAGCTGGCCTGCCGGGCCGTGGTCGCGTTGGCGCGCGAGCGCGGCGAGTCACCCGGGACCGTGGCCCGTGAGCTGCTGGGGCTGCCGGCGGCGTGAGGGACCGGGCGCCGGACGGCCGATTCGCCCCTGTCCGCCGGAAAGCTGCAGCTCCGGATGCGCTTGCGAGGTCGTGACAAGCGGCTTCCGCTCGCACTAGGGTGCGCGCCGTCGGACGAATGGATGGGGGTGCTGGGATGGCCGGGACGGACGAGGACGCCGTCGCCGCCGCGGACGATGCGCTCTATGTGCTCACGGCGGTGCTGCTGACGCCGGCGAAGTTCCCGAGCGTGCTGGGCGACGACTACCCGGAGGCGTGCGCGGCGCTCGGCCTCGCGCCGCTCGCCGACGGCTACGGGCTGGTGCTCGGCCAGGACGGCGACGGCGCCCGGTGGACGGTGGTCATCGACGACGTCTCCCTGGTGGCGGTCGCGATCGCGTCATGGGACTGCGGCATGGAGTACGAGCTGTCGCCCGACGAGCGCACGGTGGTCGCGGCCCTGCCCGGCTGGCCCCTCGCGGTGGCCGTAGCGGCGCCCGGCGTGCCCGCGCCGCACGATCCCGGGCCGGAGGCCGACGACCGGCCGCCGCTGGCCCCGCCGGACACCAGCGTGTGGGGTCCGGCCCAACGACGCCTGGGCGCGGACGAGATCGCGCTGCAGTGGGCGACGTGGCGGGAGCAGGTCGACGACGCGGCCTTCCCGCAGCCCGGGACGGCGGCGACGCCGGATGACGGCGACGAGGCCGCCGACGGCCCGGACGGCGGAGGGGAGAACGGGCCGGCCGGCCACAGCGGCATCCGGCGCGTCCTGGCGGAGGCGCGCACCTACATCGACACGCCGCCGCCGCTGGGGCGGGTCCGCTCGTCGTTCGCGCCGGGCGACGCGCGGACCCTGCGAGCCGACGGCCCCGGCTGGTCGCTGGTGGCCAGGACCGACGACATCGCTTTCGTGCTGCTGGACGAGGAACCCGGCGAGGTACTGCCGGTGGGCCGGGGGCCGGAGCTGCCGGGTCTCCTCGCGGCGCTCGACAAGATGGCGGTACGGCCGGCCTGAGCGGTCCGGCGATCAGCGGTTCGAACGGGGTGGACGCTCCGGACGCATCAGCGGTGCGCACGGGAGGGGCGATCCGGACGATCAACGGCCCGGGCGATCAGCGGCCCAGTTCCTTGCGGGTGACGCGGCGCAGCCTGCGCCGCTGTGCGGGATCGAGCGTGAGGTAGGCGGCGGCCGGGACTCCCAGGATGATCAGAAGCGCGGCCCACCAGGGCAGCCAGATCAGCATGATGAGTCCGGCCGCCGCACCACCCGCGGCGATCTTGGCGTTCTTCGACATGACTGTCGCCTCCTTCGCGGCCACTGCCGCTCTCTGTCCTGAAAAACGGCGCCGCGTTTCCGGCGGTTCCAACGCCGCCCCTGAGACGTCCCTGAAGCGCGACCCCGAGGCGACCCTGAGAAAACGAACCGCCGCGGCAGAACACCGCGACGCACCTCACCGCCCATCCATAGTGACCCACCTCACAGCCAGGCCATACCCGCCCCAAACCCGCCCGCTCGCAAAGTGCTGTACCCTCGGCGACTCCGACTCCACTAGTCAAATTTGAGGAATCAGCCATAACCGAGCAGTCGAGTCCCCCGGCACCCTCCTGCCCTCTCTCCTCCGCCCTCTCCGATCTTCCCGAACTGGCCCGGTGCGCCGCCGTGTTCCTGCCCGGCGACCCGGCCCGCACCGGCACCGTCGCCTTCTGGCGGCCTGACGGCGACCCGCCTCCGGCCGTCCCGCCGGGATCCGTCTCGGAGCTGACCGTCGCCGTGCCCGGCCGTGACGGGGTCGAGGCGGTGGACGTGCCCGCCGTGCTGATGCCGGTGGACGCGACCCTGCCGCTCCTCACCCGCGCGCGGGTGACCGGACAGGGTCACCGTGCCACCGTCTTCTGGGGCGCGGCCGCCTTCCAGGCGCTGCACCTCGTGGCGCGCGGACTGCTGCTGCCGGGGCTGTCGCCGAGCGACCACGACGCCTGGCGCACGGGCCCGCTGGGCGCCCAGGACGTCGAAGCCCTGCGCCGGCTCGCCGCCGCGATGCCACCCGAGGCACACGCCGTGCCACTGCCGGGCGCCGGGCCCCTGCGACTGCCCGACCCGGAGCAGCTCCTGCGCGCCTTCCTCGACGCCGTGGCCGACAGCCTGCCCCGCTCCCCCGCCGCGCCTCTGGTGACCGGCGGACCCGCCTACGCGTCACCGGCACCGGTGCACCTGCCCGAGCAGCGCCCCTGGGCCGCCGGCATCGCCGCCGGTCTCGACGCGGGCGTGCGGCTGTCGCTGCGCGTCGAGGCCCACGGCCTGACCGGGACGGCCGATGACGACGCCGCCGACGCCGCCGACGCCGACGTGACGTTCCGCGCCGTGCTCCAGGTGCACGGCGTGAGCGACCCGGCGCTCGTCGCGGACGCCGCCGACATCTGGGCGGGCACCGCGGGCGAGGCTCTCGGCCCCCGCGCGCGGATGGACGCCCTGCTCGCCCTGCGCCGGGCCGCCCGAGCCTGGGCCCCGCTCACCCCCCTGCTGTCGGCGACCGTGCCGGACGCGGTGGAACTCACCGACGACGAGGTCACCGAGCTCCTCGGCGCGGGGGCCCACGCCCTGGCGACGGCCGGCGTGGACGTGCACTGGCCGCGGGAACTGGCCCGCGGGCTCACCACGCGCGCGGAGGTGGGGCCTTCCGACGACGAGCGGGACGGCGGCCGCTCCTCCGCCGCCGTGCCGTCGTTCCTGTCCGCCGACGCGCTGCTCGCCTTCGACTGGTCCTTCGCACTCGGCGACCGGAATCTGAGCCGCGCGGAGCTGGACCGGCTCGCCGAGGCCAAGCGCCCGGTCGTTCGGCTGCGCGACCAGTGGGTCCTGATCGACCCTCGGGAAGTGGCACTCGCCCGCTCCCGGCAGGACCGTAAGGTCACCCCGGTCGACGCCCTGGGAGCCGCCCTGACGGGCTGGACCGAGGTGGACGGCCGGCGCGTCGAGGTACGGCCCACCGGCTGGCTGGCGGCTCTGCGGGAGCGGCTGGCCGACCCCGAGGCACAGCGGCCCGTGGCGCAGCCGGCCGCCCTCGCGGCCACCCTGCGGGACTACCAGCGGCGGGGCCTGAACTGGCTCGCGAGCATGACGTCGCTGGGGCTGGGCTGCTGTCTCGCCGACGACATGGGGCTCGGCAAGACGATCACGCTGATCGCGCTGCACCTGCACCGGCAGGCCGACGCGCAGTCCGCCGGTCCCACCCTGGTGGTCTGCCCGACCTCCCTGATGGGCAACTGGCAGCGGGAGATCGAGCGGTTCGCGCCCGGTACGCCGGTGCGGCGCTTCCACGGCCCACGCCGGGATCTGGCGGGCCTCGCCGACGGCGAGTTCGTGCTCACCACGTACGGCACGATGCGCCTGGACGCGGCCCGGCTGGCGGAGGTGCCCTGGGGCATGCTCGTGGCGGACGAGGCCCAGCACGTGAAGAACCCGTACTCCTCCACCGCGCGGCAGCTGCGTTCCATCGGAGCACGCGCGCGCGTGGCGCTCACCGGCACCCCGGTGGAGAACAACCTGTCGGAGCTGTGGGCGATCCTCGACTGGGTGATCCCGGGGCTGCTGGGCCGGCTCGGCACCTTCCGCAGGCGCTACGCGGAGGCCGTCGAGGGCGGCCGGGATCCGGCCGCCGCGGACCGTCTGGCCCGGCTCGTACGGCCGTTCCTGCTGCGCCGCCGCAAGTCCGACCCGGGCATCGCGCCCGAGCTGCCGCCGAAGACGGAGACCGACCACGCCGTGTCGCTCACCCCGGAGCAGACGGCGCTGTACGAGGCCGTGGTGCGGGAGGCGCTCGCGGACATCTCCGGCGCCGGCAGCATCGCGCGACGCGGGCTGATCGTGAAGCTGCTGACCGGCCTGAAGCAGATCTGCAACCACCCGGCGCAGTACCTCAAGGAGGAGCGGCCGGTGATCTCCGGGCGCTCCGGGAAGCTCGAACTGCTGGACGAACTGCTCGACACGATCCTCGCCGAGGGTGCGGGCGTGCTGGTCTTCACGCAGTACGTGCGCATGGCCCGCCTCCTGGAACGGCACCTGGCCGCCCGCGGCACGCCCTCGCAGTTCCTGCACGGGGGCACGCCCGTCGCCGAGCGCGAGGCCATGGTGCAGCGCTTCCAGGACGGTGAAGTACCGGTGTTCCTCCTGTCGTTGAAGGCGGCCGGCACCGGCCTGAACCTCACCCGGGCCGAGCATGTGGTGCACTACGACCGCTGGTGGAACCCGGCCGTCGAGGCCCAGGCGACGGACCGTGCCTACCGCATCGGGCAGACCCGGCCCGTGCAGGTGCACCGGATCATCGCGGAGGGAACGATCGAGGACCGCATCGCCGAACTGCTGACCCGCAAGCGGGCGCTGGCGGACGCGGTCCTCGGTTCCGGCGAGGCGGCGCTCACCGAACTGACGGACGCGGAACTGGCCGATCTGGTCGCACTGCGAGGGGGCCTGCGATGACGGGGTACGACGGTGACACGGAACGCACGTTCGCGGCGCTGCCGCCCGCGCCTGGGCGGGGCTTCGCACAGACCTGGTGGGGACAGGCGTGGCTGAAGGCGCTGGAGGACACGGCGCTGGACAACGCGCAGCTCAAGGCGGGCCGCCGGCTCGCCCGCGCGGGAGCGGTCGGTGCGGTGTCGGTCCGTCCGGGCCGGCTCACGGCCGTCGTCCAGGACCGCGACCGCACGGCGCACCGGGCCGACGTCCTGCTGGAGCAGCTGTCGCCCGGGCAGTGGGACCGCCTGCTGGACATGACGGTGGAGCGGGCCGGGCACGTGGCGGCGCTGCTGGACCGGGAGATGCCGCCGCACCTGGTCGAGGACGCGGCGGCGGAGGGCGTCGACCTGCTGCCCGGCCTGGGCGACCTGGAGCCGGAGTGCGACTGCGGAGCGTGGGACCACTGCGGGCACACGGCGGCGCTGTGCTACCAGGTGGCGCGGCTGCTGGACCAGGACCCCTTCGTCCTGCTGCTGATGCGGGGGCGTGCCGAGGACGGCCTGCTGGGCGACCTGCAGCGGCGCAGCGCCGCGTCCACCGGGGAGTCCGCCGGACCGGAGGGCGTGGACGCCGCCGAGGCCTACGCCGCGGGTGACATCCTGCCGCCGCTCCCGGAACTTCCGGCTCTGCCCGACGGGCCCGGTGTGCCGCCGTCCCTGGACGCCGAGACGGTGCCCGCGCCCGGCGTCGACCCGGCCGCGCTGGAGTTCCTGGCCGCGCGCACGGCCGGACGGGCCCACCGACTGCTCGGGCAGGCGCTCCGAGGCGCCTTCGAGGCGGAGCTGACGCCCGCGCAGGACGCGGTGCGGCTGGCCGCGGGCGAAGCCGGGCAGGAGGCTGCCGCCAGGCAGGAGACCGCTCCCCACCGGGAGGTGGCGGACCGTCTCGCCGACGGCTCTGGACGCGGCCGGGAGGGGCTGGCGGCCGCCGTACGCGCGTGGCGCCACGGTGGCGCGGAGGCGTTGTCCGTCCTCGACGAGGAGTGGCGTGTGGAGGGCGAAGCGCTCGCACGCGCGCGTGCCGCCCTGGACTCGGCCTGGGACGCGGACGAACAACCCGAGCTGCGGGCCCGGGCCAACCGGTGGACGGCCGTCGCCGCACCGGTACAGCTGCGCCTGGGCCGGGACGGCCGGTGGTGGCCCTACCGCCAGGTACGCGGACGCTGGCTGCCCGTCGGAGCCGCGGCCCGGGACCCTGCCACGGCTCTCGCGTCGGCGGAGCTCGCCGCCGACGCAGCCGCGCCGGGCTCAGGGCAGTAGCTCACTCACCGAGGTCCAGGGACGGAAGAAGCGATTCCAACCCACTGGGCAGATGACTCGGCAGCCGGGTCGGCAGGTCACTGGGCAGATCGCTGGGCAGCCGGGTCGGGAAGCCCGAGGGCAGCGCGGTCGGCAGGTCGCTCGGCAGCCGGGTGGGAATGCCGAACGAGGGCGTGGACGTGCTGCTCGAACCCGATCCGGGCGGCTCGTCCTCGTGCGGCGAGTCGTCGCGTCCCCAGGCCATCAGCACCACGACGGACACGGCCGCGACGGCCACGAGTACGGCCAGCAGCAGGAACAGCGGATTGCGGCGCCGGGGAGGACCGGGCGGACGGGGCGGTACGGGCGGCATGGCCATACGGACCAGAGTCGCGGCGTACCGCTCGGCGCGGGAGGGGCGCGCGGAAGCTGATACGGACTCATGGCACGGACCGCATGGTTCCGGAGCATGACGGGCCCGTCGGCCGGTCACCCTGACCGGCCGACAGGCCCGCACGCGCATGTGCGGAAGCCGGTAACACGCGCGCGTGCGACAACCGGGAACCACACGCCTGTGTGACCGCCGGGACCACGCGCGCGTGCAGTTGGCCGTAGACCACACGCGCATGCAACCGCCGGGGCCCACACACCCGTGCCGCCGCCGGGACCCCACGCGCGCGCAGCCCACCGCGCCCCAGCACCCACCCCCGCCCCCCGTACAGGCACGAATCAGCCGCGCGCCCCCAGCAGGTGGTCCATGGCCAGCTGGTCCAGACGCTCGAAGGCCATGCCGCGGGCCGCGGCCGCCTCGGCGTCGAACGTCTCGAAGGCCGAACGGTCGGCGAGCAGGGCCTGCAGTCCGTCCGCCGCGGTCGGCTGGGCCAATTCGTCCAGACGGGCCGCCCGCAGGGCCTCCTGGACCTCCGGGTCGGCACGGAACGCGGCCGCGCGCTCCTTGAGGATGAGGTAGTTGCGCATGCAGCCGGCCGCCGAGGCCCACACGCCGTCGAGGTCCTCGGTCCGCGGCGGCTTGAAGTCGAAGTGGCGCGGGCCGGTGTAGCCGGCCGACTCCAGCAGGTCGACCAGCCAGAACGCGGCCCGCAGGTCACCGGCCCCGAAGCGCAGGTCCTGGTCGTACTTGATGCCGGACTGGCCGTTGAGGTCGATGTGGAACAGCTTGCCCGCCCACAGCGCCTGCGCGATGCCGTGCGGGAAGTTCAGCCCGGCCATCTGCTCGTGCCCGACCTCGGGGTTCACGCCGTACAGCTCCGGACGCTCCAGGCGCTCGATGAACGCCAGGGCGTGGCCGACCGTCGGCAGCAGGATGTCGCCGCGCGGCTCGTTCGGCTTGGGCTCGATCGCGAAGCGCAGGTCGTAGCCCTGGGAGGTGACGTATTCGCCGAGCAGGTCGAAGGCCTCCTTCATCCGGTCCAGGGCCGCGCGGACGTCCT
Source organism: Streptomyces sp. NPDC094143 (assembly GCF_040303825.1). Lineage (NCBI taxonomy): Bacteria > Bacillati > Actinomycetota > Actinomycetes > Kitasatosporales > Streptomycetaceae > Streptomyces > Streptomyces sp. NPDC094143. The sequence continues at coordinate 11,626 of NZ_JBEOTZ010000016.1, forward strand.
TCGCGGCGCCCGACTCGGCACCCTCGCGGCCGCCCCAGGCCACGTACACCTCGGCGCCGAGCTCGACGGCGAGGTCGATGTTGCGGATGGTCTTGCGCAGCGCGTAGCGGCGCACGTCGCGGTCGTTGGCGGTGAACGCGCCGTCCTTGAAGACCGGGTGTGTGAAGAGGTTGGTGGTGGCCATCGGGACCTTCATGCCCGTGGCGTCCAGCGCCTGCCGGAAGCGCTTGACGTGGGCCTCGCGCTCGGTGTCGGTCGAGCCGAAGGGGATCAGGTCGTCGTCGTGGAAGGTGACGCCGTGGGCGCCTAGCTCGGCCAGGCGCTGCACCGTCTCGACCGGGTCCAGGGCACGCCGCGTGGCGTCGCCGAACGGGTCCCGTCCCTGCCAGCCGACGGTCCACAAGCCGAAGGTGAACCTGTCCTCGGGGGTGGGCTGGTAGCTCATGCCGCGGCTCCTTGCTCGCTGGGGCTATTTCGTCATGCCGATTTACAAATTAGTATGCGAACACCTCTCTGGGAAGAGAAGACGTGCCTTCAGAACGGAGACACGTGCCGCGCGCAGTAGGGAGAAGCCCGATGTCAGCAGCCGAGGGTCCGCTCGTCGTCGGCGTGGACTCGTCCACCCAGTCCACCAAGGCGCTGGTCGTCGACGTGGCCACCGGCCGGGTCGTCGCGAGCGGCCAGGCGCCGCACACGGTCTCCTCGGGGGCCGGCCGTGAGAGCGACCCGCGCCAGTGGTGGGACGCGCTGCGCGAGGCGCTGCGCCAGTGCGGTGACGCGGCGCACGAGGCCGCCGCCGTGTCGGTGGGCGGCCAGCAGCACGGCCTGGTCACCCTGGACGAGCGGGGCGAGCCGGTGCGCCCGGCCCTGCTGTGGAACGACGTGCGCTCCGCGCCGCAGGCCCGCCGGCTCACGGAGGAACTCGGCGGGGCGAAGTTCTGGGCGGAGCGGACCGGAAGCGTCCCGGCCGCCTCGTTCACCGTCACCAAGTGGGCGTGGCTGGCCGAGCACGAGCCGGAGGCGGTCCGCGCCACGAGGGCCGTGCGCCTCCCCCACGACTACCTGACCGAGCGACTCACGGGCCAGGGCACGACCGACCGCGGCGACGTCTCGGGCACGGGCTGGTGGGCGTCCGGGACGGAGGCGTACGACGAGGAGATCCTGGCGCACGTAGGACTCGACCCGGCCCTGCTGCCGAGGGTGGTCCGGCCCGGCGAGGTGGCGGGCACGGTGCGCGACAGTCATGATCTGCCGTTCTCCAAGGGGACCCTGGTCGCGCCTGGTACCGGCGACAACGCCGCAGCGGCGCTGGGTCTGGGCGTGCGTCCGGGCACGCCGGTGATGAGCCTCGGCACCTCGGGCACGGTGTACGCCGTGTCGCGGCGCAGGCCCGCCGACCCGAGCGGCACGGTGGCGGGCTTCGCCGACGCCCGCGGCGACTGGCTGCCGCTGGCCTGCACCCTGAACTGCACGCTTGCCGTCGACCGCGTCGCCATGCTGCTGGGCCTGGACCGGGAGGCCGTCGAGCCCGGCACGGCCGTCACGCTGCTGCCCTTCCTGGACGGCGAACGCACCCCGAACCTGCCGAACGCCTCCGGCGTGCTGCACGGCCTGCGCCACGACACGACGGCCGGCCAGCTCCTCCAGGCCGCCTACGACGGCGCCGTCCACTCCCTGCTGGGCGCGCTCGACCTGGTCCTCGACGAGGACGCCGACCCCTCGGCGCCCCTGCTGCTGATCGGCGGCGGTGCCCGGGGCACGGCCTGGCAGGACACCGTACGGCGGCTGTCGGGGCGTCCCGTGCAGGTGCCCGAGGCGAAGGAACTGGTGGCCCTGGGGGCCGCCGCGCAGGCGGCCGGGGTGCTGACCGGGGAGGACCCTGCGGCGGTCGCACGGCGGTGGGACACGGCGGCCGGGCCGGTGCTCGACGCCGTGGAGCGGGACGAGGAGACGCTGGCCCGGATCACCGGGGTACTCTCCGACGCGGCTCCGCTGCTGGAGCGGCCCACCGACACCCACTGAGGACTGGCGTCAGGCATGACCGCACCGCTGCACGAGACCCGTCCGGCCGGGCCGGGACGCGCCCTGCCCGAGCCCCACCCCGCCGGACCGGGACGTGCGCTGCCCGACACCCAGCAGGGCATGCGCCGCCGCAATCTCGCCCGCGTCCTGCATGCCGTGCGCGCCGAGGGGCCGTTGTCCCGGGCCGCCGTCGCCTCGCGGATCGGGCTGACCCGGGCGGCGGTTTCCACGCTCGTCGACGAACTGATCCGCTCGGGCCTGCTGGAGGAGCTCGGGCCCGAGCGCCCCGGCCGGGTGGGCCGCCCCGGCTCCGCGCTCGCGGTCAGCGGACGCGGTCCGGCCGGGATCGGCGCGGAGGTGGGCGTCGACCACCTCGCGGTCTGCGCCGTCGACCTGCGCGGCACGACCCGGGCACGGGCGATACGTCAGGGCGCGAACCGCGGCCGCTCCCCCGAGCCGGTGCTCGCCGAACTCACCGAACTGATCCGCCGGGTCGTCGCCGAGGCGGAGGGCGAGGGGCTGTGGCCCGCCGGGCTCGCCGTGGCCGTACCGGGCCTGGTGGCGCGCGACGCCCGGACCGTGGTCCGCGCCCCGAACCTCGACTGGCACGACACGGACCTCGGTGCGCTGCTGCCGGCGGACCTCCCGCTGACGGTGGACAACGAGGCGAACTTCGGCGCCTTGGCGGAGCTCTGGCTCGGCGAGGGCACCCCGCGCGATTTCCTGCACGTCTCGGCGGAGATCGGCATCGGCGCGGCGGTCGTGGTGGACGGCGGGCTGCTGCGCGGAACGCGCGGTTTCGCGGGCGAGCTGGGGCATGTGCCGGTCCGGCCCGACGGCCCTCGGTGCGTGTGCGGGGGCCGCGGGTGTCTGGAGCAGTACGCCGGTGAGGAGGCGGTGCTGCGCGCGGCGGGTCTGGAGCCGGACGAGGACCGGGTCGGGCTGCTCGCGGGACGCGCGGCGGACGGCGACACGGAGGTCCGCCGGGCCCTGCGCGAGGCTGGCACCGCACTCGGCATCGCCCTGACCGGCGCGGTCAATCTCCTCGATCCCGAGAGCGTGGTGCTGGGCGGGGAGCTGTCCGGGCTGGCGCCCTGGCTGCTGCCCGCCCTCCAGGACGAGCTGGCCCGGCGCACCGCCGGCCCGGCCTGTCCCGTCTCCGTGTCCCGGCTGGGCCCGGAGGGGCCGCTGCTCGGAGCGGCGCACTCGGTCGTGCGAGCGGTGCTGGACGATCCGGCGGCCGTCGCCGAGCGGGCCTGACGACCCGCCCCACAGGCGATGCCGAGGCGCCGGTCCACGCCGACGGGCCGCCGCGAGCCGCGCACAGGACCCACCGCCGGGCCAACCGGCCCGCGCACAGGACCCACCGCCGGGCCAACCGGCCCGCGCACAGGACCCACCGCCGGGCCAACCGGCCCACGCACAGGACCCACCGCCCGGCCAACCGGCCCACGCACAGGACCCACCGCCCGGCCAACCGGCCCACGCACAGGACCCACCGCCCAGCCAACCGGCCCACGCACAGGACCCACCGCCCAGCCAACCGGCCCACGCACAGGACCCACCGCCCAGCCAAACCGGCGTGACCAGGGCCGCAGTCCCGCGTCCGGCCACCGCAATCACCCTGTCGGGTGAGCGAGTTGTCCACAAGTCCCTGCCCGTCCACTGAAACGCCTCGCGTTCTTCGGACCGTCCCGCGGGCGCCGTAACTTGATCCAGGCGGGCCGCGGCCACACCGGCCGCCGCTCCCCGCAGTCGAGCAAGCGACCCCGCCCGTCGGACCCGGAAGGCACCCTCATGGACCGGACAACCTCCCTCCCCAGCAGGCGCGGACTCCTCGTCGGAGCCGCCCTCACCGCCGTCCCCTCCGCCCTGCTCCACGACACGCGTGCCGCGGCCCGGCCCCAGGCCGTCGACCATCCCGGAGCGGCATGGCACCCGGCGAGCCGCGCCAACTACACGCCGTCGAACCGCCCCCGCGCCCACCCGCTGCACTACGTGGTCATCCACGTCGCGCAGACGACGTACTCCGGCACCCTGTCCGTCTTCCGCAACCCCGCGCAGAAGGTGTCCGCGCACTACGTGGTGCGCTCCTCCGACGGGCACGTGGCGCAGTGCGTGCGCGAGGCCGACATCGCCTGGCACGCGGGGAACTGGGACTACAACACCCGCAGCATCGGCATCGAGCACGAGGGCTGGGTGGACCGGCCGCGGTACTTCACCGACGCCATGTACGAGCGGTCGGCCCGGCTCACGGCGGCGATCTGCGCGCGGTACGGCATCCCCCGGAACCGCGCGCACATCATCGGCCACCACGAGGTACCGGGCAGCGACCACACGGATCCCGGCCGCCACTGGGACTGGAAGCGCTACCTCAGACTGGTCAAATCGGCCTGACAACGCGGTCGGTGGAATCATCGGGCCGGCTCACGTCCCGGTTACAAATCACTCAACCACTGGTTGCGGCGCGGTAATCAGGCGACGATGGGAGCATGACTCTGGCCCAGCGCGCCCTGGAGCGTCTGCAGGCCTGGCCCGACCTGGCGGCGGGCCCGGCGAGTTGCGGCACCGGACGGGCGCTCCGTTCCGTCCGCGACGAGATCGTCCACTTCCACTCGGACCGGGACGTGGACCTCCACCTCACCCGAAGGGCCATCCAGCGCCTCCACTACGACCTGTCCGGGTCGAGCGCCATCCACCTGGTCCCGGGCTCGGGATGGGTGACGGTCCACCTCGACTGCGAGGCGGACGTCGACCTGCTGCTCACGCTGGTGAGCAGCGCCCTCAAGGCCCACCAGACCCGGCCGACGGCCGCCGAGCCCAGGCAGCCCGGGTGCAACTTCCACCGGGTCACCGTGCTGCCGCGCGACGCGGTGGCGGGTGGCTGAGACTTGACGACCGGACGACCCGAAGCCGTCAACGCCGAGGCGTGGCACACGTACGGCACCCACCACCTGGAGCGCGGCACGGCGCTGCCCGAAGCGGCCCGTGTCGACTGGGGCTTCGAGGGCGGAGGGCCGGGCGTCGAGGTCCTCGGGCAGCTGGCGGGCCGGCGGGTGCTGGACCTCGGGTGCGGTACGGCCCGGCACGCCGCCCATCTGGCCAGAGCTCACGGTGCGCTGGTCGACGCGGTCGACGCCTCGGCCGGCCAGTACGAACGGGCCCGTGCCCGGTACGGCTCCCTGCCCGGGCTGCGGCTGATCCTGGCCGACGCGGTGGAGCACCTGCGCACGGCGGAGCCGTACGACGTCGTCTACTCCGTCAACGCCGTCCCCTACATCGACCCGTACCGGCTGCTGCCCGCCCTGGCCGGGGCGCTCAGGCCGGGCGGCAGGCTCTGCTTCACGGTGCTGCACACCAACTCCCGGGGTGACGGACCGTCGGACCGGGTCACCGCCCGGCCCGAGACCCTGCGGCTGGCCGGCGGCACGGACGTCACGGTGCACATGTGGGTCCTCACGACCGGGTTGTGGACGGCCCTGCTCACCGAGTACGGGCTGCGCGTGGAGCACGTCGACGTGCTGGACGCGCCCGAGCCGGGCAACCGGGCGTCCTACCGGCTCTTCCGGGTGACACGGCCCGTCCGGGTCTCCTCCCGGCCGCGTACCGGCAAACCGCCGGTGGCACACGCGGCGCTCGGAGTGGGTGCCATCCTGCACGGGCCGCGCGGCCTGCTGCTCGGGCGGCACCGGCACGGGACGTGGGAGCTGCCCGGCGGCACGGTGGAGCCCGGGGAGTCGCTGCAGGAGGCGGTCGTGCGCGAGCTCGGCGAGGAGACCGGTCTCGTGGCCCGGCCGGCGGACGTCCGGCTGCTCGGGACGCTCCTGGACGACGCGGGCGGTGTCGTCCGGGTGACCGTGGCCGCCCGGGTCACCGCCTGGCGGGGCGAGCCCTCGGACCAGCCCGGGGAGAGCGTGGGCCGCTGGCGCTGGTTCGCGCTCGACCGGCTGCCGGAGCAGCTCTTCGTGTGCAGCGCCCAGGCCCTCACGGCCTGGCGCCCCGGTCTGCCGGTCGACCACGCGCCGGCGCGCTTCACGCCGTACGGCACCGGAACGGACGACCGCTGAAGCACCCGGAGGAGTGCGTTTTTCAGCCGTTCCCGCGTTGTCGGCGCCCAGCAACCCCCACGGCCCGCGTGGTCTGGTGCACTGCCCCTGAGTGTCGGGACATCTGACGAGACATCAGGGGGCACGGTGACAGGTCGTCACAGACGCGGAGCGGGACGAGCGGTGCTGGCGCTTCTCACGGCGTTCGGCGCGCTGGCCGGTGCGGCCCTGGCGGGGGCGGCACCGGCCGGCGCCGTCCAGAAGGCCGCGCGGATCGCGCCGGGCGTCACCTACGAGCAGTTCGACATCAAGGCGGCGAAGGGGGTGACGCACGCGCACCTGGTGCGGGTCGACCTGGGCAACCCGCAGGTGAAGGTGGACCTGCTGTATCCCGGGGCGGTGGCCTCCCGGGCGCAGGTCTCGCGGATGGCCGATGCCCAGGGGGCGGTCGCCGGTGTCAACGGCGACTTCTTCAACATCAGCGAGGCACAGCACCCGGGCGTCGAGGTGACGGGGGCGGGCGTGGGCCCGGCCGTCGCGGCCGGGCGGACGCTCAAGGCGGCCGTGCCGAAGGGCCAGCGCTTCGGGCCGGCGCTGCCGCCCGGCACGACCACCGAGGACGTGTTCGGCGTCGGCACCGACGGGGTGGCACGGCTGGACAGGCTGGCCCTGGACGGCTCGGTCCGCACCGCCGAGGGGCAGCTGCCGCTGGGCGGGCTCAACCAGTACGCGCTGCCGCTGGGTTCGGTCGGCGCGTTCACGTCCGAGTGGGGCAGCGTCTCCCGGGTGCGCGCCACCTGCGGTACGGACACGGACCGGGCCGCGCCCTGCAGCACGGACACGTACGAGGTGACGGTCCGCGACGGCAGGGTCGTCTCTGCGGCCGACACACCGGGCAGCGGTGCCATCGCCGCGGGGACCACGGTGCTGGTCGGCCGGGAGGCGGGCGCCCAGCAGCTGCGCAAGCTCTCCACCGGTGCGGCGGTCGAGGTCGAGCACCGTCTCGTGGCGGCCACGGACGGCGCCGCGTACCGCCTCGCGCTCGGCGGCTACCCGGTCCTCACGGGCGGGCGGCCGCTGGCGGGGCTGGACGACACGGCGTCGGCCGTCCGCACGGCCGTGGGGATCGCCGACGGTGGGCGGCGGGTGCTGCTGTTCGCGCTGGACGGGGCAGCCGCCTACCGCAGCGGCCTGACGATCGCCGAAGTGGCCGACACCATGCGGAAGCTGGGCGCGACCGACGCCTTCAGCCTCGACGGCGGCGGCTCGTCGACACTGGTCGCCCGGAAGCCCGGCGCGAGCGCGGTCACGGTGCGCAACCACCCCAGCGGCGGCGCCGAACGGGCGGTTCCGAACGGCATCGGCGTGTTCTCGGCGTCATGAGTGCCGTGAGGCTGTGAGTGCCGTGAGGCTGTGAGGCCGTGGCGTCAGGGCCGCAGACTGCTGACGATGTCCGCCGTCGCCGTGAGGCCGCTGTGGATGGTCGGGGCGATGCTGGTGCTCGCCAGATAGAAGCCGAGCAGCAGGCAGACCAGCGCATGGGAGACCTTCAGGCCGCCGTTGCGCAGGAAGATCACCGCCAGGATCACGAGCAGTAGCACCACAGAGATGGAAATGGCCATCGTCGATTCCTCCGCCACGCCGCCTTGTCCGGTTCACAGCGTTCGGCCGCAAGTGTGGCGTAGCGGAGGGTTCGTCCGGGCGGCTGACCTGTCCGCCGAACGTGTGGTGTTCGGCGCGCGTCTAGGCCGCCCGGTGGGTGTCGAGGAACGCCTCCAGGCCGGCGAGGTCGTCGGTGTTGAGGTGGTCGACGTCGGCGGCGAGCAGCTCGCCCCACAGGGCGTCACGGGCGGGTCCGGGCAGATCGGGGGTCGCCCAGAAGCGCACCCTCTGGCCCCGCCGGTGGGCGGCGTCGACGATGCCCCGCAGCTTGAGCCGCTCGGCGTCGGGGAAGGTGCCCACGCCCCGCCAGGTGAAGTTGAGCGTCCAGTTGTCGCTGATCAGCGGGATGAAGGAGGCCGGGGCCTGGCCGCCGAGGTCGGCGAGACGGCCGTCGTAGAAGGCGCGCCGGACGGTCTGCGCCTCCATGGGGGCGCGGGCGGCGCGGTCGCCGGAGACGACGGCGGTGACCGGGCCGTGGTGGACTCGGCCGTGGGCGTAGGTGGTGAACAGGTGCCGGTAGCGCCGGAGGTGGCGGTCGAGTTCCAGGTAGGTCGACGCGCCCTCGGTCTTGATGTCGATCAGCAGTTGCAGCGATCCGCGGTGCCCTCGGTACACGCGGCCGTGGTTGGCCCGGACACGGGCGGCGAGCGGGTCGAGGTAGAGGGACTCCAGTGTGCGGGACGGGTGGAGGTCCTCCGGGTCGTGGGCGACGAGGAGCTGGTCGCCCACGAGGTGGATGTCGGCCTCTACGCTGCCGAAGCGGTGGTCGAGGGCGTCGGACAGCGGGCGCGGGTGCTCGTAGTCGTTGTGGGCGTGGGCGCGCCACAACGGGCGGGGCCGGTGGCCTCGTTCACCGGCCGAGGCGGGGGCCGCGGACAGGGCGATCGAGCCCGCGAGGGCCGCGCCGAGGGTGGTGAGGGCTCTGCGTCGGGTGGTGAGGGCCATGCTCTGCCTCCCTAGAGGTGCCGTACGGGAACCCTGCGAGTATGGGGTCGAGACGGCGCCAAGAGGCAGGCCCGGGAGCGGAGTTGGCCGGGCCGCCGCCGTGCGTTCACTTCACCCGGGCACGGCGCACGGAAAAGCCCGCCCCGGGTGGGGCGGGCTTTCCGCGCAGGTCGACCGGATGTGTCCCGGTGTCCGCCGGGTGTACGTCAGGGGGCGTGGAGGTCCACCAGGTGGGCCAGTGCCTCCCGGTGGGCGCCCGCGGTGCCGTAGGCGATCGAATCGGCCTTCGCCCGCTTCAGGTACAGGTGGACCGGGTGCTCCCAGGTCATGCCGAGGCCGCCGTGCAGTTGCAGGGCCTCCTCGGCGGCGTGGACCGCGACCGGTGCCGCGTAGGCCTGGGCGACGGTGACCGCCACGTCGATGTCCTCGCCGGTCGTCAGGGCGTCGGCGGCGTTGCGGGCGGCGGCGCGGAGGTTGACGACCTCCAGCCAGAGCTGGGCGAGGCGGTGCTTGAGCGCCTGGAAGCCGCCGACGGGCCGGTTGAACTGCTTGCGTTCCTTCAGGTAGCGGACGGTCTCGGTCAGCGCCCAGTCGGCCAGGCCGAGTTGCTCGGAGGCGAGCAGACCGGCTCCGGCGCGCAGGGCGCGGTGGACGGCGGGTCCGGCGTCGCCCAGCAGCCGGCCCTGCACCCCGTCGAGGGTGACGGTGGCCAGGGGCCGGGTCAGGTCCAGCGAGGTCTGCGGGGTGACGGTCGCGGCGGCGGCGTCGACCGCGTACAGACCGCCGTCGCCGGCGGGCACGAGCAGGACGTCGGCGACGGCGGCGTCGGCGATGCCGGTCAGTTCGCCGTGCAGCAGGCCGTCCTCGTGCCGGACGGTCCGGTGAGCGGCGCCGGGCGCGACGTTGAGGGCGACGGCGAGAGCGCCGATCGTCGTCCCGGCGGCGAGTTCGCGGAGCAGGTCGTCGGCGCCGCAGGCCAGCAGCGCCTCGGTGGCGACGACCGCGCTCGTCAGATACGGCACGGGCGCGACCGCGCGGCCCAGTTCCTCCAGCACCACGGCGGCTTCACGGTGGGTGGCGCCCTGGCCGTCGAGTTCCTCGGGCACCAGCAGTCCGGCGAGGCCCATGCCGTCGGTGAGGGCCTTCCACAGGGCCCGGTGGTGCGGGGTGTCCGACTCGGTGCGGGCGATGACGCCGGGCGCGTCGCAGTGGTCGGTGAGCAGGTCGCGGACGGCGGCGCGCAGCGCCTGTTCCTCTTCCGCGTACAGCAGGTCGCTCATCGGGCGAGGTCCTTCCAGGCGACGTCCTTGTCGGTGCGCGGCTCGGGGGGCAGGCCGAGGACGCGCTCGGCGACGATGTTGAGCAGGACCTCGGTGGTCCCGCCCTCGATGCTGTTGCCCTTGGAGCGCAGATAGCGGTAGCCGGCCTCGCGGCCGGTGAAGTCGACCAGTTCCGGGCGCCGCATGGTCCAGTCGTCGTACAACAGGCCCTCCTCGCCGAGGAGTTCCACCTCCAGGCCACTGATCTCCTGGTTGAGGCGGGCGAAGGCCAGCTTCATGCCGGCGCCCTCGGGGCCGGGCTGGCCCGCGACGAGCTGCTGGCGCAGCCGCTCGGCGGTGAGGCGGGAGACCTCGGACTCCACCCAGAGCTTCAGCAGCCGCTGGTGCAGGTCGTGGGTGCGCAACTCGGGCCGCTCGCGCCAGGTCTTCGAGACGGGGCCGATCATGCCGCCCTCGCGGGGCAGCCGCATGCCGCCGATGGCCACACGCTCGTTGTTCAGCGTGGTCTGGGCGACCTTCCAGCCGTCGCCGACCTCGCCGAGGCGCCGGGAGTCCGGGATGCGGACGTCGGTGAGGAACACCTCGTTGAACTCGGCCTCGCCGGTGATCTGCCGCAGCGGGCGCACCTCGACGCCCGGGTCGGTCATGTCGCAGACGAAGTACGTGATGCCGCGGTGCTTGGGCACGTCCGGGTCGGTGCGGGCGATGAGGATGGCCCAGCGGGCGACATGGGCGCTGGACGTCCAGACCTTCTGCCCGTTGACCACCCAGTCTCCCCCACTCTCGGCTTCGCTCGAGCGGGAGGTGCCCCCACCCTCCCGCACGGCCCGGGTGCCGAGCGCGGCCAGGTCGGAGCCGGCGCCGGGCTCGCTGAACAGCTGGCACCAGACCTCCTCCCCGGTCCACAGCGGCCGCAGGTAGCGCCGCTTCTGCTCCTCGGTGCCGTACTGGAGGATGGTCGGCGCGGCCATGCCGAGGCCGATGCCGATGCGCCGCGGGTCGTTGTCGGGCGCTCCGGCGGCCTCCAGCTCGGCGTCCACGACGGCCTGCAGCGAACGGGGCGCGCCGAGGCCGCCGAGGCCCTCCGGGTAGTGCACCCAGGCGAGTCCGGCGTCGAAGCGGGCCCGCAGGAAGTCCAGCCGGTCGGTGGAGGCAGGCGGGTGGGCGGCCAGCAACGCACGGGCGCGGCCGCGCAGTTCCTCGGCGCCGGTCGCGCCGTGCTGCCGGGTGCTGCTCACGCTGCCTCCTCGATGACGACGGCGACCCGGCCGGTGGTGCGGCCGTCCGCCACGCGCTGCACGGCGGCGGCCGCCTCGCCGAGCGGCACGCGCTCGCTGACCAGCGGCTTGATCGCGCCGCGGGCGGCCAGTTCGGTGAGCTCCTCGTGGCAGCGCCGGACCAGCTTGGGGTTCTTGGTGTTGTACAGGCCCCAGTGCAGGCCCAGGATCGAGTAGTTCTTCACCAGGGCGTGGTTCAGATGGGGGTTGGGGATGGTGCCGCCGGCGAAGCCGACGACGACGATCCGGCCCTCGAAGGCGACGGTCTTGGCGGACTGGGTGTAGGCCTCACCGCCGACCGGGTCGTAGATCACGTCGGCGCCCCGGCCGCCGGTGGCCTCCTTGACGGCGGCGACGACCTCCTCGGCGCGCCGGTCGATGACCACGTCGCAGCCCAGGTCCTTGGCGACGGCCGCCTTCCCGGAGCCGCCGACGACACCGATGACGGTGGCGCCGGCGGCCTTCCCGAGCTGCACGGCCGCGCTGCCGACCCCTCCTGCGGCAGCGTGGACGAGCAGGGTCTCCCCGGGCTGGAGGGCGGCCCGGCGGTGCAGGCCGAACCAGCCGGTCTGGTAGCCGATGTGCAGGGCGGCGGCCTCGGCGTCGTCGAGGGCGTCCGGAGCGGGCAGCAGGGCGGCGGCCTCGGCGACGGCGTACTCGGCGAAGCCGCCGTGGGGCAGCACCGGGTTGGCGATCACCCGGCGGCCGTCCTCGGTCTCGCCGCAGATCTCCACGCCCGGCGTGAACGGCAGCGGCGGCCTGACCTGGTACTGGCCGCGGCACAGCAGGGCGTCGGGGAAGTTGATGTTCGCGGCGCGCACCCTCAGCAGGACCTGGCCCTCGCCGGGCGTGGGCGGTTCGGCCTCCTCCAGCCGCATCACCTCGCTCGGCTCGCCGTTCTCGTGCACGTGCCATGCCTGCATGCGGTGCCTCCACGGGGGACTGCTTCGTCTGACCGGGGTCGTTCGCATACTAAGCGGTCGCTTGCCGATCAGGGAACAGTATTCGGGGGAAGAGTCCCGCCGTCTCGTATCGCGTGCGTCACGACCGCTTCGGCCGCGCCCGCACATGCATCCGCTCGCCCTGCGGCCCGAACAGGCTGAGGAACTCCACGGGCCCCTCCCCCGTCGATCCGAACCAGTGCGGCACGCGGGTGTCGAACTCGGCGGCCTCCCCGGCCGTGAGCACCACGTCGTGCTCGCCCAGCACCAGCCGCAGCTTCCCGGACAGCACGTACAGCCACTCGTAGCCCTCGTGCGTCCGCGGTTCGGGCTCCAGCCTGCGCTGGGGTTCGAGCACTTTGTAGGCCTGCAGTCCGCCGGGCTGGCGGGTGAGGGGCCAGTGGGTGCGGCCGGACATGACGATGGGCTTGGCCCGCACGCGCGGATCGCCCGTCGACGGAGCCCCGACCAGCTCGTCGAGCGCCACCTGGTGGGCGCGCGCGATCGGCAGCAGCAGTTCCAGACTGGGTTTGCGCAGCCCGGACTCCAGCCGCGAGAGGGTGCTGACGGAGATGCCGGTGGCCTCGGAGAGCTCCGCCAGGGTCACCTCCCGTTCCTTGCGCATCTGCCGCAGCCGGGGGCCGACGCCCGCGAGTACCTCGTCCGTGGTCATGGACGTATTGCAGATTCGGCAAACGCGTTTGTCAATCCCGTATCGCCGGAGCGACGCTCGGCAGCGGAGGTGGTCACATGACCGAGAAGTACGCAGTGGTCGTCGTCGGCGGCGGCGCGGCGGGCCTGTCCGCGGCGCTGGTCCTGGGGCGGGCCCGGCACCACACGCTGGTGGTCGACGCGGGCGAGCCGCGCAACGCGCCCGCCGCGCACATGCAGGGCTACCTGTCGCGGGACGGCATGCCGCCCGCCGAGTTCCTGGCGATCGGCCGGGAGGAGATCGCGCGCTACGGCGTCGAGCTCGTGCGGGACCGGGTGGTGGACGTCGAGCGGGGCGAGGACTTCACCGTGGTGCTGGCCGGCGGCCGGACCGTGCGGGCCCGGCGGCTGGTCGTCGCGACGGGCCTGAAGGACGAGCTGCCCGCGGTGCCCGGGGTCGCCGAGCGGTTCGGCCGGGACGTGCTGCACTGCCCGTTCTGCCACGGCTGGGAGGTGCGCGACCGACCCTTCGGGGTGCTCGCGACGAGCCCGGCGAGCGTGCACCAGGCGCTGATGGTGTCGCAGTGGTCGAAGGACGTGCGGCTCTTCCTGCACACGGTGGCCGAGGCGGAGCTGTCCGACGAGGACCTGCGCCGTCTCGCCGCGGCCGGAGTGGACGTGGTGCCCGGGGAGGTCGCGGAGCTGGTGGTCGAGGACGACCGGCTCACCGGGGTCCGGCTCGCGGACGGTTCGGCGCACGCCCGCTCGGTGGTGTTCACCGCCCCGCGGCCCGTGCCGCAGACCGGCCTGCTGGAGCGGCTGGGCGCCGAGCTGCACGAGACGCCGTTCGGCGCGTACCCGGTGGTCGACGCGACCGGACTGACGACCGTGCCGGGCGTGTGGGCCGCGGGCAACGCGATCGGCTTCGCCGAGCAGGTCGTGCACGCGGCGAGCGGCGGGTACCGGGCCGCGTCGGCGATCGTCGGGGATCTGCTGATGGCGGACCTGGACGCCGTCTGAGGGCTCCTCGCGAACGCCGGCGCCGGGCCGCCCAGGTGTAAGGGCATCGCCTGCGGTGCACCATGGCTGCATGCTGCTGCACCGGCTGGCCCGAGTGTCCCAGGAGGTCGCCGCCACCTCGGCGCGGTCCCGGAAGACGGCTCTGCTCGCGGAGCTCTTCCGGGACGCCGAGGCGGAGGACGTCCCGATCGTCATCCCGTATCTGGCCGGGCGGCTGCCGCAGGGCCGGATCGGCGTGGGCTGGAAGGTGCTGGGCCGCCCGGTCGACCCGGCAGCGGAACCGAGCCTGACCGTGCGGGACGTCGACGCCCGGCTGTCCGAGCTCGCGAAGGTGTCAGGCCCGGGTTCCCAGGCGGAACGCGCCCGGCTGGTCGGGGAGTTGATGGGCGCGGCCACCGCGGACGAGCAGCGGTTCCTGCTCGGGCTGCTGACCGGCGAGGTCCGCCAGGGCGCGCTGGACGCGGTGGCGGTGGAGGGCCTGGCCCAGGCGACCGGGGCGCCGGGCGCGGACGTGCGGCGGGCCGTGATGCTCGCCGGTTCCCTCCAGGCGGTCGCCGAGGCCCTGCTCGCGGACGGCCCGGCCTCCCTCGACCGGTTCCGGCTCACGGTCGGCCGCCCGGTGCTGCCGATGCTGGCGCACAGCGCCTCCTCCGTCGCCGAGGCCGTGCGGAAACTGGGCGCCTGCGCGGTGGAGGAGAAGCTGGACGGCATCCGGGTCCAGGTGCACCGCGACGGCGACACCGTGCGCCTGTACACCCGCACCCTCGACGACATCACCGACCGGCTGCCCGAAGTGACGGCGGTCGCACGGGAGTTGCGCGGGGAGCGGTTCATCCTGGACGGCGAGGTGATCTCCTTCGACGAGGACGGGCGCCCCCGTTCGTTCCAGGAGACCGCCGGGCGCGTCGGCTCCCGCACGGACGTGGCGACGGCCGCCCGCGCGGTGCCGGTCTCCCCCGTCTTCTTCGACGCGCTGTCCGTCGACGGCCGCGACCTGCTCGACCTGCCGTTCACCGAGCGCCACGCCGAACTGGCCCGGCTCGTCCCCGAGCCGATGCGGGTGCGGCGCACGCTGGTGTCCGGGCCGGACGACACGCCCACGGCGGAGCAGTTCCTCGCCGGCACCCTCCGGCGCGGCCACGAGGGCGTGGTCGCCAAGGCCCTCGACGCCCCCTACAGCGCGGGCCGGCGCGGCGCGTCCTGGCTGAAGGTCAAGCCGGTCCACACCCTCGACCTGGTCGTCCTGGCCGCCGAGTGGGGCCACGGCCGGCGCACCGGCAAGCTGTCCAACCTCCACCTCGCCGCCCGCACCGCCGACGGCGGCCTCGCCATGCTCGGCAAGACCTTCAAGGGCATGACCGACGCGATGCTGACCTGGCAGACGGAACGACTCCGGGAACTCGCCGTCGAGGACAACGGCCACGTCGTGACCGTCCGCCCGGAACTCGTCGTCGAGATCGCCTACGACGGGCTGCAGCGCTCCACCCGCTACCCGGCCGGCGTCACCCTCCGCTTCGCCCGCGTGCTCCGCTACCGCGAGGACAAGCGCCCGGAGGACGCCGACACGGTCGAGACGCTGCTGGCCGCCCATCCGGAGGTGAGGCCGTGAAGCGCAGCGCGGGACTGCTGCTCTTCCGGCCCTCGGACGGCGGCCCCGAAGTCCTGCTCGGCCACATGGGCGGCCCGTTCTTCGCCCGGCGCGACGCCGGGGCGTGGACCGTCCCCAAGGGCGAGTACGAGCCCGGCGAGTCCGCCTGGGACGCGGCCCGGCGCGAGTTCCGGGAGGAACTGGGGCTGCCTCCGCCCGACGGGAAGGCCATCGACCTCGGCGAGGTCCGGCAGACCAACGGCAAGATCGTCACGGCCTGGGCGGTCGCGGCGGACCTCGACCCGGCGACGATCGTGCCCGGCACGTTCCGGATGGAGTGGCCGCCGCGCTCCGGGCAGCTGCGGGAGTTCCCCGAGCTGGACCGGGTGGCGTGGTTCGGCCTGGAGCGGGCCCGCGAAGTGATCGTCAAGGCCCAGGCGGCGTTTCTCGACCGCCTGGCGGAGCACTCGCCCTGAGGAGACCCTCCCGCGTTGCGGTCCCCTCCGCCGCGCGGGAAGGTCGAGACACAGCCCGCTCCCAGGGAGGTCAGCCATGCCCATCGCGACGGTCAACCCGGCGAACGGCGAGACGCTCAAGACGTACGAGGCCATGGGCGAGGAGGAGATCGAGCGCCGGCTCCGGCTCGCGGAGGCCACGTTCCGCACGTACCGGACGACGACCTTCGACGAGCGGGCCCGGCTGCTGCACCGGGCCGCCGACCTCCTCGACGAGGACCAGCAGGACATCGCCCGTGTGATGACCACCGAGATGGGCAAGCCGATCCAGCAGGCCCGGGCCGAGGCGGCCAAGTGCGCCAAGGCGATGCGCTGGTACGCCGACCACGCCGAGGAGCTGCTCGCCGACGAGGAACCGGCCGACGCCGACGTCAAGGACTCCGGCGCCTCGCGCGTGCGGGTCCGCTACCGCCCGCTCGGCCCGGTGCTGGCGGTCATGCCGTGGAACTTCCCGCTGTGGCAGGTGGTGCGCTTCGCGGCGCCCGCGCTGATGGCGGGGAACGTCGGGCTGCTCAAGCACGCCTCGAACGTCCCGCAGACCGCCCTCTACCTGGAGGACCTGTTCCACCGGGCGGGCTTCACCGAGGGCTGCTTCCAGACCCTGCTGATCGGCTCCGCCGCGGTGGACGACATCCTGCGCGACGAGCGGGTCAAGGCGGCCACGCTCACCGGCAGCGAGCCCGCCGGCCGTGCGGTCGCCTCCACCGCCGGAGAGATGATCAAGAAGACGGTGCTGGAGCTGGGCGGCAGCGACCCGTTCGTCGTAATGCCCTCCGCCGACCTCGACCGGGCCGCGAAGGTGGCGGTGACCGCGCGGGTACAGAACACCGGGCAGTCCTGCATCGCCGCCAAGCGCTTCATCGTGCACACGGACGCCTATGACGCCTTCGCCGAGCGGTTCGCCGCGGGCATGCGGGCGCTGAAGGTCGGCGACCCGCTGTCCGACGACACCGAGGTCGGGCCGCTCTCCAGCGAGCAGGGGCTGCGCGACCTCGAGGAACTGGTCGACGACGCCGTGCGCGGCGGTGCGCAGGTGCTGTGCGGTGGTGAACGGCCGGAGGGTCCCGGCTGGTACTACGCGCCGACGATCCTCGCCGGCATCACGCGCGAGATGCGGATCCACCGGGAGGAGGCGTTCGGGCCGGTCGCCACCCTGTACCGGGTGGCCGACCTGGACGAGGCCGTGCTGCTCGCGAACGACTCGCCCTTCGGGCTGAGTTCCAACGTGTGGACGCGGGACGAGGCCGAGGTGGACCGGTTCACCCGGGACCTGGAGGCCGGGGGCGTGTTCTTCAACGGGATGACGGCCTCCCATCCGGCGTTCCCGTTCGGCGGGGTGAAGCGCTCCGGGTACGGGCGTGAGCTGTCCGGGCACGGAATCCGCGAGTTCTGCAACATCACCACTGTTTGGCATGGTGCGTGAGTGTTGCGGGGCTACGATCCCGTCTGTGAACCGCGAAGTGACTCTGCCTCTGATCGTCGACGACCGCGGTACCTTGCAGGTGGCTGCCGCGGATGTCAGCAAGCTGCTGCGGACCGTGGGGGGCCGGTGGGTGCGGCTGGTGGAGGGCGGGGAGTCGGGCCTGGACGAGGACACCGTCGCCGAACTGGCCATCGAGCTGGCCAAGCTGGCCGACCGTATCGACGTGGCCTGCATCGCGCACAGCAGCGGGACCGCGACGTAGCGTTCAGCAGGACGTCGTCCCGCTCAGCGCCGACCAGAAGCTCGCCTCGTAATGCTGCAGGAGACGGCCGTACGTGTGCGCCCGCTGCGCGTCGAGGCGCCCGGCGTCCAGGGCCGCCTCCACCGCCGTCTGCGCCAGCCGGTCAAGGTCGGGTGACGGCTCGGCGAAGAAGTCGAAGAAGGCGCAGGCCTCGTCGGTGAAGCCGTAGTGCTCTCGCAGGGCCGTGGCGATGGTCGCGCAATAGCCGCCCCAGGCCGAGAAGTTGGCCGTCAGAGCCAGGACCGCGTCCGCCGGTGCGGCGTTCAGCGCCAGCCAGGCCACGTACGCGGGGTACGCCTGGCAGCCCGGGAGCGGCTCGTACGACGCCTCTTGCGCACCACACGCGCGCGCGAAGGCGACCAGCCGCTCGCCCGCCAGCGTCTCGCCGTGCGCGAGGGCCGCGAAGAAGGCCGCGGCCTGCGGGTCGGCCGCCTCCGAGCGGGCCGCCAGGTGCTCGAACGCCCGGTGGTCGGCGGGGATCACCCAGCTCTGCTCCAGGGCGAGGGCGGCGAGGGCTGCGCGGGGTGCCGTGCCGGCGGCGATCCGGGGGACCAGGGGGTTGGCGTCCGGGTCCGGTGCGAGGGCCGCCGTGGTCGTCCGCAGTAGGTCCCGGGCCGGGTGCGTCATCGCGTCCTCCGTCGTGTGGGTGTCGGGTCGAGCGTGGCACGGAGTACCCGAGACGGAGTAGTCCGGCGCGAAGTCGGCCTGCTTAGGGGTGATCGTGGGTGGACCACCCCTAGAGGTGAACCATCTTCTGACCGGGGGCCGAAGGGTCTCCCGGGAGGCGAAAGCAGGCACGGTTCATGGCGACTTTGTGCAGACCTTCGGTGTCCGTTCCAGAGCACGTGATCACGATGGAGGAGACGCTTGAGCTGGCGCGTGAGCGCCACGCCGACCACCCCCAACTGCCGCTGGCCCTCCGGCTGATCGAGAACACCGGCGTGCGCACGCGGCGCATCGTGCAACCCATCGAGGAAACCCTCAAGCACCCGGGGTTCGAGGACCGCAACAAGCTCTACGAGGCCGAGGCCAAGGCGCGGGTGCCCGCGGTCATCCAGCGGGCGCTCGACGACGCGGAGCTGCTTCCCACCGACGTCGACCTGATCATCTACGTGTCGTGCACGGGCTTCATGATGCCCTCGCTCACGGCCTGGCTGATCAACGAGATGGGCTTCGACCCGACCACCCGGCAGCTGCCGATAGCCCAACTGGGCTGCGCGGCGGGCGGCGCGGCGATCAACCGGGCGCACGACTTCTGCACGGCCTATCCCGAGGCCAACGCGCTGATCGTGGCCTGCGAGTTCTGCTCGCTGTGCTACCAGCCCACCGACATCGGGGTCGGCTCGCTGCTGTCCAACGGCCTGTTCGGCGACGGCATCGCGGCGGCCGCGGTCCGCGGCCGGGGCGGCGAGGGTGTCAGCCTGGAGCGCAACGGTTCGTACCTGATCCCCAAGACCGAGGAGTGGATCATGTACGACGTGAAGGCGACCGGCTTCCACTTCCTGCTGGACAAGCGGGTACCGGCCACCATGGAGCCGCTCGCGCCGGCGCTGAAGGATCTGGCAGCCAACCACCGCTGGGACGCCTCCGACCTGGACTTCTACATCGTCCACGCGGGTGGTCCCCGCATCCTCGACGACCTCAGCACCTTCCTGCACGTCGACCCGCACGCCTTCCGCTTCAGCCGGGCCACGCTCACCGAGTACGGCAACATCGCCAGCGCCGTCGTCCTGGACGCGCTGCGCCGGCTGTTCGACGAGGGCGGCCCCGAGGACCGGGCGCGCGGGCTGCTGGCCGGGTTCGGACCCGGCATCACCGCCGAGATGGCCCTGGGCCGCTGGCGCCGCGCCGACGAGACGAAGTGAGATGAGCGAAGAGACGATCACCCAGACGCCGCCCCCGGTCCGGGAGTGGCCCGCGCCGGACCTGTCCGGCGTGGACTTCGACCCGGTCCTGCGCGAACTGATGGACGAGGGTCCGGTCACCCGCATCAAGCTGCCCAACGGCGAGGGCTGGGCCTGGCTGGTGACCCGCTACGACGACGTACGGACGGTGACCAACGACCCGCGTTTCGGCCGCGAGGCCGTCATGGACCGGCAGGTCACGCGGCTGGCCCCGCACTTCATCCCGTCCCGGGGCGCGGTCGGCTTCCTCGACCCGCCGGACCACACCCGGCTGCGGCGCAGCGTCGCCGCCGCCTTCACGGCACGCGGCGTGGAGCGGGTGCGCGAGCGGTCCCGCCGGATGCTGGCGGAACTGGTCGACGAGATGCTTCAGGACGGCCCGCCCGCCGACCTCACCGAGGCGGTGCTCGCCCCGTTCCCCATCGCGGTGATCTGCGAGCTGATGGGCGTCCCGGCCGCCGACCGGCACGACATGCACACCTGGACGCAGCTGATCCTGTCCTCCTCGCACGGCGCCGAGGTCAGCGAGAAGGCCAAGCAGGAGATGAGCGCCTACTTCGCCGACCTGATCGGCCTGCGCGAGGGCGGCGCCGACGAGGACGTGACCTCGCTGCTCGGCGCCGCGGTCGGCCGGGGCGAGGTCACCCTGGAGGAGGCGGTCGGACTGGCCGTGCTGCTGCAGATCGGCGGCGAGGCGGTCACCAACAACAGCGGCCAGATGTTCTACGTGCTGATGACCCGCCCCGACCTCGCCGAGCGGCTGCGGGCGGAGCCGGAGATCCGCCCCCGGGCCATCGACGAACTGCTGCGCTGGATCCCCCACCGCAACGCGGTCGGGCTGTCGCGGATCGCCCTGGAGGACGTGGAGATCGGGGGGGTGCGGATCCGGCAGGGCGACGCGGTCTACGTGTCGTACCTGGCCGCTAACCGCGACCCGGACGTCTTTCCCGACCCGGAGACCATCGATTTCTCCCGCAGCCCGAACCCGCACGTCTCCTTCGGCTTCGGCCCGCACTACTGCCCGGGCGGCATGCTGGCCCGGCTGGAGTCGGAGCTCCTGGTCGACGCGCTCCTCGACGGCGTTCCCGGTCTGCGGCTCGCCGTGCCGGCCGAGGACGTGCCCTTCAAGAAGGGCGCGCTGATCCGCGGGCCCGAGGCCCTGCCCGTGACGTGGTGAGACGGCGATGACCGCGACGGAAGGCCTGCTCGTCCCGCCCGGTCAGGGGCGGGTCGTGCAGGCCCCCGCCCAGCACGTGACCTTCAAGGTGACCGGCAGCCACTCCCGCATGGCCTCCACCTTCGAGGTGGTGGTGCCGCCGGGCTTCGACGTCGGAGCCCATGTGCACACCCGCAGCGAGGAGTTGTTCTACGTCCTCGAAGGCGAGCTGGACGTGCTCGCCTTCGAGCCGCGGGTGCGCACCCCCGACAACTGGCGGACGTGGGAGTCCGCTTCCGGCAACCGGGTGGTGCGGGCGACCCCGGGCACGGTGATCGTCGTGCCCCCGGGCTGCCCGCACGCGTTCGCCAACCCGACGGACGAGCCCGCCAAGATGTTCTTCCAGGCGAGCCCGCCGCCGGACCACGAGCGGTACTTCGAGGAGCTGCTGGAGATCCTCGGCAGCGGGGGCCCGCCGGACCACGCGGCGATCGAGGAGCTCCGGGCGCGCTACGACATCGAGCAGCTGACGCCGCTCAGGCACCGCTAGCGGATCGGCACACCGGCGAGGGTGCGGGCGATGACCAGGCGCTGGATCTCGCTCGTGCCCTCGAAGATCGTGTAGATCGCCGCGTCGCGGTGCATGCGCTCGACCGGGTACTCCCGGGTGTAGCCGTTGCCGCCCAGGATCTGGATCGCCTGGGCGGTGACCTTCTTGGCCGTCTCGCTGGCGAAGAGCTTGGACATCGAGCCCTCGGCCGCCGTGAACGGCTTGCCGTTGACCGCCATCCAGGAGGCGCGCCAGACCAGGAGCCGGGCCGCGTCGATGGAGGTGCGCATGTCCGCCAGCTGGAACGCCACGCCCTGGTTGTCGACGATCGGCCGGCCGAACTGCTCGCGGGTGGTGGCGTAGTCCAGGGCGACCTCGTAGGCGGCGCGGGCGGTGCCCACGGCCATGGCGCCGACGGCCGGGCGCGAGGCCTCGAAGGTGGCCATGGCCGCGTTCTTCACGCGCTCCCCGCCCTGCTTCGCCTTCTCGCGGGCCCGGGCGAGCCGCTCGTCGAGCTTCTCCTTGCCGCCGAGCAGGCAGGAGCCGGGGACGCGCACGTCGTCGAGGATGACCTCGGCGGTGTGCGAGGCCCGGATGCCGTGCTTCCTGAACTTCTGGCCCTGGGACAGGCCCTCGGTGCCCGGCGGGATGATGAAGGAGGCGTGGCCCTTGGAGCCGAGCTCGGGGTCGACGACCGCGACCACGACGTGGACGTTGGCTATGCCGCCGTTGGTCGCCCAGGTCTTGGTGCCGTTGATCACCCACTCGTCCTTGGCCTCGTCGTACACGGCCCGGGTGCGCATGGAGGCGACGTCGGAGCCGGCGTCGGGTTCGGAGGAGCAGAAGGCGGCGACCTTGACGTCGTTCGCGTCGCCGTACATCTGCGGGATCCAGGTGCCGATCTGCTCCTCGGTGCCGTTGGCGAGGACGCCGACGGCGGCGAGGCCGGTGCCGACGATGGACAGGGCGATGCCCGCGTCGCCCCAGAACAGCTCCTCCATCGCCATGGGGATGCCGAGACCGGTGGGGTCGAAGTACTGCTGGGCGTAGAAGTCCAGGGAGTAGATGCCGACCTTGGCCGCTTCCTGGATGACCGGCCAGGGAGTCTCCTCACGCTCGTCCCATTCGGCGGCCGCGGGCCGGATCACGTCGGCGGCGAAGCCGTGGAGCCAGTCGCGGACCTCCTTCTGTTCGTCGTTGAGCTCCATGGTGAACTCGGCCATGTCGGTCCCCTTCAGCGGCACACGTGCATGTTACTTGCGGTAACACCAGTCTGTTACCGGCGGGTAGTCCGCGTCAACTCCCACCGACCGGTCGGCACCCTTTCGGTGTCCTGAACATGCTTCAGTGTTAGTTTGCGCAAGCGTCATCGAAACAGCACGGGTGGGGAGAGCACATGGACACCACGCAGCGGACCGACCAGCAACGGTCCGCCGACCGCCGACGGCGTGAACTGCTGGAGGCCGCCGACCGGGTGGTGCTGCGCGACGGCCCGCAGGCCTCGATGAA
Source organism: Streptomyces sp. NPDC094143 (assembly GCF_040303825.1). Lineage (NCBI taxonomy): Bacteria > Bacillati > Actinomycetota > Actinomycetes > Kitasatosporales > Streptomycetaceae > Streptomyces > Streptomyces sp. NPDC094143. The sequence continues at coordinate 34,416 of NZ_JBEOTZ010000016.1, forward strand.
CGCGATCGCGGCGGAGGCCGGCATCACCAAGCCGATCCTCTACCGGCACTTCGGCGACAAGGGCGGACTCTACGCGGCCCTTGCCAAACGGCACACGGACGCGCTGCTGGACTCGCTGCGGGCGGCGCTGGACGCGCCGGCGGACCGGCGCGAGCGGGTCGAGGCGACGCTCGACACGTACCTGACGGCCATCGAGGCGCGGCCCCAGGTGTACCGGTTCCTGATGCACCCGGCCGAGGGGGGCCAGCCGGGCGACCCGGGGTTCGATGTCGGCAAGCACAGCGCCCCGTTGCTGCGGCGGATGGGTGAGGAGCTGGCCCAGGTCATCGAGGAGCGGCTCGATCTGGGGCCGGGCGGGCAGCAGCTCGCGCGGGTGTGGGGGCACGGGATCGTCGGCATGATGCACGCGGCCGGGGACTGGTGGCTGGGGGAACGGCCCTGTTCCCGTGCGGAGTTGGTGCGCAGTCTTGCCGATCTGCTGTGGGGCCGGCTTGCGGCTGCGGGGGATCGGGTGGGGGGCCCGGGGTTCTGACCGTCGGGTTTCGGCTGACGGTCGGTGGGGGCGGCTCGCGCAGTTCCCCGCGCCCCTGAACTACACGTCCCGGCGCCAGGAAGACCTGGCCACCTGACGCATCAGCCTGCGGTGGCGCCAGCCCGTCAGGTGGTCCGCGTAGACGCGGCCCTCCAGGTGGTCGCACTCGTGCTGAAGACAGCGGGCGAAGAAGCCCGTGCCGTGGATCGTGACCGGGTCGCCGGTCATGGTGAAGCCCTCGACCACCGCGTGGTCGTACCGCTGCGTGCCCGCCTCCAGGCCCGGCAGGGACAGGCAGCCCTCCGGGCCGCGGATCACCACCCCGTCCGCCTCGACGAGGCGGGGGTTGACCACGTGGCCGAGGTGGCGGACGTCCTCGTCGTCGGGGCAGTCGTAGACGAAGACCCGCAGCGGCTCGCCGATCTGGTTGGCGGCCAGTCCGACGCCCCGGGCGGCGTACATCGTGGCGAACAAGTCCTCGACCAGCCGGGCCAGTCCGGGGCCGAAGTCGGTGACCTCCGCGCAGGGCGCGTGCAGGACGGGGGCGCCGTGCAGGGTGAGGGGTCTCACGCGGCCGCGGGCGCCGGGGATGGGGCTCTGTCGCATGGCCGCAAGAGTAAGGTCCTGTCGGTGCGCGCCTCCCACACGAGTTCGCCACAGTGCCGCGGTTCGGGAGTGCGAATGGATCTCGATAGGCTGAGGTCCACACCACGTGGCCGTCAGGCTTCAAGGCGCGGCGCGTACGCAAGGAGGATCGAGAACTGATGGCAGGCAACTCGGACCCGCTCTCGCCGCGGGCCAAGCTGGCCGTGACCGCGGGCAAGGCGGTCGCAGCGGCGTCCCGCGCGGCGGGACGCGGCAGCGGATCGGTCATCGGCGGCCGGGTGGCGCTGAAGCTCGATCCCGACCTCCTGGCCCGGCTGGCCCAGAACCTGGACGTGATCCTGGTCTCGGCGACCAACGGCAAGACCACCACCACCCGGCTCATCGCCGAGGCCCTGCGCGCGGCGGGACCGGTCGTCTCCAACGCGCTCGGCGCCAACATGCCGGCCGGCATCACCTCGGCGCTCGCCGGCGGCTCGGACGCCCGGTACGGCGTCATCGAGGTCGACGAGAAGTACCTGGCCGGCGTCGCCCGGGACACCGCCCCGAAGTGCATCGCGCTGCTGAACCTCTCGCGAGACCAGCTCGACCGCGCCGCCGAGACCCGCATGCTCGCCGAGAACTGGCGCGAGGGACTGGCGGGCTCCAAGGCCGTCGTCGTGGCCAACTGCGACGACCCGCTGGTGGTGTGGGCGGCGTCCTCCTCCCCCAACGTGATCTGGGTCGCCGCCGGGCAGATGTGGAAGGACGACGCCTGGTCCTGCCCGTCCTGCGGCGGCGTGATGCAGCGCCCGGGCGACGACTGGTTCTGCGGCGAGTGCGGCTTCCGCCGTCCGACGCCCAGCTGGGCGCTCTCCGGCGACCACGTCCTCGACCCGCACGGCTCGGCCTGGCCGATCCACCTCCAGCTGCCGGGCCGCGCCAACAAGGCCAACGCCGCCTCCTCGGCCGCCGTGGCCGCCGTGTTCGGGGTTCCTCCGCAGGTCGCGCTGGAGCGCATGTACCAGGTGCAGGCGGTGGCCGGACGGTACGACGTCGTCCAGTTCCAGGGCCGGGATTTGAGGCTCCTGCTCGCGAAGAACCCGGCCGGCTGGCTGGAGACGTTCTCCCTGATCGACCCCCCGCCCACGCCGGTCATCCTGTCGGTGAACGCGCGCTCCGCCGACGGTACCGACACCTCCTGGCTGTGGGACGTCGACTACACGCGCCTGTCCGGCCACCCGATCTGCGTCATCGGCGACCGGAGGCTGGACCTGGCGGTGCGCCTGGAGGTGGCCGACCAGCACTTCCAGGTCCACGAGAACCTCGACCAGGCCGTGGCCGCGTGCCCGCCGGGCCGGATCGAGGTCATCGCCAACTACACGGCGTTCCAGGACCTGCGCCGCCGCGTCGGCAACTGAGCACGAGACGTCAGGGGACTTTTGTGAGCGACAACCAACTGCGCATCGTCTGGATCTATCCCGACCTGCTCAGCACCTACGGCGACCAGGGCAACGTCCTCGTGGTGGAGCGCCGGGCGCGGCAGCGCGGCCTGGACGTGGCCCGGCTGGACGTGCGCAGCGACCAGCCGATCCCGACCTCCGGCGACATCTACCTGATCGGCGGCGGCGAGGACCGGCCGCAGCGCCTCGCGGCCGAGCGGCTGCGCCGGGACAGCGGACTGACCCGGGCCGTGGAGAACGGCGCCATCGTGTTCTCGGTGTGCGCCGGCTACCAGATCCTCGGCCACGAGTTCATCAACGACCTCGGCCAGCGCGAGCCCGGCCTCGGGCTGCTGGACGTGGTGTCGGTGCGCGGCGAGGGCGCGCGGTGCGTCGGTGACGTGCTGGGCGACGTCGACGAGCGCCTCGGGCTGCCGCCGCTGACCGGCTTCGAGAACCACCAGGGCGTCACCCACCTCGGCCCCACCGCCCGCCCGCTCGCCCGGGTGCGGTTCGGCAACGGCAACGGCACGGGCGACGGCACCGAGGGCGCGTACAACGACACCGTCTTCGGCACGTACATGCACGGTCCGGTGCTCGCGCGCAACCCGCTGATCGCGGACCTGCTGCTGAAGCTGGCCCTCGACGTCAACGCGCTGCCGCCGACCGACGACCGCTGGTACGAGGCGCTGCGCAACGAGCGCATCGCCGCTGCTCAGCAGCCCGCGTAGGCTCAGCGCCGCGGCGCGCCCGGGGCACGCGTCAACCTGCTGGTGGACAGCCCGTATGACGGCCCGTCCGCACAGGTGAGCGGGGTCGTCCAGCAGGCGGACGCGTGCTTCGGTCCGGCCCCTCGAAGCCGCTAGGGTGGCGGGGATTCCAGCCGGACAACGCGGTCCGGTCCCGGCCCACGTCGATAAGGTTTCTCGGGCTATGCGCATTGGTGTCCTCACGTCCGGCGGCGACTGCCCCGGCCTGAACGCCGTCATCCGGTCCGTCGTGCACCGCGCCGTCGTCGACCACGGCGACGAGGTCATCGGCTTCCGGGACGGCTGGAAGGGCCTCCTGGAGTGCGACTACCTCAAGCTCGACCTCGACGCGGTGGGCGGCATTCTCGCCCGCGGCGGCACGATTCTCGGCTCCTCCCGGGTCCAGCCCTCCCATCTGCGGGACGGTGTGGAGCGGGCCAGGGGCCATGTCGAGGAGCTCGGCCTCGACGCGATCATCCCCATCGGCGGTGAGGGCACGCTCAAGGCCGCGCGGCTGATGTCGGACAGTGGTCTGCCCGTCGTGGGTGTGCCGAAGACGATCGACAACGACATCGCGGTCACCGACGTCACCTTCGGCTTCGACACCGCCGTCGGGGTGGCGACCGAGGCGCTGGACCGCCTGAAGACCACGGCCGAGTCGCACCAGCGGGTCCTCGTGGTCGAGGTCATGGGCCGGCACACCGGCTGGATCGCGCTGCACTCCGGCATGGCGGCCGGCGCGCACGCCATCGTGGTGCCCGAGCGCCCCTTCGACATAGAGGAGCTGACCCGGCGGGTGGGCGAACGGTTCGAGGCGGGCAAGCGCTTCGCGATCGTGGTGGCGGCCGAGGGGGCCAAGCCACGCGCCGGGACCATGGAGTTCGACGAGGGCGGCAAGGACATCTACGGGCACGAGCGGTTCGCGGGCATCGCGCGCCAGCTGTCCGTGGAGCTGGAGGGGCGGCTGGGCAAGGAAGCGCGGCCGGTGATCCTCGGGCATGTGCAGCGGGGCGGTACGCCGACCGCGTATGACCGGGTGCTGGCCACGCGGTTCGGGTGGCACGCGGTGGAGGCGGTGCACCGGGGCGAGTTCGGGCAGATGACGGCGCTGCGCGGGACCGACATCGTGATGGTGCCGCTCGCCGACGCCGTCCAGACGCTGAAGACCGTGCCGGACGAGCGGTACGAGGAGGCGGAGACCGTTCTCTGAGGCTGCCGTAGTCGGCGGGTGCGGGCCGTTCGTGGCTTGTCGCGCAGTTCCCCGCGCCCCTGAGGTGTCGCACGCCCCCGGTCGTAACAGTCACCGGGGGCGGTTCTACTCTTGTGGGCGGACAACTTGCTGCACACCCCCACGAAACAGGAGCCGGCGGAATGGATCACAGCGGGCACGGCATGACCATGGATCTGCCGCCGTTCACGCTGGGGCGAGGTCTTCAGTGGTCGGCGGACCCGTTCTTCCTCCTCGCCTGCCTGGTGGGGCTGGCGCTGTACGGCTGGGGCGTCGTGCGGCTGACGCGGCGCGGGGACAAGTGGCCCGTCGGCCGGACCGTCGCCTACGCCCTGGGGGTGCTGAGCATCATGCTCATGATGTGCACCCAGCTGAACGACTACGGCATGGTCATGTTCAGCGTGCACATGGTGCAGCACATGGTGATCAGCATGGTCTCGCCCATCCTCATCCTGCTCGGGGCGCCGATCACCCTGGCGCTGCGGGCGCTGCCGACGGCGGGGCGGGGCCGCAAGGGACCGCGCGAGCTGCTGCTGATGTTCCTGCACAGCCGGTACATGCGGATCGTCACGCACCCGGCGTTCACGATCCCGCTGTTCATCGCGAGCCTGTACGGGCTGTACTTCACCCCGCTGTTCGACACGCTGATGGGCTCCAAGGCCGGGCACATCGCGATGATGGTGCACTTCCTCGCCGTCGGCCTGGTGTTCTTCTGGCCGATCATGGGCGTGGACCCGGGCCCGCACCGGCCGGGCTACCTGATGCGGATGCTGGAGCTGTTCGCGGGCATGCCCTTCCACGCCTTCTTCGGGATCGCGCTGATGATGGCGTCCCAGCCGATGGTGGCGACGTTCGAGAACCCGCCCGCCTCGCTCGGCATCGAGGCGCTGTCGGACCAGAACGCGGCGGGCGGCATCGCCTGGGCGTTCAGCGAGATCCCGTCCGTGCTGGTCCTGATCGCGCTGCTGTTCCAGTGGTACGCCTCGGAGCAGCGTCAGGCCAGGCGCACGGACCGGGCCGCCGAGCGGGACGGCGACAAGGAACTGGAGGCGTACAACGCCTACCTGGCCTCGCTGAACACGCAGGGGCGCTGAAACCGGCTCGTGTACGGCCCGTGCGCGCCGGGCGCCCGCCGGGCACCATGGAGGGACCGGACCACGAGGAGGGTGCCGCGATGCCAGGTTCCACGAACGGTTCCACGAACGGCTCCAGCGGGACGAAGACCATGGGGGTGCTCACCGTGGGCGGCCTCGTCGTGGTGACGGCCTACACGGTGGCGCTCGGCAGCAACGGCTGGCTGTGGTTCGGCTGGGTCGTCCTGGGCCTGATCACCCTGGGCATGGTGGTCACCACACGCAGCACCTGACGGCTCACTCGCGGGTCAGCCGGCCCGCCGAGTGCACCCCCGGCTGGTACTTCGGCAGGCGGACGGTGATCTTCATGCCGGCACCGACGGCGGTCTCGATGACCAGGCCGTGGTCGTCGCCGTAGACCTGGCGTAGCCGGTCGTCGACGTTGGACAGGCCGATGCCGCCGGAGGGGCTGGCCTCGCGGGCGAGGATACGGCGCAGCAGTCCGGGGTCCATGCCCGCGCCGTCGTCCTCGATGACGACCAGGGCCTCGGCTCCCGCGTCCTGCGCGGTGATCTGGATGTGGCACTTGCCCGAGGGGACGGCCTTGCCCTCCAGGCCGTGCTTGACGGCGTTCTCGACGAGCGGCTGCAGGCACAGGAAGGGCAGGGCGACCGGCAGCACCTCCGGCGCTATCTGGAGGGTGACGGAGAGCCGGTCGCCGAAGCGGGCGCGCACCAGGGCCAGGTAGTGGTCGATGGCGTGCAGCTCGTCGGCGAGGGTGGTGAAGTCGCCGTGCCGGCGGAACGAGTAGCGGGTGAAGTCGGCGAACTCCAGGAGCAGCTCGCGGGCGCGCTCGGGGTCGGTGCGCACGAAGCTCGCGATCACCGCGAGCGAGTTGAAGATGAAGTGCGGGGAGATCTGGGCGCGCAGCGCCTTGATCTCGGCCTCGATGAGGCGGGTGCGCGACTGGTCGAGGTCCGCCAGTTCCAGCTGCACCGACACCCAGCGGGCGACCTCCCCGGCGGCCCGGACCAGGACGGCGGACTCGCGGGGCGCACAGGCGACCAGGGCGCCGTGCACCCGGTCGTCGACGGTGAGCGGGGCGACGACCGCCCAGCGCACCGAGCAGTCCAGGCTGTCGCAGGTGAGCCGGAAGGCCTCGCCTCGGCCGGTGTCCAGGGGGCCCGCGAGGCGTTCCATGATCTCGGTGCGGTGGTGGGCGCCGTCGCCGTCCCAGACCAGGACCTGTTCCCGGTCGGTGAGGCAGAGGGCGTCGGTGCCGAGCAGGGAGCGCAGTTTGCGGGCGGACTTGCGGGCGGTCTCCTCCGTGAGGCCGGACCGCAGCGGGGGCGCGGCGAGGGAGGCGGTGTGCAGAGTCTCGAAGGTGGCGTGCTCGACGGGGGTGCCGAGGCCGGCGAGGCTCTTGGCCCGGGCGGTGCGCCGGCCGAGCCAGACGCCGAGGGCCAGGACCGGGAGCACGGCGACGCACAGCCCGGCCAGGAAGTCGCTCATGCCGTCACCTCCGTCCGCAGTTCCTCGGGCAGGTGGAAGCGGGCCAGGACCGCGGCCGTGCCCGGCGGGACACGGCCGGGGGTGGCGAGGGACACCAGGATCATGGTGAGGAAGCCCAGCGGCACCGACCACAGGGCGGGCCAGGCGAGCAGGGCGTGCAGGGCGGCGCCCCGGCCCGGGTATCCCGCCATGGTCGCGGCGACCGCGAGCAGGGCGGAGCCGCCCCCGACCAGCATCCCGGCGGCGGCGCCGGGCGGGGTCAGCCGCCGCCACCAGATGCCGAGGACCAGGAGCGGGCAGAACGAGGACGCGGACACCGCGAAGGCGAGGCCGACGGCGTCGGCGACCGGGAGCCCGCCGACCAGAACGCTCGCCGCGAGGGGCACGGCCATGGCCAGGACGGTCCCGAGCCGGAAGTGCCGCACGCCCCGGGACGGCAGCACGTCCTGGGTGAGGACGCCCGCGACGGCCATGGTCAGGCCCGAGGCCGTGGACAGGAACGCGGCGAAGGCGCCGCCCGCGACCAGGGCTCCCAGGAGATCGCCGCCCACTCCCCCGATCATCCGGTCGGGCAGCAGGAGCACGGCGGCGTCCGGGTCCCCGGTGAGGGTCAGTTCGGGAGCGTAGAGGCGGCCCAGGGCGCCGTAGACGGGGGGCAGGAGGTAGAAGGCGCCGATCAGGCCGAGGACGGCGACGGTGGTGCGGCGGGCGGCCACGCCGTGCGGACTGGTGTAGAAGCGGACCACGACGTGGGGCAGGCCCATGGTGCCGAGGAACGTGGCGAGGATCAGCCCGTAGGTGGCGTACAGGGGGCGTTCGGCGCGGCTCTCGGCCTGCGACGGGGAGAGGTCACCGCCCTGCGTGCGCTCGGCCGCGGGGACGGTGGCGCCCTCGGCGAAGGTGAGCCGGGTGCCGCGTTCGATGTGGTGGGTGCCGGCGGGGAGGTCGAGGCGGGTGCCGGTGTGGGTGCGGCCGTCGACGGTGCCGGAGACCGTGACGGTCAGGGGCCGGTCCAGTTTCAGGTCGACGCTGTCGTCGACGCGGACGACCCGCTGCTCGCGGAAGGTGGCCGGTTCGTCGAAGGCGTGGCGCGGGGCGCCGTCGCCCTGCCAGGCGAGGACCAGGAAGAGGGCGGGGACGAGGAGGGCGGTGAGCTTCAGCCAGTACTGGAAGGCCTGGACGAAGGTGATGCTGCGCATGCCGCCGGCGGCCACGGTCGCCGTGACGACGACGGCGACGATCACGCCGCCCAGCCAGTCGGGCGCCCCGGTCAGCACGGTCAGGGTGAGCCCGGCGCCCTGCAGCTGGGGCAGCAGGTAGAGCCAGCCGACGCCGACGACGAAGGCGCCCGCAAGCCGCCGTACGGCCTGGGAGGCGAGGCGGGCCTCGGCGAAGTCGGGGAGCGTGTAGGCGCCGGAGCGGCGCAGCGGGGCGGCGACGAAGAGCAGCAGGACGAGGTAGCCGGCGGTGTAGCCGACCGGGTACCAGAGCATGTCGGGGCCCTGGACCAGGACCAGGCCGGCTATGCCGAGGAAGGAGGCGGCGGAGAGGTACTCGCCGCTGATGGCGGCGGCGTTCAGACGCGGGCCGACGGTGCGGGAGGCGACGTAGAAGTCCGAGGTGGTGCGGGAGATGCGCAGGCCGAAGGCGCCGACAAGGACCGTGGCGACGACGACCAGGGCGACGGCGGGGACGGCGTAGCTGGAGTTCATGGGCGTGGCGTCAGCGGTCCTCGACGAGGCGGACGAAGTCGCGCTCGTTGCGCTCGGCGCGGCGGACGTACCAGCGGGCGAGCAGGACCAGCGGGAGGTAGAGGCCGAAGCCGAGGACGGCCCACTCCAGGCGGCGGGCGTCGGGCAGGGCGGCGAAGAGCAGCGGCAGCGGGCCGACGAGCAGGCCGAGGACCGCGAAGACGATGAGGGCGGCGCGCAGCTGGGTGCGCATCAGGGAGCGGACGTAGGTGTGGCCGAGGGTGGTCTGCTCGTCGATCTCGGTGCGCGGGCGGTAGTAACTCGACGTCCTGCGGATCCGCCGGGGCGGGCCGGTGACGACGACGCGGCGTTCGGTGTGGTCCTGGGGCACCGTCACGTCCTCCTCATGAGCAGCTCGCGCAGTTCGCGGGTGTGACGCCGACTGACCTGGAGTTCCTCGGAGCCGACGAGGACGCTCACGGTGCCGGCGTCGAGGCGGAGTTCGCCGATGTGGCGCAGGGCGACGAGGTGGCGGCGGTGGATGCGGACGAAGCCGCGCGAGCGCCAGCGCTCCTCCAGGGTGGACAGCGGGATGCGGACCAGGTGGCTGCCCTTGTCGGTGTGCAGGCGGGCGTAGTCGCCCTGGGCCTCGACGTGGGTGATGTCCTCGACGGCGACGAAGCGGGTCACGCCGCCGAGCTCGACGGGTATGTGGTCCGGGTCGGGTTCGCTCACGGGGATGCGGGGCGTGGCGCCGCGCAGCTCGGCGGCCCGGCGGACGGCTTCGGCGAGGCGTTCCTTGCGGACGGGCTTGAGGACGTAGTCGACGGCCTTGAGGTCGAAGGCCTGGACGGCGAAATCCTCGTGGGCGGTGACGAACACGACGAGCGGCGGGCGGGCGAAGCCGGTGAGCAGCCGGGCCAGGTCGAGGCCGTCGAGGCCTGGCATCTGGATGTCGAGGAAGACGACGTCGATGGCCTCGGGCCCGCCCGGGCCGGACTCCAGGGCGCGGTTGATGCGGCGCAGTGCCTCGGTCGCGTCGCCGGCGCCCTCCGCGCTGCCGATGCGGGGATCGGCCTGCAGCAGGTAGAGCAGTTCCTCGAGCGAGGGGCGTTCGTCGTCGACAGCCAGGGCGCGCAGCATGAAGTCGGAGTGTAGGGGCGATCCCCGCTGTCCGGACACGTGGATACAGTGCCCGCATGAACAGCAGGCCGTCCACGGCGTTCGACGAGCTCGACCGGAAGATCGTCACCGCCTTGATGGCGAACGCCCGGACGTCGTTCGCGGAGATCGGCACGGCGATCGGGCTGTCGGCCACGGCGGTCAAGCGGCGGGTCGACCGGCTGCGGGAGACGGGCGTGATCACCGGGTTCACGGCGACGGTGAAGCCGTCGGCGCTGGGCTGGCGCACGGAGGCCTACGTCGAGGTGTACTGCGAGGGCGCCGCTCCGCCGCGGCGGCTGGCCGAGGTGGTGCGCGACTACCCGGAGATCGCCGCGGCGATGACGGTGACCGGCGGCGCGGACGCGCTGCTGCACGTGCGGGCGCGGGACGTGGAGCACTTCGAGGAGGTGCTGGAGCGGATCCGGCAGGAACCGTTCATCCGGAAGACGATCAGCGTGATGGTGCTGTCCCATCTGCTGCCGGATAGTCCGGAGGCCGGGGCCAGCCACCCGGCGCCCCAGTAGCGCCCGAGTGGCGCAGCGGACGTGCGCCGGCCGACCGGAAGACGCAGCGTTCCTGCGTGGACGCGCAAGCTTTGTTTCTTGTCGGCTCCCCCTGTCGCTTCCTACCGTTGTGTCAACCATCAGTCACACACCGTGAGGAAGCGGAGGGACCCCTTCGTGCCCGACTCCCGTGTGCCGCGCCGGCGGCGCTACCTCGTCTGCGAACCCAGACACTTCGCCGTGCAGTACGCGATCAACCCCTGGATGCGCCCCGACGAACCCGTCGACGTGCTCCGGGCCCTGGACCAGTGGCAGGCGCTGGTCGACACCTACCGTGCCCACGGCCATACCGTGGACAGCGTGAAACCCGTTCCCGGCCTGCCCGACATGGTCTTCGCCGCGAACGCGGCGGTCGTGGTCGACGGCCGCGTCTTCGGCTCGCTCTTCCACGCGCCCGAGCGCCGGCCCGAGTCCGTGCCCTACGAGGCGTGGTTCAAGACGGAGGGCTACGAGGTCTACCACCCCGAGTCGGTCTGCGAGGGCGAGGGCGATCTGGTCCCGGCCGGGCGCTGGATCCTCGCCGGGACGGGCTTCCGCACGACCCGGCAGGCGCACAGCGAGGTCCAGGAGTACTTCGGGGTGCCGGTGATCGGCCTGACGCTGGTGGATCCGTACTTCTACCACCTGGACACGGCCCTTTTCGTCCTCGACGACGAGCACGACGGGAACATCGCCTACTACCCCGAGGCGTTCTCGCCGGGCAGCCGCGAGGTGCTGGCCCGGCTGTACCCGGACGCGCTGCTCGCCACCCGCGAGGACGCGATGGCGTTCGGGCTCAACTCCGTCTCCGACGGGCGCCACGTCTTCATCTCACCCGGGGCGACGGGCCTGGCCGGGCAGCTGGCCGACCGCGGCTACGTCCCCGTCCCCGTCGACCTGTCCGAGTTCCACAAGGCCGGGGGCGGCATCAAGTGCTGCACCCAGGAGATCCGGGAGATCCGCTCATGACCGCACCCGTCACCACCCGTGGCCCCCAGGACACCCCCGGCCCGCGGGGCGGCCGCGGCTCCGAGGAGCTCATCCGCGCGGAGGAACCGGTCCTCGCGCACAACTACCACCCGCTGCCCGTGGTCGTCGCCCGCGCCGAGGGCACCTGGGTGGAGGACGTGGAGGGCCGCCGCTACCTCGACATGCTGGCCGGCTACTCCGCCCTCAACTTCGGCCACCGGCACCCGGCGCTGGTCGAGGCGGCCCACCGTCAGCTGGACCGGCTGACCCTGACCTCGCGGGCCTTCCACAACGACCGGCTCGCGGAGTTCGCCGAGCGGCTGGCCGCGCTCACCGGGCAGGACATGGTGCTGCCGATGAACACCGGCGCGGAGGCGGTGGAGAGCGGTGTGAAGGTGGCTCGCAAGTGGGCCTACGACGTCAAGGGCGTGCCGGCGGACCGGGCCACGATCGTGGTGGCCGCGGACAACTTCCACGGCCGGACGACGACGATCGTCAGCTTCTCCACGGACGAGACCGCGCGGACCGGCTTCGGGCCCTTCACCCCGGGCTTCCGGATCGTGCCGTACAACGACCTGGCCGCGCTGGAGGCGGCGGTCGACGAGACGACGGCGGCGGTGCTGATCGAGCCGATCCAGGGCGAGGCCGGGGTGATCGTCCCGGACGACGGCTATCTGGCCGGCGTGCGCGAGCTGACCCGCCGCAAGGGCTGTCTGTTCGTGGCGGACGAGATCCAGTCCGGGCTCGGCCGGACGGGCAGCACGCTGGCGGTCGAGCACGAGTCGGTGGTGCCGGACGTGGTGCTGCTGGGCAAGGCGCTGGGCGGCGGCATCGTGCCGGTGTCGGCGGTGGTCGGGCGCCGGGAGGTGCTCGGGGTGCTGCACCCGGGCGAGCACGGCTCGACCTTCGGCGGCAACCCGCTGGCGGCCGCGGTCGGCACGGCGGTGGTCGGACTGCTGGAGACCGGCGAGTTCCAGCGCCGGGCGGCCGACCTGGGCGTGATCCTGCGCGAGGGCCTGGCCCGACTGGTGGGCAGGGGCGTGGTCGGCTTCCGCGCGCGCGGCCTGTGGGCGGGCGTCGACATCGACCCCGCGCTCGGCACCGGGCGCGAGATCAGTGAGCGCCTCATGGGCGAGGGGGTCCTGGTGAAGGACACCCACGGCTCGACGATCCGCCTGGCACCGCCGCTGACCATCACCGGCGAGGAGCTCCAGGGGGCGCTCGGGGCCGTGGAGAAGGTCCTCGGTTAGGCGGGCCGCAGACCGCGGGCCGGGCGGGCGGCTGCCCGGCCCACGCCTCCCCGACCGGCCCTGCACAAGCCGCCCCCTTTCCCCGGAAGGGTGAAGATGGGGGCAAGAGGTGGTAGACCACTCTCAGCGACAGAGAGGTCGGCCGTGGGCGCAGACGAGGAGTACGGCACTGCCCGGCAGCGGTTCGACGTGGCCGACGCGGCGCCCCTGCTGCTCGATCCGCAGGGCGTGGTGACGGGCTGGACCGACGACGCCCGGCGCCTGCTGGCGTACCGGGCCGGCGAGGCGGTGGGCCGGAAACTCGCCGACCTGCTGGTCGCCGAGGACGCGCAGCGGGTGCCGGACCTGGTCGAGCGGTGCCGCAGGCACGGCGGCTGGCGCGGGTTGCTGACGGCCCGCCACAAGGAGGGTCGGCCGGTGCGGGTCGCGGCCCGGATCGTCCCGGCCGAGGAGGCGCACGGCGGCTCCCGCTGGCTGGTGCTGCTGTCGGAGCTGGCCGACGCACCCGGCTGGGACATGAGCCGTGCGGTGCTGGAGCGGATGGTCGCCGACGCGCCGGTCGGGATCGCGATCGTGGACACCGACCTGCGGTTCGTGTGGTCCAACCCCGCCCTGGAGCAGTTCGGCGGCGGACCGGCCCCGCGCCGGCTCGGTCTGCGGTTCGCGGACGTGCAGCCGGGCCTGGACGCGCAGGCGGTCGAGGCGCAGATGCGGCAGGTACTGGAGACGGGCGAGCCGATCGTCGGCTACGAACACGTGGGGCATGTGCGGTCGGCGCCGCTGCGCGAGACGGCGCACATGCTGTCCTTCACGCGCCTGGAGGACGAGCGGGGCAACCCCATAGGCGTCTACTACACGGTCGTGGACATGACCGAGCGGCACCGCGCGCGACAGCGGCTGGCGCTGCTCGACCGGGCCGGCGAGAACATCGGCCGGAGCCTGGACCTGATGCGCACCGCGCAGGAGCTGGCCGACGTGGCGGTGCCGGGACTGGCCGACTTCGTCTCCGTGGACCTGCTGGAGACGGTGCTGGGCGGCGGCGAGCTGGCGCCCGGGCCGCTGCCGGACACGGCGGAGCCGGTGGCGCTGCGCCGCGCGGGCCACCGCTTTGCGGACGACGACCCGCCGGCGGTGGTCGTCCCGGTCGGTGACGTGGCGACCTATCCGGCCGACTCGCCGCCGGTGCGGTGCCTGACCTCGGGCCGGTCCTGGCGCGCGGAGCGACTCGACCCTTCGGCCCGGGACTGGACGACCAACGCTCCGGGCGGCCGCCGGGCCTCCTTCCGGGAACTGGGCCTGCACAGCGTGATGACCGTGCCGATCCGGTCGCGCGGCACCACCCTGGGCGTCACCGGCTTCTACCGGCGCACCCACCGGGAGCCCTTCGACGCGGAGGATTTGCGCCTTGCGGAGGACCTCGTCGCCCGCGCGGCCGTCTGCCTGGACAACGCCCACCGCTACACGCGCGAGCGCGACGCCGCGCTCGTCCTGCAGCGCAGTCTGCTCCCCCACCGGCTGCCCGAGCAGGACGCCGTCGAGGTGGCCGCGTGCTACCGGCCGGCGGACGAGCTGACCGGGCTGGGCGGCGACTGGTACGACCTCATCCCGCTGTCCGGGGCGCGGGTCGCGCTCGTCGTGGGCGAGGTGCCCGGGCACGGCATCGACGCCGCGGCGGCCATGGGGCAGCTGCGGACCGCCGTGCGGACCCTGGCCGCGCTGGATCTGCCGCCCGAGGAGGTGCTGGCGCACCTGGACGACCTGGTGGCGCGGTCGGCGCGGGAGGAGGGGGCCGAACCCGGGGCGGCGGGCGCCGGCGGCGGGCGATCGGTGGGCGCCGGATGCCTGTACGCCGTGTACGACCCGGTCGACGGCGGCTGTGCGATGGCCACGGCGGGCCAGCCGGCCCCGGCGGTCGTGCGGCCCGACGGTTCGGTCACGTTCGTCGATCTCCCGCAGGGCCCGGCGCTCGGCGTGGGCGGCCCGCCCTTCGAGGCGGTCGAGCTGACCCTCCCGGAGGGCAGCACGCTGGCCCTGCACACCGACGGGCTGCTGGCCCGCGGCGAGACCTGGGCCGTCGACGCCGGCCGGGAGCGGCTGCGCCGGGCGCTGGAACAGGCGGGACCGCTCGACACGTACTGCCGGACCGTGGTCGACGCCCTGGTGCCGGCCCGTCCGTACGACGACGTGGCCCTGCTGATGGCCCGGACGAAACGTCTCGGCACCGGGCAGGTGGCGGCCTGGGAACTGCCCCCCGACCCGGCCGTGGTCGCCGAGGCCCGCCGCACGACCACCCGGCAACTGGCGCACTGGGGCCTGGACGAGCTGGTCTTCACCACGGAACTGGTGGTCAGCGAGCTGGTCACCAACGCCATCCGGTACACCACCGGGCCCATCAGGCTCCGGCTCGTCCGGGAGCGCGCCCTGGTGTGCGAGGTCTTCGACAGCGGCGCCACCGCGCCCCATCTGCGCCATCCCCGCACGACGGACGAGGGCGGGCGCGGGCTGCTGCTGGTCTCCCAGCTCACCCAGCGGTGGGGCACGCGCTTCATCCCCGACGGAAAGATCATCTGGGCCGAGCAGCCGCTGAGGCCCGTCCCGGAATGATGCCCGGGTGACGTCCTCCCATACCGTGCGAGACTGGTGTGATTCAGGCAGCGGTGAGGCGGCGGCCATGACGGATGCGGCGATCGACTACGCGGCGGTGTTCCAGTCCCTGCCCGGCATGGTGGCGCTCCTGACGCCCGAGCTGGTGTACGCGGACGTCAACGAGGAGTTCGTCCGGGGCTCCGGCCGCTTGCGCGAGCAGCTGGTCGGCCGTCATGTCTTCGACGTCTTCCCCGACAACCCCAACGACCCGGCCGCGACCGGCATGCGCAACCTGGAGGCGTCGCTGTACCGGGTCCTGGCCACCGGCGAGCGCGACGCCATGGCGCTGCAGCGCTACGACGTCGAGGACCCGGGCCGCCCCGGGGAGTGGGAGGAGCGCTACTGGAGCCCGGTGAACGCGCCGGTGCTGGGCCCCGACGGGAAGGTGGTGCTGATCGTGCACCGCGTCGAGGAGGTCACGGAGCTGATCCGCGCCCGGGGCCGCGCCGGGGGCCGGAACGGCCGCGCGCGGGTGCTGGAGGCGGAGCTGTACACCCGCGCCCGTGAGCTCCAGGAGCTCAACGAGCGGTTGCGGCAGGCGCACTCCCGGGAGCGGGAGGTGGCGCTGGCGCTGCAGGAGGCGATGCTGCCCGCCCGGCGCCAGGTCAGCCGCCACCACCGGGCCGCCGTCCGCTACCGCCCGGCCGTGGGCGCGCTCAACATCTGCGGGGACTGGTACGACCTGGTCGACCTGGTCGGCGGGCACCGGATCGGCGTGTCCGTGGGCGACGTGGTCGGGCACGGGCTGGCGGCGGCCGGCGTCATGGGGCAGCTGCGCAGCGCGCTCAGCGCGGCCTCCCGGGTCGCCGCGGGCCCGGCCCAGGCGCTGGACGTGCTCGGGCGCTACGCGCATGTGGTCGACGGCGCCGAGTCGGCGACGGCGGTGACGACCTTCATCGACTTCGACCGGCGCACCATCACCTACAGCAGCGCCGGCCACCCCCCGCCCGTGCTGGTCCACCCCGACGGGCGCACGCGCTTCCTCGACCGGGCCACCGACACACCGCTCGACGCCCGGCCCGATCCGATCCCGCGGCCCCAGGCGGAGACCGGGTTCACGCCGGGCACGACGCTGGTGCTGTACACCGACGGGCTGATCGAGCGACGCCGTGAGGACATCGACGCGGGGCTGGCCCGGCTCGCCGGCGCCCTGCGCCGCCACCGCGACCAGGACCCCGAGACGCTCGCCGACACCGTCCTGCTGGAGCTGCTGCCGTCCGGCGGCACCACGGACGACGCGGCGCTGGTCATCGTCCGGCTGTGACCGTCACATCCGGGTCTTGCCGTGGTCGAGCAGGCGCACCCGGTCCACGTTCTGCCGGTCCTCGGCGTCCGTGCTGGGCACTGCCCCGAACCAGGCGTCGAGGATCTCCTTCAGCAGCGGCTCGGACGTCAGCCGCAGACTGAGCGCGAGCACGTTCGCGTCGTTCCAGCGGCGGGCCCCGTCGGCCGTGTAGGCGTCCGTGCACAGGGCCGCCCGGACGCCGGGGACCTTGTTGGCGGCGATGGAGGCGCCCGTGCCGGTCCAGCAGCACACCACGGCCTGGTCGGCCGTCCCGTCGGCGACCTCGCGGGCCGCGGCCTCGGAGCACACCGCCCACTGCGGGTCGTCGCCGGGGCGCAGCGCGCCGTGCGGGCGCACCTCGTGCCCCCGGTCGCGCAGCGCTGCCACGAGGGAGCGGGCGACCGGCTCGTCCATGTCCGAGGAAACAGAGATCCGCATGGTTCGCAGACTACTCGGCTGGGCCGCAAGAATCAGTGGCCGGACAGGTACCCCCGCTACCCCGCCCATGCCCTGCGTCCGGCTTGCCGGTTCCCGTGCGGAGCAGCACGCTGGTCCCGCGATGCTCCCGGCCGCAGGTGCACCACCGGCCCCAGCCCGCCTGACTGACCATCAGTCAAAGCGTGAAGGATCCGGGCGGTCCTGCCGACGAGGTGCCCGGTGACTGCCCCTGCACCTACACTGGCACCCCACGACATGCCGGTTGACCTGCTGGAACGCGGCGGTTGAGCCCACCGCCAGAGTCGAGGAGCGCCCGCTTTGTTCTACTACCTGCTGAAATACGTGCTGCTGGGTCCGCTGCTGAGACTGGTCTTCCGGCCTCGGATCGAGGGCCTGGAGCACGTGCCGGCGGAGGGCGCCGCGATCATCGCCGGCAATCACCTGTCATTCTCGGACCACTTCCTGATGCCCGCGATCCTCAAGCGGCGCATCACCTTCCTCGCGAAGGCCGAGTACTTCACCGGCCCGGGCGTCAAAGGCCGCCTGACGGCCTTCTTCTTCCGCAGCGCGGGGCAGATCCCGGTCGACCGGTCCGGCAAGGACGCGGGCCAGGCGGCCATCCGCGAGGGTCTCGGCGTGCTGAGCAAGGACGAGTTGCTCGGCATCTACCCCGAGGGCACCCGCTCGCACGACGGCCGCCTCTACAAGGGCAAGGTCGGTGTCGCGGTGATGGCCCTCAAGGCCGGTGTCCCGGTCGTGCCCTGCGCGATGATCGGCACGTTCGAGGCCCAGCCGCCCGGCAAGGTCATCCCCAACATCCACCCGGTCGCGATCCGCTTCGGCGAGCCCCTCGACTTCTCCCGCTACGAGGGCATGGAGAACGAGAAGGCCGTCCTGCGCGCCATCACCGACGAGATCATGTACGCGATCCTGTCGCTGTCCGAGCAGGAGTACGTGGACCGGTACGCGGCCGACGTGAAGGCCGAGGAGACCGCGGCCAGGCAGCGCAAGCTCCGGCGGGCCCCGCGGGGTTGACCTCTGCCGTGGGCAGAACCCGCTTCCCGGCCGGTCCACGGCGCCCTACGGTCGCGGCATGAGACGTGCGGTGGTGATCGGGGCCGGCGGGCAGATCGGCCGGCCGGCGGTGGCGGCACTGGCCCGGGACGGCTGGGCGGTGACGGCCGCCTCGCGTGGCGGCGGCCGGGACCCGGACTGGCCAGGGGAGGTCCGGGCCGAGCGGCTGGACCGCGAGGACGACGCGGCCCTGGACGCGCTGATCGGCGACGGCTGCGACCTGGTGGTCGACATCGTGGCCTACGAGGCCCGGCACGCACGGCAGTTGACGGCCCTGGCCGGCCGCATCGGCTCGGCGGTGGTCGTGTCCACGGCGTCGGTGTACGAGGACGGCATGGGCCGCGGCTTCGACACCATGGGCGAGCCCGGCGGGTTCCCCGAGTATCCGGTGCCGATCCCCGAGCACCAGCCGACGGTGCCCGCCTCGGACGCCACCTACAGCACGCGCAAGGCGGCGGTGGAGCGTGAACTGCTCGCGGCGGGCGACCGGTTGCCGACGACCCTGCTGCGCGCGGGCGCGGTACACGGACCGCACAGCCCGCTCCCCCGCGAGCTGTACTTCGTGAAGCGGAACCTCGACGGCCGGCGCAGGAGGGTGCTGGCGTACGGCGGTAGCAGCCGGTTCCACCCGGCGGCCGCCCGGAACGTCGCCGAGCTGGTGCGGCTGGCCGCGGCCCGTCCCGGTTCCCGGGTGCTCAACGCCTGTGATCCGCAAGCCCCCACGGTGGCCGAGATCGGCGCGGCCGTCGACGCGGTGATGGGGGCCGAGGCCGAGACGGTGCCGCTCGACGGGCCGGAGCCGTCGGCGTCGGTGGGCCGGACGCCCTGGTCCGTTCCGTACCCGGTGGTGTGCGACATGTCCGCCGCGGAACGGGAGCTGGGCTACCGGCCGGTGGTGTCCTACGCGCGGAGCCTGCCGGAGACGGTGGAGTGGCTGACCCGGCGCCTGTCCGGCCGCGACTGGCGGGACGCTTTCCCCGTGCTGGCGCGGGCGTATCCCGAGCTGTTCGACTACGCGGCGGAGGACGCCTGGTTCGCGGCATGAGCGTGGGGCGGCCGGATCTCCGGCCGCCCCACGTCACCGTCCGCCGTGCCGCTACGGCTTCGGCGTGGCGTGCGGCGCGCAGGTCACGTCCGCGCCGTCCAGCTTGCCGGTGAGCAGGTACGCGTCGACCCGGGTGTTCACGCACGGGTTGGTCAGGCCGGTGACGCCGTGGGAGCCGGCGTCCTTCTCGGTGATCAGGCGTGAGCCCTTGAACCGCTGGTGCAGTTCGACGGCACCCTCGTACGGGGTGGCCGCGTCACGCTCGGACTGCACGATCAGCACCGGCGGCAGGCCCTTGCCGGTCTTCACGTTCAGCGGCGTCTGCTGCTTGACCGGCCAGGTGGCGCACGGGAGGTTCATCCAGGCGTTGGCCCAGGTCAGGAACGGATATTCCTGGTGGAGCCGCGTGTTGTCGCGGTCCCACTTCCGCCAGCTGGTGGGCCACTTGGCGTCGGCGCACTCCACGGCCGTGTACACGGCGTTGCCGTTCTCGGAGGCGGCGTTGCCCGCGGTGTCCGACAGATCGGGGGCTGCGGCGTCGACGAGCGCCTGGGTGTCCCCGGCGACGTACTTGCTGAAGACCGAGGCGACCGGCGCCCACGAGGAGTCGTAGTACGGGGCGCCCTGGAAGAAGGAGATCAGCTCGGCCGGGCCGACGACCCCGCCGATGGGGCTCTTCTTGGCGGTGGCGCGCAGCTTCAGCCACTGCTGCTGGACCTCGGCGCGGGTGTCACCGAGGTGGTAGGTCGCGTCGTTCTTCGCGACCCAGTCCTGCCAGTCCTTCCAGCGGCCCTCGAAGGCGACGTCCTGGTCCAGGTTGGCCTGGTACCAGATTTTCTCGCGGGAGGGGTTGACGACGCTGTCGACGACCATGCGGCGCACGTGGCCGGGGAAGAGCGTGCCGTAGACGGCGCCGAGGTAGGTGCCGTAGGAGACGCCTAGGTAGTTGAGCTTCTTCTCGCCGAGGGCGGCGCGGATGACGTCGAGGTCGCGCGCGGTGTTCGGCGTGGTCATGTGCGGCAGCATCCAGCCGCTGCGCTCCTCGCACCCCTCGGCGTACTCGCGGGCCAGCTTGCGCTGGGCGAGCTTGTCGGCCTCGGAGTCGGGCACCGGGTCCATCTTGGGCGCCTTGACGAACTCCTGCGGGTCGACGCAGGAGATCGGCGTGGACCTGCCGACGCCGCGCGGGTCGAAGCCCACGAAGTCGTACGCCTTGGCCGCGTTGGCCCAAATCGGGTTCTTGCTGGTGACCCGGGCCGGGAAGCGGAGTCCGGAGCCGCCGGGGCCGCCGGGGTTGTAGATGAGCGCGCCCTGCCGCTCGTCCTTCGTGCCCGTGTTGCCGATGCGGTCGACGGCGAGCTTGATCTGCCTGCCGTACGGCTTGGCGTAGTCGAGCGGCACGGTGACGTACCCGCACTGGATCGGCTTGGCCAGGTTCCAGTCGGCGGGGCAGTCCTGCCAGTCGATGCCGGCCGCCGCGGCCCGGTCGGCGGCGATGGCGGCGCCCCGGGCCTCGCGGTCCTGGCCGGGGCCGCTGCCCGCGCTCGCGTTCGCCGTGGGCGCCGCGACGGCGCCGGCTATCAGCGTGGCCGTGACGAGCGCGCCGGCCGAGCCGAGCGCCGCCACCCGCCTCTTCGGTCTCGTACCCCTCAAGTGGGACCTCCCCGTACAGAGTTGCGGTCAGTACGGGCGATCCTCGCCGTTGCGAGGTCCCCGGCAACAGGGGCGGACGCCCTTCTTTGCCAATCCGATAAACGGAGCACCGCTTCTGCTGGGCGGACGGCTACCCGAGGGTCGCGAGGGTCTCGTCGAGCAGCCGCCGCAGCCTCAGGGCGTCCGGGGCCACCGCCGTGACCAGGGCGGCTGGGCCCGCGAGCGGCATGAGTGCCGCTCCCGGGCCCAGCATCACGCTGTCCACCGGTTCGGTGGCGAACTCGGGACGAACCACTATGATTTGCCCCATCGCGCGGTGCCCGGCGAGGACCGCCGGTCCGTCCCAGCCGCCCGGTGCGCCGGGCCCGCAGGCCAGTTCCTGGTCGAGCACGAGCCGCCCGGCCACCCGCACGGTCAGCCGGCTCGTGAGGCGTCCGGGTCGCTCACCGGCCCGCCCCAGGACCTGCTCCTCGCGCAGCACGAGCCGGGCCGTCGCGGCGAGCTCGACCCGGGTCGTGACGTACAGGTCACTGCCCTGCGCGGAGATCAGCTGCTCGGGCAGCCAGTGCAGTTCGGCGTGGTCGGCGACGTCGAGGGCGACGTCGTAGCGGGCCTCGCCCTTGGTCTGGCCGGGCAGCGCGATGGTGGCGGCGGCCGATCCGACGGTCAGCCGTGCGCCTTGCTCGACCCGGCCCCGCACCGCGAAGTGGTCGCCGCCGAGCGGGCCGCTCATCGCGCCGACCAGCATGACCCGTGCGCCGGCGCCGGTGGCGCGGGTGCGCCGCAGCGCCAGCGGTCCGTCGCTCGCCAGCACGGGCAGCGCGGTCCCGCCCCGGCCGTCGTCCCGGGCGACGATCCGCGCCAGGGACCGCACCCCGGCCGCGTTCACGCTCCCGCCGTCCACGCGGCGAGCCGCCCCCGCACCCACGCGGCCACGTCGGCGACCCCGGCACCGCCGCGCAGCGACTGGAAGACCACCGGCAGTTCGGCGCGCTGCGCCTTGGCGTCGGCCGCCATGCGCGCCAGGTCGGAGCCGACGTACGGGGCGAGGTCGGTCTTGTTCACCACGAGCAGGTCGGCGGTGGTCACGCCGGGCCCGCCCTTGCGCGGGATGTCGTCGCCCCCGGCCACGTCGATGACGAAGATCTGCGCGTCGACGAGCCCTTTGGAGAAGGTGGCGGTGAGGTTGTCCCCGCCGGACTCCACGAGCACCAGGTCCAGCGGCCCGACCGCGTCCTCCAGGTCCTCCACCGCCTCCAGGTTCGCGGAGATGTCGTCCCGGATCGCGGTGTGCGGGCAGGCCCCCGTCTCGACGGCGGTGATCCGCTCGGGCGGCAGCACGGCCTCCCGGAGCAGGAACTCGGCGTCCTCCCGCGTGTAGATGTCGTTGGTGACGACGGCGAGCGCCAGCTCGTCGCGCAGCGCCCGGCAGAGCGCGGCGACGGTGGCGGTCTTCCCCGAGCCGACGGGACCGCCGAGCCCGATCCGCAGGGCGCGGCGGCTGCCGTCGGGGCGGCGGGCGTCGGCGCTCACCGCAGTGGGGCCGTCGTGGTCGTGGTCGAGGTGCATGTGCGCCTCCTGGTGGGGCGGGCCCGGGACTGCGGGCGACTGGGTATGGGGTGGCGGGGTCTGGGTGCCGGGGTGCGGGTGAGTGGGGGCTGGGTGCCGGGGTGCGGGTGGGTGGGGTCTGGGTGCCGGGGTGCGGGTGGGTGGGGGCTGGTCGGGCAGTTCCCCGCGTCCCAGCGGGGGCGGTCCGCACGGCGTTCGGAGGGCGGCTACGAGGCGAACAGCCGTACGGGCCACCCCGCATGCAGCTCCGCTCCGATCTCCAGCAGCGGCGCGGAACCGGCGGGCAGCGCGTCGGCCCCCTCGTCGACGACCCGCCGGGCCGCCTCCACCGCCCGGTCCGCGACCCGGTCCAGTTCGGGGGCCAGCCGGGCCAGCACACCCGTCGCGTCGAAGGGGTCCAGGCTCAGCAAGCGCACGGTCGCCGTGGCCGGCCCGCTCACGCTCTCGTACGCCGCGCAGTACGCCGCGTCCACCGGCCCAAGGCCCGCCGCCCGCGCCGTGAGTCCGAGGACCACCGGCTGGTGCGCGCCCTTGGGGAACTCCCGTCCCAGTGCGTCCAGTTCGGCGGACGGCCAGGTCGCCCGGGCGGCCCGCATCAGCTGCCGTCCCAGCTTGCGCGCGGCGGCCCGCAGTGCGGGCGAGGGCGTACGGGCGTCCGCCGCGCCGTCCAGCGTGACGGGGTCGATGCCGAGCGCCGCGGCCGCCGCGAGGGCCGCCGACACCAGCCCGGCCGTGTGCAGCCGCCCCCGGCAGAAGTCCGCCAGGCTCGCCGCCCCGCTGATCCGCCCGGCCTTGACGGCCTCCTCGGCCCCGCCGGAGTGCGCGTGCCCTCCGGCGGGGAACCGGCCGTCGGCCAGGACGAGCAGTGCCGCCCGTGACATCGGGACCTCGCCTTCAGAAGAGGAAGTAGCGCTGCGCCATGGGCAGTTCGGCCGCGGGCGTCGCCTCGACGAGCTCACCGTCGATGTGCACGGCGAAGCTGTCGGGATCGACCCGCACGTCGGGCCGCGCGTCGTTCTCGCGCATGTCGGCCTTGGTGACCGAGCGGGTCGACTCGATGGCCACGAACCGCTTGCCGAGTCCCAGCCGCTCCGGCAGCCCGTCCTCCACGGCCAGGGGCGCGACGAAGTTGACGGAGTTGGCTGCGGGCGCCCGGCCGGTCGCGCCGTACATCGGGCGCGGCAGGACCGGTTGCGGAGTCGGGATCGAGGCGTTCGCGTCGCCCATCTGCGCGTACGCGATCTGCCCGCCCTTGACGACCAGATGCGGCTTCACGCCGAAGAACGCGGGCTCCCACAGCACCACGTCGGCCATCTTGCCGGTCTCCACCGACCCGATCTCACGGGCGAGGCCCTGCGCGAGCGCGGGGTTGATCGTGTACTTGGCGACGTAGCGGCGCACCCGGTGGTTGTCGGCCCGGCCGTCGCCGGGCAGCGCGCCGCGCCGCCGCTTCATGACGTGGGCGGTCTGCCAGGTCCGCAGCACGACCTCGCCCACGCGGCCCATCGCCTGCGAGTCGGAGGAGATGATGGAGATCGCGCCGAGGTCGTGCAGCACGTCCTCCGCGCCGATGGTGGAGGGCCGGATCCGGGACTCGGCGAACGCCAGGTCCTCCGGCACGGCCGGGTTGAGGTGGTGACACACCATCAGCATGTCGAGGTGTTCCTCGGCGGTGTTGACGGTGAAGGGCCGCGTCGGGTTGGTGGAGCTGGGCAGCACGTGTGACTCGGAGACCACGGTGATGATGTCCGGCGCGTGCCCGCCGCCCGCGCCCTCGGTGTGGTAGGCGTGGATGCCCCGCCCGGCGATCGCGGCGAGCGTGTCGCCGACGAACCCGGCCTCGTTCAGCGTGTCCGTGTGGATGGCGACCTGGATGCCCGTCCGCTCGGCGACGGTCAGCGAGGCGTCGATGACGGCCGGGGTGGAGCCCCAGTCCTCGTGCAGCTTCAGCCCGAGCGCGCCGCCCCGGATCTGCGACAGCATCGCCTCGTGGGAGACGGTGTTGCCCTTGCCGAGGAAGCCGATGTTGAGCGGGTAGGCCTCCATGGCCTCCAGCATCCGCGCCAGGTGCCAGGGACCGGGGGTCACGGTCGTCGCCTTGGAGCCCTCCGCCGGGCCGGTGCCGCCGCCCACCAGGGTCGTGATGCCCGACGCCAGGGCCTCGTCCGCGATCTGCGGGCAGATGAAGTGGACGTGCGCGTCGATCGCGCCGGCCGTGAGGATCCGCCCGTTGCCGGCGATGATCTCGGTCTCCGGACCGATGACCAGGTCCGGGTGGACGCCGTCCATGGTGTCGGGGTTGCCGGCCTTGCCGATGCCGGTGATCCGCCCGTCACGGATGCCGACGTCGGCCTTGACGATCCCCCAGTGGTCGATGATCACCGCTCCGGTGATGACGGTGTCCGGGGTGCCCTCCGCCCGCGTGGCGCGCGACTGGCCCATGGACTCGCGGATGACCTTGCCGCCGCCGAACACGGCCTCGTCACCGGCGCGCCCGGGACCGCCGCAACGATCCTCCTCGATCTCCACGAGCAGGTCGGTGTCGGCGAGCCGGATCCGGTCGCCGGTCGTCGGGCCGAACAGGTCGGCGTACGCGGCACGCGAGATCTCAGGCATCGAGGGCACCTCCGGTCTCCCCGCGCAGGCCGGGCACGACCCGGGCGCCGGTGAGCGGGACGAGTTCGACGTCGACGGGGATCCCCGGCTCGAAGCGCACGGCCGTACCGGCGGCGACGTTCAGCCGCTTGCCGCGCGCCGCGGCACGGTCGAACTCCAGACCGGGGTTGGCCTCGGCGAAGTGGTAGTGGGAGCCGACCTGAACGGGCCGGTCGGCAGCGTTGAGGACGGTGAGCCGGGTGACCTCGCGGCCTTCGTTGCAGGCGATCGGCTCGTCGGCGAAGAGGATCTCTCCGGGAATCATCGGAGCCCCTCAGACGATCGGCTCGTGGACGGTGACGAGCTTGGTGCCGTCCGGGAAGGTGGCCTCGACCTGGACGTCGTGGATCATCTCCGGGACGCCCTCCATGACGTCGTCCCGGGTGAGCAGCGTGCGTCCGGAGGACATGAGTTCGGCGACGGTACGGCCGTCGCGTGCGCCTTCGAGGATGTGCGACGTGATGAGGGCGACCGCCTCGGGGTGGTTGAGCCGCAGGCCGCGGGCCCGGCGCTTCTCGGCCACGTCCGCCGCCACGTGAATCAGCAGTCGCTCTTGTTCGTGCGGGGTCAGCTGCACGTCCCACCTCACAGTCCTCGCTCCGGACCGTGCGGGGCCCGGATGCCGCGGCCACGGGGCAAAGTGCCAGGTGGCGTGGAGCGGCAGGCTAGTTGGACCGCGTTTCGGGCACGTTAACCAAGCTGTGACCGCTCGGCCGGGGCGTGGTCGCCCGGCATGCTCATCAGGGCCCGCAGACCGTCGCGGAGGACCTCGACCGGGGCGGGCCCGAAGAGGGACTGCTGGGCGATGAACCCGAGTACGGCGGCGATCATCGTGCGGGCCACGTGGTCCGGCTCGACGTCCGGGCGCATCATCCCGGCCCGCTGGTAATCCTCGACGATCTTCGCCCAGGCCGCGCGGACGGAGCCGTAGCCCTCTCGCAGGACGGCCGCCAGTTCCTCGTTGCGCAGGGTCTCCGGCCACACCTGGATGACGAGGCGCGGGAAGGCTGGCCTGCCGTCGAGGAGCAGGGACTCGCGGGCGCCGAGCACCGTGCCGAGGACGGCCGCGACGAGTTCGTCCGGCGGCGGGGGCGGGCTCTGCCGCAGCGCGTCCTCGAACGCGGCGCGGACCGAGCCGAGCACCTCGCTGACGATCGCGGCGATCAGTTCCTCCTTGCCGCTGAAGTAGCGGTAGACCGCACCGGCGGAGAGGCCGACCTCCTTGAGCACGTCCTGCATCGACGTGGCGTGGAAGCCGTTGCGGGCGAAGCAGACCGCGGCGCCGTCGAGGATCTGGCGGCGGCGGGCGTCGAGGTGTTCCTGGGACACGCGGGCCATGGTCCCAACGTAAAACGAATATTCATTCTTGACAAGGCGCGACCGGCGGAGCACGGTGATGCCAGAGCAAAAACGAACGATCCTTCTTTTTACTGCCGACCGTGCCACGGCCGGTCCGCCGCTCGCAGGAGACTCTCATGTCCCACACCCCCGACCGCCGGCTGATCGCCGTCGTCGTCCTCGTTCCCGTCCTGGCCGCCCTCGCCCTGTGGGCCTTCGCCTGGCCGGCCGCCCGCACCGCGCCGCGCGACCTGCCGCTGGGCGTCGCCGGACCGCCCGCCGCGGCGGACCGGATGGAGCGGCAGCTGGAGGGGCACGAGGGCGCCTTCGAGATCCACCGCTACACCGGCGAGGCCGCCGCCCGGGACGCCGTCGAGGACCGCGCGGTGTACGGCGCGATCGTGGTCACGCCTCAGGGGCCCGAGCTGCTCACGGCGTCCGCCGCGGGTCCGGCCGTGGCCCAGCTGCTCCAGCAGGCCGTGACCCGGCAGGCCGTCGCGGAGGGCACGCAGGTCAGGACGGTCGACGTGGTGCCCGCTCCACAGAGCGACCCGCGGGGCGCGGCGCTCAACTCGTCCGTGCTGCCCCTCGCGCTGGCCGGTATCGCGGCGGGCGCGGTGGTCACCCTGCTGGGGCTGCGCGGGCCACGGGCCGTGGCGGCGCTGCTCGGCGCCTCCACCCTGGTCGGCCTGGTCGCGGCCGGGATCGCGCACAGCTGGCTCGGCGTCCTCACCGGCGGCTGGTGGGCGGAGGCGGCCGTGCTCGGACTGTCGTCCCTGGCCGTCAGCGGTGCCGTCGCCGGACTCGCCGCGCTGATGGGCCCCGCCGGCATCGGAATCGCCGGTGGCGTGGTGATGCTGCTCGGCAACCCCTTCTCCGGCGCCTCGTCCGCACCGCAGATGCTGCCCGAGCCGGCCGGCGCGATCGGCCGGTGGCTGCCGCCCGGCGCGGGCACGACCCTGCTGCGCTCGGTGTCGTACTTCGACGGCGCGGCGGCCACCGGGCCCGCCCTGACACTGGCCTGGTGGGCGGCGCTGGGCCTGGGTGCCGTGTTGCTCGGGGGCACGCTCCGCTCACGGAAGCGCGCCGGGGCGCCCGCGGCCGACCCGCGGGAACCGACGGCCGTCGGCTAGCCGCTGCCCCACGACCGGGCGGCCGCGGAAGCGGACCGCGCGACAGAACGACCGTGCACCCCGGCCCGCGGCGGACGGGGTGCACGGTCCTGCTCGGGGCCGGCTAGGCGGGGCCGGGACCCCGGTGCTCCGCCGCGATCCCGAACCGCTGCCGTTCGCCGGCGGCGGACGCGACCTCGCGGACGGTGGACACCGCACTGATCACCTGCTCCTCGGCCGGCTCCGCGAGCTCCCGCGCCTCCTCCAGTCGCCGCAGGTCATCGGCGGAGACGAGGGCGACGAGCGGCTTGCCGTGGCGGGTGACGACGACACGTTCCCCGGCGTACACCACGCGGTTGATCAGGTCGGCGAGCTCAGCCCTGGCTTGCGTCACCGGAATCTCATAGGCCATGTCCCCATCATAACGGTACGTACGTCCTGTACATTTTCTACAGAGAAAGCGTCGTCGTCGCCGGAGACAGCCCGGCCCGCGAGGAGGGGTTCGCCATGGCCCGACCGTCCGCCCGTCACGTACTGCCCGAGTTCACCGAACGCACGGGAGCCGGGCCACGGACGATGGATCCGTACTCCAAGCTCCTGGAGGAGCGGATCGTCTTCCTGGGCGCGCCGGTGGACGAGAACTCGGCGAACGACGTGCTGGCCCAGTTCATGTACCTGGAGCACCGGGCACCGGACCGCGACATCTCGCTGTACATCAACTCGCCCGGCGGCAGCTTCCACGCCATGACGGCGATCCACGACACGATGCAGTACGTCTCCTGCGACGTCGAGACGGTCTGCCTGGGCCAGGCGGGCCCGGTCGCCGCCGTGCTGCTGGCGGCGGGCACCCCCGGCAAGCGATTCACACTGACGGACGCCCGCATGGTGCTCCGTCAGCCCGCGCTGCCGGAGCCGGTCAGGGGCCAGGCCGGTGATCTGGCCATCCAGGCGGACGAACTGACGCGCATGCGGACCCGCATGGAGGAGCTGCTCGCCCGCCACACCGGCCGCACCCTGGAGCAGGTGAGCGCGGACATCGAGCGGGAGAGGATCCTCACCGCCCAGGAGGCGGTGGAGTACGGCCTGGTGGACCGGATCATGCCCGACCGCGAGGTCCGCCCGGCCGTGCCGACGGGACGGTGAACCGCCCGTGCTGCCCGACGAACTGCCGCCGCTGCCCGCCCTGACGCGCGCCGAGGCGGAGTTGATCGACCGCTACCTGGACGTCGTCGACCTGCTCGGCCGGATCAACCCGGCGCTGCACGGCGACACCTACCGCGGACTGCGCGCCGCCCAGGCCCTGGTCGGCAAGGCGACCGCGCTGCGCGACGCCCTGACCGTGATGCACCAGCGGGGCGAGACGGAGCTGCACGCCGGCACGCTGGCCCGGGCGCTGCGGGTCCTGGACGGCGAGCGGCGCACGGCGCGGGTCACGCTGCCGCCACAGTCCGCGAGTTGAGGCGATTCCGACGGCCCGGGTGCCCGTGCGGTCGGCGGAGCGTCCGGGCCTGAGTCGAAACGGACCGAACGACGTACCCCTGTTCGGAGTAGACACGGATCCTTTTTTTGACCCCCCGCGGTTGCGCAACGCGCGGGGTCATGGGGCGCAATGGGGCGTTCCATCGCTGGTCCGGCCGTCCGCGCAGCCGTGGACGACGGCTCGAACACTGACGTGTCCACCCGAACGGGTGAGTGGTGAGTAACAACACAAATCCCCGGTTCCGTTGGGATTTCAGGACATCCATGCGCCAAGATCCCTGTCTGACGACAAGCCCCCGCCACAGCGGCGGGGCGATCCGGGCGGACGCCGAGTCCTGCCGCCGCCCGGATGACCGGTCGACAGGAGTGGATCGGCAGGAGTGGAGGACCCAAGCACGACGGGTCGCCGGGACGGTCACGCCATGACCGGGTCCGAGCAGCCCTTGGGGTGAAGCCGCGTCAGCGGCCGGGCAACTTCGCCAGCCCGAATCCGACAGGTCATCCTTCACAGGCGGCTGACGAAGGGTTGCGCATGACTGCGCTCAATCGTGTCCCGTCGCTGATGGTCCGGGCCGGCACGGCCTCGGCCCTCACCATCGCCGCCGTGGGCGGCTCGATCGTGGCGCCCGGCTTCTCGTCCGAAGCGGCGGCAGCCACGCCGGCGACGAAGGCACTCCAGATAGCGGCCTCCAAGAAGGGTTCGCCCTACAAGTACGGGGCCACCGGACCGCACCGGTTCGACTGCTCGGGGCTGACGCTCTACGCGTTCAAGAAGGCCGGCAAGAAGCTCCCGCGCACGGCCGCCCAGCAGTACAACAAGACGCGCCACATCTCCGCCAAGAACCGCAAGGCGGGGGACCTGGTGTTCTTCCACTCGGGCAGCAGCGTCTACCACGTGGGTATCTACGCGGGTAAGAACAAGCTCTGGCACTCCCCGAAGAGCGGGGACGTGGTGCGGCTCCAGAAGATCTGGACCAAGAGCGTCTGGTACGGGCGCGTGAAGTGATCCCTCCGGCGTGCGGCGGCGTCCCTGACGCGCCGCCGCACGCCGGAGCGTGACACGGGCATGCACGGGCACCCGTCCCCCCGGGCGTGCAGATCCTTTTCGCGTTCCTGCTGTCGCTCGCCTTCACCTCGCGCTTCGAGGACCTCGGCCCGTCCCAGCGCGTCACCTACGTCATCACGCTGCTGCTGGCGGTCCTGGCCGCGGCGCCGTTCACCGCGACGGCCGCGCTGCACCGCTCCCTGTTCCAGCGGGGCGCCAAGCCGCGCATCGTGCGGGTCTCCTCGAAGCTGGCCACCGCCGGTCTTGTGGTGCTGGTGTTCGCGTTCAGCGGTCCGGTGCTGCTGGTGGTCGATGTGACCACGGGCCGGGCCGGCGGCGCCGCCGCGAGCGCAGGAACGTTTCTGGCCTGCGTCGGTCCGTGGGGGCTGCTCCCCCGGCTGGTGCGGCGGGCGGGACCGCGCGAGGAGGACAGCGGGACCTCGGCGTCCGAGAGCCCGGGGACGCCGTCCCGGGACGGTACGAGGGTCCCCGCACCGCTGCGGCACACCGTCGGGCGGCCGTCCGAGCCGTACGGCGCGGCACCACGCCGGGAGGCCTCGGCACGGCACCGGTGAGGGCGGCTAGGGCTCCCGCTGGACGGCCGTCGTCACGGGCTGGGCGGGGATGGCCCACGGCAGTTCGATCGAGATGGTCTTGCCGCCCTCGCGCGTGGGGCGGATCCTGAACCGGCCGCCGCACTCGGCGGTCAGCCACCGGATGATGACCAGGCCGCGGCCGTTGTCCTGCTGGACGGCGGCGGGGAGCCGTCTGGGGAAGCGCGGATGGCTGTCCGTGACGCCGATGCGCAGCCGCTCGTCGCGGTCGAGCGCGAGGTCAACGGTGAAGGTGGGCGACTGCCCGAAGGTGTGCTGGACGGCGTTGGTGGCGAGTTCGGAGATGATGAGCCGGATGGTGTCGGACACCTCCGTGCCCGCCGGCAGCCCCCACTCCGCGAGCGTGCCCACCACGTAGGCACGTGCCGCCGCGACCGAGGCCGGATCGCTCGGCAGAGTGACGGATGCTTCCAGATGGTCTGCCATGGCGACGTCGTCCCTTTCCCACGGGACCGCGGTCCGACACGGAGCGGATGGTTCGAGTACGGTCCCGGACTGGTGCTTCGTCCGCCAGACTGCCACCGAATCACCCGTGAAGGACGGCGATCCACCAAGATGTGCATATATCTGTCGCTCGATGCGGTGAACTCTGCGACGCGAGACCGTATGTGGGTGGCACGGAAGGAGTAAGGAGAAGCCCATGCAGCACGGTCCCGCGGTGCGCCGCCGGAAGCTGGGCGCCGAACTGCGCGCGCTGCGCGCCGCGGCGGGTCTCACCAGCGGTGAGGCGGCCCGCCTGGTGGGCTGGCACCAGTCCAAGGTCAGCCGGATCGAGACGGGCACGAGCGGGGTGAAACCGGCCGATGTGCGGCTACTGCTCGACGCCTACGACGTGGCCGACACCCAACTGCGCGAGCTGCTCACGATGCTGGCCGGCTCCGACGACAGCGGCGGGCGGCAGCACTGGTGGCACGCCTACCGCGGGGTGCTGCCGCCGACCTACCGGGACTTCATCAGCCTGGAGTCGCAGGCCGGCACGATGCGCACGCTGGAGACGACCGTCGTCCCGGGCCTGTTGCAGACGCCCGAGTACGCGCGTGCGGTGACGCGGGCGGCGGTGGAGGGGCTGCCGGAGGACCGGCTGGACACCCTGGTCGAGGTGCGGCTGGCCCGGCAGGACGTGCTGCGCGCGGATCCTCCCCTGGAACTGAGCGCCGTCCTGGACGAGGCGGTGCTGCGGCGGGAGGTGGGCGGGCCCGGGGTCATGGCCCGGCAGCTGGAACGGCTGGTCCAGGCGGCCCGCCTGCCCCAAGTGCGGTTGCAGGTACTCCCGTTCGCCGCCGGGGCGCACATCGGCGTCACGGGACCTTTCGTTATTTTCTCATTTTCGAGCACTTCTGATCTGGATGTGGTTGTTCTCGACCACTTGACGAGTAGCCTCTACCTGGAACGGAAAGAAGACCTCCAGGCGTACACGGAGGCCTTCAACGCCCTTCAGATCCACGCCCTTTCGCCCGAGGACTCGTTGGATTTCATCGCCGGGACAGCCGCCGGCGCGTAAGGAGGCACCATGCGTGCACTGCCTCGTCATGTCCCCTCAAGCAGCGAACTGCACGGTGTGCGGTGGTTGCGCAGCAGCTACAGCACCGGCGCGAACAACTGCGTCGAGACCGCGTGTCCGGACAGCCCGCCCTGGGCCGGACTGCTCGCCGTGCGCGACTCCAAGGCCCCGGACGGGCCCGCACTGCTCTTCTCCGCGCGGAGCTGGGCCGACTTCACGTCCGCGGTCGACCGCATCTGAACCCTGCCGATCCGTCCGTCATCGTGCGACGCACGGCCGTGTCACGCCGACTCATGGCCGCGTCTCGCCGATCACCCGTACAGCGCGATCGATCTGCTGACCGGTCAGGTCCGCGCGGGCGGTCAGCCTGAGCCGTGAGACGCCGTCCGGCACGGACGGCGGGCGGAAACAGCCCACGGCCAGGCCCGCCGCGCGGCAGTCGGCCGCCCAGCGCACGGCGTCCTCGGGAGAGGGCGCCCGCACCGAGACCACCGCGGCGTCCGGACGCACCGCCTCCAGACCCGCGGTGGTCAGGCGTGTGTACAGCTCGTCCGCCACCGCGCGGGCCCGCTCCGCCCGTTCCGGCTCGCGGCGCAGCAGCCGCAGGGCCGCCAGGGCGGCTCCCGCCGCGGCGGGAGCGAGGCCCGTGTCGAAGATGAACGTCCGTGCCGCGTTGACCAGGTGGTCGACGACCCGGGCCGGGCCGAGGACGGCTCCGCCCTGGCTGCCGAGCGACTTGGACAGCGTGACCGTCGCGACGACGTCGTCGGCGCCGGCGAGTCCCGCCGCGTGCGGGGCGCCGCGGCCACCGTCGCCGAGCACGCCCAGACCGTGGGCGTCGTCCACGACCAGTCCGGCGCCGTGCTCCCGGCAGGCCTCGGCGAGCGCGGCGAGCGGAGCCGCGTCGCCGTCGACGGAGAAGACCGTGTCGGACACGGCGATCGCCGTGCCCTCATGGCCCGCCAGCGCCTTGCGCACGGCCTCCGGCTCGGCGTGCGCCACGACCTGCGTCGTGCCGCGGGCCAGCCGGCAGCCGTCGATGAGCGAGGCGTGGTTGCCCGCGTCGGAGACGATCAGCGAGCCGTGCGGGGCCAGCGCGGTGACCGCCGCCAGGTTGGCGGTGTAGCCGGAGGAGAAGACGAGGGCCGCCTCGAATCCGCAGAATCCGGCCAGTTCCCGTTCCAGCTCGGTGTGCAGTTCGGTGGTGCCGGTGACGAGCCGGGAGCCGGTCGAGCCGCCGCCCCACGTCCTCGCCGCACGGGCCGCGCCCTCGGTGACCTCGGGGTGGTGGGCCAGCCCCAGGTAGTCGTTGCCCGCCAGGTCGAGGAGCGGGGAACGCGCCGGACGGGGACGCAGGGTCCGCACGAGTCCGGCACGGCGGCGCTGCTCCGCCTGCTCGTCGATCCAGCCGAACGCCATGGGTGGTCCTCCGCGGAATTTGTAGGCAGTGCACAGACACTAGCGGGACGACCAGCAGGTCACTGTGTGGCAATACCCACACCTCGAAGGGACTCTGTTGTGCGAACTCTCCTTGGCCCGGACCGCCTCGGTAGGACAGGATCGGCTCTCATGGACCTGCTGAACACGCTGGTGGACAAGGGGCTTCGGCGCGAACTGCCGACCCGGGACGAGGCACTGGCCGTCCTCGCGACGTCCGACGACGACCTGCTCGATGTGGTGGCCGCGGCCGGAAAGGTGCGCCGGCACTGGTTCGGCCGGCGGGTGAAACTCAACTATCTCGTCAACCTGAAGTCCGGCCTGTGCCCCGAGGACTGCTCGTACTGTTCGCAGCGGCTCGGCTCCGAGGCCGGGATCCTGAAGTACACCTGGCTCAAGCCGGACCAGGCGTCCGACGCCGCCGCGGCCGGGGTGGCCGGGGGCGCCAAGCGGGTCTGCCTGGTGGCCAGCGGGCGTGGCCCCACCGACCGTGACGTGGACCGGGTCTCCGAGACGATCAGGGCGATCAAGGAGAACAACGAGGGCGTCGAGGTGTGCGCCTGCCTCGGCCTGCTCTCCGACGGCCAGGCGGAGCGGCTGCGCGAGGCCGGAGCCGACGCCTACAACCACAACCTCAACACGTCCGAGGCGACGTACGGAGACATCACCACCACCCACACGTACGCCGACCGGGTCGACACGGTGAACAAGGCGCACGCGGCCGGTCTGTCCGCCTGCTCCGGGCTGATCGCGGGCATGGGCGAGAGCGACGAGGACCTGGTCGACGTCGTGTTCTCGCTGCGCGAGCTGGACCCGGACTCGGTTCCGGTCAACTTCCTGATCCCGTTCGAGGGCACCCCGCTCGGCAAGGAGTGGAACCTCACCCCGCAGCGGTGCCTGCGGATCCTGGCGATGACCCGGTTCGTCTGCCCGGACGTGGAGGTCCGCATCGCGGGCGGGCGCGAGGTCCATCTGCGCACGATGCAGCCGCTCGCCCTGCACCTGGCCAACTCGATCTTCCTGGGCGACTACCTCACCAGCGAGGGCCAGGCGGGCAAGGCGGACCTGGAGATGATCGCGGACGCCGGGTTCGAGGTGGAGGGCACCGGTCAGGTGACGCTGCCCGAGCACCGGACCGCGAGCGGCTGCGGAAGCGGCGATGGCGGCTGCGGCTCCGAGAGCGGGAGCGTGTGCGGCTCCGTGCCGGCCGCGCAGCCCGCCGAGCCCCGGACCGACCTGGTCGCCGTGCGCCGCCGGGGCGCCGGGACGGACCTCGCGCCCAATGCCTGAGCGGTCGGTCGCCGAGCTGCTGGAGCTCGACCGGCGGCACGTGTGGCACCCCTACGGCCCGATGCCCGGACGGCAGGAACCGCTCGTCGTGGAGTCGGCGAGCGGGGTGCGCCTCAGGCTCGCGGACGGTTCGGGCGAGCTGGTCGACGGGATGTCGTCCTGGTGGTCGGCGATCCACGGCTACAACCACCCGGTGCTGAACGAGGCCGCGCGCGAGCAGCTCGGGCGGATGAGCCACGTGATGTTCGGCGGGCTCACCCACGAGCCCGCCGTACGCCTGGCGAAGCTCCTTGTCGACATGTCGCCGGACGGTCTCGAGCACGTCTTCCTCGCCGACTCCGGGTCGGTGTCGGTCGAGGTGGCGGTCAAGATGTGCCTGCAGTACTGGCGTTCGCTCGGCCGCCCCGGCAAGCGGCGGCTGCTGACCTGGCGCGGCGGCTACCACGGCGACACCTGGCAGCCGATGTCGGTGTGCGACCCCGAGGGCGGGATGCACGAGCTGTGGAGCGGGGTGCTCCAGCGCCAGGTGTTCGCGGACCCGCCCCCGGCCGCGTACGACGAGGTCTACGCCGAGCACCTGCGGACGCTGATCGCGCGGCACGCCGACGAACTGGCCGCGGTGATCGTCGAGCCGGTGGTGCAGGGCGCGGGCGGGATGCGGTTCCACTCCCCCGCCTATCTGCGGGTGCTGCGCGAGGCGTGCGACGCGCACGGTGTGCTGCTGGTGTTCGACGAGATCGCCACCGGCTTCGGCCGCACGGGCGCGCTGTTCGCGGCGGAGCACGCGGCGGTCGCACCGGACGTGATGTGCGTGGGCAAGGCGCTGACCGGCGGCTATCTGACGATGGCGGCGACACTGTGCACCGCGCGGGTGGCCGACGGCATCTCCCGCGGCGAGGTGCCGGTGCTCGCGCACGGCCCGACGTTCATGGGCAACCCGCTGGCGGCGGCCGTGGCCTGCGCCTCGATCGAACTGCTGCTCGGGCAGGACTGGCTCGCCGAGGTCAAGCGGATCGAGGCGGGCCTGCGCGAGGGACTCGCGGCGGCACGGGACCTGCCGGGCGTGCGGGACGTACGGGTCCTCGGGGCCATCGGCGTCGTGCAACTGGACCGCGCCGTGGACATGAAGGCCGCGACGGAGGCGGCCGTCCGCGAGGGCGTGTGGCTGCGGCCGTTCCGCGACCTGATCTACACCATGCCGCCGTACGTCACGGGCGACACGGACCTGGGGCGCATCGCGCGAGCGGTGTGCGCGGCGGCGCGGGAGGGATGACATGACGGTACTGGTGATCACGGGTACGGGCACGGAGGTCGGCAAGACGGTCGTGACCGCGGCCGTCGCCGCGGCGGCGCTGGCGGCGGGCCGTTCGGTGGCCGTGCTGAAGGCCGCGCAGACGGGCGTGCTCCCGGGCGAGGCGGGCGACGCGGCGGAGGTCGCGCGCCTCGCGGGCGCGGTGACGACGGCCGAACTGGCCCGCTATGCGGACCCGTTGGCCCCGGCCACGGCCGCGCGCCGGGCCGGCCGGGCCCCGGTGCACCCGCACGAGGTCGCGGAGGCCGCCGCCAAGCTGGCCACCGAGCACGACCTGGTGCTGGTGGAGGGAGCGGGCGGACTGCTCGTGCGGTTCGACGCGGCCGGCGGCACCCTGGCGGACGCGGCCGGGCTGCTGTCGGCGCCCGTGCTGGTCGTGACCGCGGCGGGTCTGGGCACCCTCAACACGACGGAGCTGACCGCGCGTGAACTGCGGCACCGGGGGCTGGACCTGGCCGGGATCGTGATCGGCAGCTGGCCCGCCGAGCCGGACCTGGCCGCGCGCTGCAATCTCGCCGATCTGCCGGACGTGACCCGGGCGCCGCTGCTGGGAGCCGTGCCCGCCGGGTCGGCGGCCCTCTCCCCCGCCGCCTTCCGGGCCTCGGCCCGGCACTGGCTGGCGCCCCGGCTGGACGGCACGTGGGACGCGGAGGCCTTCCGGATGAGACAGGCGCCTGCAGCGTCCTGAGGTTCCGGCGGGGCGCGGGGTGAAACCGGCGCGGACGTCTCTCGCGTGTCGACCTTCGTACGCGATCACCGTCGAAGGGAAACACCGTGCACACCGAACAGCCACGCCCCTCCCGCCGCACGGCACTCGTGCTGGGTGCGGCCGCCGCCCTCGCGCTGGGCGGCGGCACGGCCCACGCTGCACCGGCGACCGGCGGTGTCACCGCCCGGCTGCGGGAGCTGGAGCGGGAGCACACCGCCCGGCTGGGCGTCTACGCCCGCAACCTGCGCACGGGCCGGACGGTGGCCTACCGGTCCGACGAGCGCTTCCCGATGGCCTCGGTGTTCAAGACGCTCGCCGCGGCGGCCGTACTGCGCGACCTCGACCGTGACGGCGAGTTCCTGTCCCGGCGGGTGCGCTACACCCAGGCCTGCGTGACGAGGTCCGGGTACTCCCCGATCACCGAGCAGCACGTCGCGACCGGCATGACCGTCGGCGAGCTGTGCGACGCCACCATCCGCTTCAGCGACAACACCGCCGGCAACCTGTTGCTGAAGGAGCTGGGCGGGCCGACCGCGATCACCCGCTTCGCCCGCTCGGTCGGCGACGACGTCACCCGGCTGGACCGCTGGGAGCCCGAGCTGAACAGCGCCGAACCCTGGCGCGTGACCGACACGACCACTCCGCGCCCCATCGGCCTGACCTACGCCCGGCTCGTGCTGGGCGACGCGCTGGCGCCGCGGGACCGGGCCCGGCTCACGGACTGGCTGCTGCGCAACACCACCAGCGCCGAGAAGTTCCGCAAGGCCCTGCCCGCCGACTGGCTGATCGCCGACAAGACCGGCGGCGGGCGCTACGGCGGCAACCACGACGTGGGCGTCACCTGGCCGCCGGACGGTCCGCCGATCGTGATGTCGGTGCTGACGACCCAGCCGGAGGAGGACGCCCCGGCCGACAACCCGCTGGTGGCGAAGACGGC
Source organism: Streptomyces sp. NPDC094143 (assembly GCF_040303825.1). Classification (NCBI taxonomy): domain Bacteria; kingdom Bacillati; phylum Actinomycetota; class Actinomycetes; order Kitasatosporales; family Streptomycetaceae; genus Streptomyces; species Streptomyces sp. NPDC094143. The sequence goes on from NZ_JBEOTZ010000016.1 coordinate 72,289, forward strand.
CGCGCTGCTGGCCGCGGAACTCGTCTAGGGCCTGGCCCGCGTGCTGGACGTACTCGGGTCGGGGGCCGGTGCGGCGAGAGCGCGTGGGATTCGCGTTCAGCTGGCCGTCCGTCCTGCCGGTGGCGCGCAGCGACCAGGTGCTGGGCCGCGCCCGTCTGCCGTAGCCGGCAGGGGTGGGCCGGGCCCGTCCGGGGGAGAATCGCGGTGAGGCCGGCCTTGTCCAGGGAGCCTTGTCCAGGGAGGTCCCCATGCCGCTCCGCTCCGGCACGCTGCCGCGGGACGCCGTGCGCCACCCGCTGTTCGCCCGCTACTACGCCCGGGTCAGCGTCACCGCTCAGACGCGGATGGGCATGGGCCGGGTGCGCGAGAGACTGCTCGGCGGGCTGTCCGGGCGGGTGATCGAGATCGGGGCGGGCAACGGCCTGAACTTCGCGCACTACCCGGGCACCGTCGCGGAGGTCGTGGCCATCGAACCGGAGCGGCGGCTGCGGCAACTGGCCGTTCAGGCCGCGCTGCGCGCCGAGGTGCCGGTGGACGTGGTGCCGGGTGCGGCCGAGGCGCTGCCGGTCAAGAGCGAGGGCTTCGACGCGGCGGTGGTGTCGCTGGTGCTGTGCAGCGTGCGGGACGTGCCCCGGGCGCTCGCGGAGCTGAAGCGGGTGCTGCGGCCGGGCGGTGAGGTGCGGTTCTTCGAGCACGGCCGGGGCGGCGGCAGGGCGATGGGCGTCACGCAGCACGCGCTGGACCGGACGGTGTGGCCGCTGCTGAACGGGGGCTGCCATCTGTCCCGCGAGCCGGTGCGGGCGTTGCGGGAGGCCGGGTTCGAACTCGGCCCCTACCGCCGGGTGCTGATGCCGGAGCAGGGGCCGGTGCTGCCCACGTCGTACTGCGTGCTGGGCACGGCGTGGCGGCCCGGGGCCGGCGCCTAGGCCATCCGGGCGCAGGCCCCGCTCGCCGGTTTCCTCACCGGCTCTCCACGGGAGCACTTCCCGCCCGCTGTCGCGGACGGAGGCCTCGCCGCTCTTGACGAACCGGGTCCAGGTCGCGGACCTGCTCGGGCGAGGTGACGGGGTGACGGCCCTGGCACCGCCGGCGACGAGGCAGGCGTAGGCGACAGCGGAGGCGAACGGGGCGTTGGAGCGCTTGGCGGTCCCGCGTCGACGTACGCGTTCGGCTGGGTCTTCGCCGTACTTCGAAGCCGGCGCGCTCGTGCCGGCACCGGCAGGATTCCGGTCCGGGGTCCGACCCGCGGAGGATGCCGGGTGTGGGCCCGGTCACATTACCCTCGGGCAGAGCCGGGAGTCCCGGCACCGACCCTCGAGGAGGCGGCCTTGTCCACACCTGCTGCGGAGCACGCACCCGGCCTCGCGCCGGCCGACGGGATCGCGGCCCGGGCCCGCGGTCTGACCAAGGCCTACGGGTCGGGCGAGACGGCTGTGCTCGCACTCGACGCGGTGGACGTGGACGTGGTCCGCGGCCGGTTCACCGCGGTGATGGGGCCCTCGGGCTCCGGCAAGTCCACGCTGATGCACTGCCTGGCCGGGCTCGACACGGTCTCGGCCGGTCAGGTGTGGCTGGGCGACATCGAGATCACGGGCCTGAAGGAGCGCGAGCTGACGCGGCTGCGCCGGGACCGGATCGGCTTCATGTTCCAGTCGTTCAACCTGATCCCGACCCTGAACGCGCTGGAGAACATCACCCTGCCGATGGACATCGCGGGCCGCGAGCCCGACCCCCAGTGGCTGGACCGGGTCATCGACACGCTGGGCCTGCGCGACCGGCTGAGGCACCGGCCGTCGCAGCTCTCCGGCGGCCAGCAGCAGCGCGTGGCCTGCGCGCGGGCCCTGGCCTCCCGGCCCGAGCTGATCTTCGCGGACGAGCCGACGGGCAACCTCGACTCGCGCGCCGGTCTGGAGGTGCTCGGCTTCCTGCGCGAGGCCGTGGACCGGCTGGGGCAGACCGTCGTCATGGTCACCCACGACCCGGGGGCCGCCGCCCACTCGGACCTGGTGCTGTTCCTCGGGGACGGCCGGATCGTCGACGAGATGCGGCAGCCGACCGCGGAGGCCGTACTGGAACGTATGAAGCGTTTCGACGTGATCCGCACCCGCTCCGAGGGCGCCCCGGCCGAGGAGAACTGACCCGGTGCTCAAGGCGACCCTGAGGAGCTTCCTGGCACACAAGGGGCGGCTGCTGCTCTCGGCGCTCGCCGTCCTGCTGTCGGTCGCGTTCGTCACGGGGAGCCTGATCTTCTCCGACACGGTCGGCCGGACCTTCGACCGGCTGTTCGCCTCCACCGCGGCCGATGTCACGGTCAGTCCGAAGGAGGACCTCGACGAGGCGGTGCCCTCCGGCCGGACGGCGACCCTGCCGGCGGCGCTCGCCGAACGGGTGCGCCGGGTCGACGGGGTCGCGGCCGCGCGCGCCGAGGTGGAGGTGGAGGGCCTCACCGTCACGGACCGGGACAACGAGCCGGTGAGCCCCACCACCGGCGCACCCACGCTCGGCAGCGCCTGGCTCCCGAGCCCGCGCAGCCCCGTCGAGCTGAGCTCGGGCCGCGCCCCGCGAGGCCCCGCCGAGGCCCTGCTCGACTCGGAGACCGCCGGTCGCGAGGACGTGGGCGTCGGCGACACGCTCACGGTGATCGCACCTCCCGGCTCGTTCCGGGTCCGGCTCGTCGGCCTCGTCACCTTCACGACCACCAACCCCGGCGCCGCCCGGATCTACTTCGACGCCCCCACCGCCCGGGCGAAGCTGCTCGGCGCCCCGGGCGCCGCCACCTCCCTCGCGGTCGACGCGGCGGACGGCGTGGACGACCAGCGGCTCAAGCGGCGCGTGGCCGCCGCGCTCGGCCCGCGCACCTACGACTTCCGGACGGCCGGCGAGCAGGCCGAGTCGGACGTCGAGCAGCTCGGCGGGTTCCTCGACGTCATCAAGTACGTGATGCTCGGCTTCGCCGGGGTCGCCGTGCTGGTCGGGGTGTTCCTGATCGTCAACACCTTCTCCATGCTCATCGCCCAGCGCACCCGTGAACTGGGGTTGCTGCGCGCGCTCGGGGCGGACCGGCGCCAGGTCCGCCGTTCCGTCCTCGCCGAGGCCTTCCTGCTCGGTCTGGCCGGCTCCACGCTGGGGCTCGCCGCCGGCATCGGGCTCGCGGCCGGGCTCATCGAGCTGATGGGCCTGCTCGGGACCAACATCGACGCCGACGAGATGGTCATCGGCCGGGTGACTCCCGTGGCGGCGTACGCCGTCGGTCTCGGCGTCACCTTCGTCGCCGCGTACCTCCCGGCGCGGCGGGCGGCGGGCGTCTCTCCGATGGCGGCGCTGTCGGACGCCGAGGTGGCCGGGGTGGGCCGGCCGCTGCGGGTGCGCGCGGTGGCGGGCGCGGTCGTCGGGGCGGCCGGTGCGGCGGCGCTCGCGGGGTGCGCGGCGTCCGGGCGGACGGCGTCGGCGGCGTCCCTGCTGGGGCTCGGGGTGGTGCTGACCCTGATCGCGGCCGTGATCGCGGGGCCGCTGCTGGTGCGCCCGGTGATCCGGGTCCTCGGCGCGGCGTTCCCCGCACTGTTCGGGGCGGTCGGCCGGATGAGCCAGCGCAACGCGCTGCGCAACCCGCGCCGTACGGGGGCGACGGCGGCCGCGCTGATGGTGGGCATCGCGCTGGTCGGCGGGCTGTCCGTGGCCAGCGAGTCGATGACCAGATCGTTCGACCGGCAGATCGACCGGACGCTGGGGGCCGACTTCGTCGTCCAGAACACCGGTTTCCTGCCGTTCCCGCGGGAGGTCACCGACGCGGTGCGCGACACCGAGGGGGTGGGGCTGGTGGTGCGCGGGCGGTTCTCGCCGGTGGCGGTGCGGCTGCCGGACGGCGACCGCGTGGAGACGACCGCCGCGGGCTACGATCCGCGGCTCGACGAGGTCGCCAACATCACCTACACGCAGGGGGACACCGCGGCCGCGCTCGCGCCGGGGCGCCTGGCCATGGACCGGGACTTCGCACGCGACCACGGTGTGCGGGTGGGCAGCGCGCTCCCGGTGTCGTTCCAGGGCGGGCGCAGCGCGGAGCTGAGGGTCGGCGCGCTCACCGACCAGGACTCCGCCGAGGGCTTCGGCACCCGGGGCGGGCTCTACTTCGGGCTGGCCACCCTGGAGCGGTACGCGCCGGGCGGGCAGGACTCCGCGCTGTACGTCAACGCCGCCCCCGGCACGGGCGACGAGGCCCTGCGCGCCGGTCTGGAGGAGACCCTGGAGCGGTACCCGCAGGTGCGGGTGCAGGACCTGGCCGACTACAAACAGCTGGTCCGCGACCAGATCTCGGTGCTGCTGTACCTGGTGTACGCGCTGCTCGGACTGGCGATCGTCATCGCGGTGCTCGGCGTGGTCAACACGCTCGCCCTGTCGGTCGTCGAGCGCACCCGGGAGATCGGGCTGCTGCGGGCCATCGGGCTGGCCCGCCGTCAGCTGCGGCGCATGATCCGGCTGGAGTCGGTGGTGATCGCGGTGTTCGGCGCGGTCCTGGGGCTCGTCCTGGGGCTGGTGTGGGGCGTGTGCATGCAGCAGGTGCTGGCGCTGCAGGGGATGACCGCCCTGGCGATCCCGTGGTTCACGATCGTGGCGGTGGTGGTGGGCTCGGCGGTGGTCGGGGTGGCGGCGGCGCTGCTGCCGGCGCTGCGCGCCTCGCGCATGAACGTACTGGCGGCCATCGCACACGAGTGACGGCACCACGGGCGGGCACCCCAACCGCTTCGGGGTGCCAGTGGCGTGCCCCGCCCTGTGACTGTCCGCATCCTGAAACGGCCTGCTCCCCCGAACGCCGCGTGGTGTGATCACCGCATGAGCGAACTGCGCATCCGGGCCGCCACACCCGACGACCTCGACGCCGTGCTGGCCTTCTGGAAGGTGGCAGCCGAGGGCACGAGCATCAGTGACGACCGGGGCGGTGTGGAGCGCCTGGTGGCGCGCGACCCCGAGGCGCTCGTCCTGGCCGAGCGGGACGGCGAGCTGGCCGGCACGGTCATCGCCGGGTTCGACGGCTGGCGCTGCCATCTCTACCGTCTGGCCGTGCACCCGGACCACCGCCGCCGGGGGATCGCCTCCGCGCTGCTCGCCGCCGCCGAGGAGCGGTTCGTGCGGCTCGGCGGGCGGCGTGCCGACGCGATGGTCCTCACCCGCAACGAGACCGCGCACCACGCGTGGGGCGCCGCCGGGTACGGGGCCGAGGAGCAGTGGCGCCGCTGGGTGAAGCCGCTGGCCGACTGAAGGGCCGGCCGGGCACAGGGCCGTCGGGCACAGGGCCGTCGGGCCCTCTCCGTCGTCGCCCGGAGGCGCCGGCCGATCACCCGACCGAAGGACTTTGCCCATCCTTTACTCTTGGATGGCCACTCGGTTCTTTATGAAAGGTTGTGAGCGTCCGCCCATGGGCGAGCCTCCCAGCGCGCCACGCCGCGCGCCCCGCCCGGTCCTGGAGAACCATGGAACGGGGGTGAACCGATGACCGAAGTGCTCCTCCTCCTGGCGGCGATCCTGCTCTCGCTGGCCTGCGGCGCCTTCGTGGCGGCCGAGTTCTCCCTCACCACGGTCGAGCGCGCGGAGCTGGAACGCGCGGTGGAGCGCGGCGAACGCGGCGCCCAGGGCGCCCTGAAGGCCGTACGGAACCTGACGTTCCAGCTCTCCGGTGCACAGCTCGGCATCACCGTCACGAACCTGGTCGTCGGCATGCTGGCCGAGCCGTCCATCGCCGCGCTGATCGCCGGTCCGCTGGAGGACGCCGGGGTCTCGCGCTCCGCCTCGCGCAGCCTCGCGCTGGTGATCGGCACGGCCCTGTCGACGGTGTTCCTGATGGTCGTCGGCGAGCTGGTGCCCAAGAACTGGGCGATCTCCTCACCGCTGACCGTCGCCAAGACCGTGGGCAACGCGCAGCGCTGGTTCAGCGCCGCGTTCCGGCCGTTCATCACGCACCTCAACAACACGGCGAACCGCGTCGTGCGCCGGATCGGCGTCGAGCCCGCCGAGGAGCTGGCCTCGGCGCGCGGGCCGCAGGAGCTCGCGGCGCTCGCCCGGCACTCCGCCAGGGAGGGCGTCCTGGAGGCCGACACCGCCGAACTGTTCGTACGGACGCTGAACCTCGCCGACCTGACCGCGGAGAACGTGATGACGCCCCGGGTGCAGGTGGTCGCCCTGGAGGTGCAGGCGACCCTGGAGGACGTGGCGAACGCGACCCGGGCGACCGGCCTGTCCCGGTTCCCCGTCTACCGCGGGACGCTCGACTCGGTCGTCGGCACCGCGCACGTGAAGGACGTGCTGGCGGTCCCGGCCGAGCAGCGCACCCGGGTCCACGTCTCCGAGCTGATGCGCGAGCCGCTGCTGGTCCCCGAGTCGCTCACCGTCGACCGCCTCCTGGACCGGCTCTCCGGCAAGCGCACCATGGCCGTCGTGATCGACGAGTACGGCGGCACCGCGGGCGTGGCCACCCTGGAGGACATCGTCGAGGAGGTCGTCGGCGAGGTGCGGGACGAACACGACCCGCACGAGCTGCCGGACCTCGCGCCGGCCGGTACGGACGAGAGCGGGCACGCCCTCTTCTCGGCGGACGGCTCCGCGCGCGTGGACCACCTGGAGCGCGTGGGCCTGCGCGCGCCGGAGGGGCCCTACGAGACGCTCGCCGGGCTGGTGGCGACGGAGCTGGGCCGCATACCGGCCCCGGGTGACACCCTCCAGGTCGCCGGCTGGCGGATGGAGGTCCTGGACGCCACCGGCCGGCGGGCCGCCCGCGTCCTGCTGCGCGCGCCCCTGGACGACGAGAAGCCCGACGCGAAGCGCGCCGCAAAGGGGGTGGAGCTGTGACCGCCGTCCAGCTGCTGATCGGCCTGGCGACGCTCGTCGTCAACGCCTTCTTCGTCGGCGCCGAGTTCGCGCTGATCTCGGTGCGCCGCAGCCAGATCGAGCCTCACGCCGACCAGGGCGACCGGCGCGCCAAGAGCGTGCTGTGGGGGCTGGAGCACGTGTCCGCGCTGATGGCGGCCGCGCAGCTCGGCATCACGCTGTGCACGCTGGTGCTGGGCGTGGTGGCCGAGCCCGCGATCGCACACCTGCTGGAGCCGGCGTTCCACGCCATGGGCGTGCCCGAGGGCGCCGGGCACGCGGTGTCCTTCGTGATCGCGCTCTCCCTGGCGACGTATTTGCACATGCTGTTCGGCGAGATGGTGCCGAAGAACATCGCGCTGGCCGAGCCGGTGCGCAGCGCGCTGGCCCTCGGCCCGCCCCTGGTGGCGCTGTCCCGGGCGCTGCGGCCGGTGATCTTCACGGTGAACGCCTTCGCCAACGCGCTGCTGAAGCTGCTGCGCGTGGAGGCCCGGGAGGAGGTCGCCGCCTCCTACTCGGACGCCGAGATCGCGCAGATCGTGAAGGACTCCAGCGAGGCCGGCCTCATCGACGACCGCGCCCAGGAGCGGCTGCACGACGCGCTGGAACTGGGCCGCCGCCCGGTGCGCGACGTGGTGATGCCCCTGGAGCGGGTGGTCTACGCGCGCGTGGGTGTCACCCCGGAGCAGTTGGAGCGGCTGTCGGCGGAGTCCGGGTTCTCCCGGTTCCCGGTGGTGGACGAGGGACGGCGGATCGTCGGCTACCTGCACGTGAAGGACGCCCTGGACGCCATCGGACGCGACGTGCCGTTCCGGCTGCGCGACATGCGCTCCATCGCGCGCGTGCGGGAGCACACACCGCTGGACGACGTCCTCACGGCGATGCGGGGCAGCCGGACGCACCTGGCGGCCGTCCTCGGATCGGACGGGCGGCTGGCCGGGCTGGTGACGATGGAGGACGTGCTGCGGGAGCTGTTCGGGCAGCGGGCGTGAGGCACCGGTCGCCGGTGCTCCGGGACGGGTGACCGACTGCTGGGTATGTGCACGGGATATCATTTCCGCCGCCATGGACACGAACCCCACCCACAGCAGCCTGGTCGCCCTCGGTGACTCCTTCACCGAGGGCATGTCGGACCTGCTGCCCGACGGCACCTACCGGGGCTGGGCCGACCTGCTCGCCGCGCGGATGGCCGCCCGTACGCCCGGCTTCCGGTACGCCAACCTCGCGGTGCGCGGCAAGCTGATCCGCCAGATCGTCGACGAGCAGGTGGGCGTCGCGGCGGCCATGGGCGCGGATGTGATCACGCTGGTGGGCGGGCTCAACGACACCCTGCGGCCCAAGTGCGACATGGGCCGGGTGCGCGGTCTCCTGGAGGAGGCCGTCGAGAAGCTGGCCCCCGCCTGCCGGCAGCTCGTGCTGATGCGCAGCCCCGGCCGTCAGGGCCCGGTCCTGGAGCGGTTCCGGCCGCGCATGGAGGAGCTGTTCACCTGCGTCGACGAGCTGGCCGCGCGGCACGGCGCGCTCGTCGTCGACCTGTACGGCGCCCCTTCGCTCGCCGACCCGCGGCTGTGGGACGTGGACCGGCTGCACCTGACGGCGGAGGGCCACCGCCGGGTCGCCGAGGCGGTCTGGCAGGCCCTCGGCTACGAGCCGGAGGACCCGGAGTGGCGCACGCCGATGCCGGCGACGCTGCCCCCGGGCTGGGTCATGCGGCGCGCGGCGGACGTGCGGTTCGCCCGGCAGCACCTGCTGCCGTGGATAGGCCGCCGCCTGACGGGCCGCTCCTCGGGGGACGGCCTCCCGCCCAAGCGGCCCGAACTGCTGCCGTGGCAGGACCTGGCGTAGCGGGTCGCCACCTGCGGCCGCGCCGTGCCCCGGTGACCGCGTCACGCCGCTCCGCCCGCGCCCCCGCCGCACCCGGGACGCTCTCGTAGGTTCCGACGAACCCACCCGCTGCGCTGGCCTGCACGAATCGCCAGTAGAATCCGTCCACGTGACTTCCGCTCCCGCCAAGCCCCGCATCCCGAACGTCCTCGCCGGACGCTACGCCTCCGCCGAGCTCGCCACGCTCTGGTCGCCCGAGCAGAAGGTGAGGCTGGAGCGACAGCTCTGGCTCGCCGTGCTGCGCGCCCAGAAGGACCTCGGGATCGAGGTGCCGGACGCGGCGCTCGCCGACTACGAGCGGGTCCTCGACACCGTCGACCTGGCCTCCATCGCCGAGCGCGAGAAGGTCACGCGGCACGACGTGAAGGCGCGGATCGAGGAGTTCAACGACCTCGCCGGGCACGAGCACGTGCACAAGGGCATGACCTCCCGCGACCTCACCGAGAACGTCGAGCAGCTGCAGATCCGGCTCTCGCTTGAGCTGATGCGTGACCGCACGGTCGCGGTCCTGGCGCGTCTCGGCAAGCTCGCCGGCGAGTACGGCGAGCTCGTCATGGCCGGCCGCTCCCACAACGTGGCCGCGCAGGCCACCACCCTCGGCAAGCGTTTCGCGACCGCGGCCGACGAGCTGCTGGTCGCCTACGGCCGCGTCGAGGAACTGCTGGGCCGGTACCCGCTGCGCGGCATCAAGGGTCCGGTCGGCACCGCGCAGGACATGCTCGACCTGCTGGGCGGGGACGCCGCCAAGCTCGCGGACCTGGAGCAGCGCATCGCCGCGCACCTGGGCTTCTCGCAGGCGTTCACCTCGGTCGGCCAGGTCTACCCGCGCTCCCTGGACTACGAGGTCGTCACCGCGCTGGTGCAGCTGGCCGCGGCGCCCTCGTCGCTGGCGAAGACGATCCGGCTGATGGCCGGGCACGAGCTGGTCACCGAGGGCTTCAAGCCCGGCCAGGTCGGCTCCTCGGCGATGCCGCACAAGATGAACACCCGCTCCTGCGAGCGCGTCAACGGCCTGATGGTCATCCTGCGCGGCTACGCCTCGATGACCGGTGAGCTGGCGGGCGACCAGTGGAACGAGGGCGACGTGTCCTGCTCGGTGGTGCGCCGGGTCGCGCTGCCGGACGCGTTCTTCGCGCTGGACGGCCTGCTGGAGACGTTCCTGACGGTGCTCGACGAGTTCGGCGCGTTCCCGGCGGTCGTCGCCCGCGAGCTCGACCGGTACCTGCCGTTCCTCGCCACCACCAAGGTGCTGATGGGCGCCGTGCGCGCGGGCGTCGGCCGGGAGCTCGCGCACGAGGCGATCAAGGAGAACGCCGTGGCCTGCGCGCTCGCGATGCGCGAGCAGGGCGCCGAGCGCAACGAACTGCTCGACAAGCTGGCCTCGGACGCGCGCATCCCGCTGGACCGGGCCCAGCTGGACGCGCTGATGGCGGACAAGTTGTCCTTCACGGGTGCCGCGGGCGACCAGGTCGCCACGGTCGTCGCCCGGGTCGAGGAGATCGTCAAGCAGCACCCCCGGGCCGCGGGTTACACCCCCGGCGCGATCCTCTGAAGCGCCGCACGCCATGCCCCGTTTCACCCCTGAGGAGCTGGAGGCCGCCCGCGACCGCGTCGTGCCCGACGTGGTCGCGGAGGACCTGCGCGTGCTGTTCTGCGGGATCAACCCCGGGCTGATGACGGCCGCGACGGGCCACCACTTCGCCCGCCCGGGCAACCGCTTCTGGCCGGTGCTGCACCGGTCGGGGTTCACGCCGCGGCTGCTGAAGCCGGCCGAGCAGGAACAGCTGTTGTCGTACGGGCTGGGCATCACCAACGTCGTGGCGCGGGCGAGCGCCCGGGCCGACGAGCTGAGCGCCGAGGAGTACCGGGAGGGCGGCCGCCTGCTCGCGCAGAAGGTGGAGCGGCTGCGCCCACGCTGGCTTGCGGTGGTGGGAGTGACCGCCTACCGCGCCGCGTTCGACGACCGCAAGGCCCGGGTCGGGCCGCAGGCTCGGACGATCGGTGACACGCGCGTGTGGGTGCTGCCCAATCCGAGCGGACTGAACGCGCACTGGACGGCCGAGACGATGGCCGAGGAGTTCGCCCGCCTGCGGGAAGCGGCCGAGGGCTGAGCGCCCACGACGCGTCGATCCCTGTCAGGGCGCTCCCCCTCAGGGCGGGGGGATCTCCGTCACCAGCGCCACCAGTCGGGGTCCTTGCGTCGCGTCGCGGTCGGTGACCGCCACGGCGACCCAGCGGCCGGTGCCCTCCACTTCCCACACGTGGGCCAGGCTCGCGCGCTCGCTCAACTCGGCCCAGGGCCCGGGTATCTCCTCGCGCTCGGTGCGCAGCAATACCGTCTGCAGGCCGTACGGCGGCGTGTCGCCCCACCGCGAGGCCAGCAGCTCGCAGACGGCGTCCCGCTCCTTCTCCAGCTGGTCCACCACCACCGCCCACCGCGCCGGGTCGTCGTCCGCCGCGGCGTCTAACACCGCGACGTGCCGGCCGGGTCCCGAGGCGCCGACGTCCGACGGGCCGTGCTCCGCCGGGAAGGGGCGGTAGCACAGCTCGTCGATGAGGGCGATGTGCTGTGCGATGTTCATGGCTCCAGTAAACCGGGCCCCACTGACACTTGGCGGGGCATCAGGCCGGCCCCCTCTCAGGCGTCCCTGCGCCGCAGGCTCCACCCTCCCACCAGCAGGGCGGCGCCCGTCCACAGCGCGGTCACCGCCAGCCCCGACCAGGGCCCGAGGGTCCCGTCGTACGTCTCGTGGAGGACCACCTGTCCCGCCTTGTCGGGGAGGAAGCCGGCGACCGTGCCCGCCGCGTCGCCGATCACGAAGGACACGACGAGGAGGAAGGGGATCAGCAGGGACAGGGTGGCGACCCCGCTGCGCAGCAGGGCGGCGAGCCCCACCGCGAGCAGGGCCATCAGTGTCAGGTAGACGGCGCAGCCCACGACACCGCGCACCTGCTGCGCGGCACCGAGCCCGTCGGCCGCCGCGCCGAGCCCCGCCCGCGCCACGAACAGGGCCGCCGAAGCCGTCAACAGCCCCACCGGGAACACCGCTGCGGCGACGACGGCCGCCTTGGCCGCGAACCACCGGCCCCGCCGCGGCACCGCGGCCAGCGAGAGCCGCAGCGCACCCGGCCGGAACTCCGCCGACACGGCCATCGCCCCGAAGGAGACGGCCGCGATCTGTCCCGGTACGACACCGGACAGGGCCGTGAACAGCGGGTCGAAGTCCGGGGCGGACGTCTCGGAGACACCGGCGATCGCGGAGAACGCCGTGGTGGCGGCGAACAGGGCCAGCAGCGCTCCGGGCAGGGACCGCAGGGTGCGGATCTTCAGCCACTCGGAGCGGAGTACGGGCGTGTGGTCCATGGTCAGGCCTCCTGCGGCTGTGCGGTGAACTCGGTCTCGGTGCCGGTGAGGTCGAAGTAGGCCTGCTCCAAGGTGGCCTCCTCCGCGGCGAGTTCCAGGACGGGCACGCCCGCCGCCGAGGCGATACGGCCGATGTCGTCCACGCGCGCGTGGGGGACCATCCAGTGCCCGTCCGGGTGTTCCACGGCGGCGTGGCCGTGCCGGGCGAGGGCGCTGCTCAGGGCGGCGGGGTCGGTGGTGCGGATCCGCACCCGGGGACGCACACGCGCGTGGATGAAGTCCCGCACCGGGGTGTCGGCGAGCAGCCGGCCGCGGCCGAGGACGACGAGGTGGTCGGCGAAGGACGCGGTCTCGTTCATCAGATGGCTGGAGACCAGCACCGTGCGGCCCTCCGCCGCGAGGCGGCGCAGCAACTGCCGGATCCAGGCGATCCCCTCGGGATCGAGCCCGTTGGACGGCTCGTCCAGCATGACCACGCCGGGGTCGCCCAGCAGGGCGGCGGCGATGCCGAGCCGCTGCCGCATGCCCAGGGAGTACGTCCGCACGCGGCGGCGGGCCACGGAGGCAAGGCCGGTCTGCTCCAGCACCTCGTCGACCCGCCGGTCCGGGATGCGGTTGCTCACGGCCAGGATTCGGAGGTGGTCACGGGCGGTGCGCGCACCGTGCGCCGCCTGCGCGTCGAGCAGGGCGCCCACGTGGCGCAGGGGTTCGCTCAGGGTGGCGTAGGCGCGTCCGCCGAGCGTGGCGGAACCGGCGGTGGGCCGGTCGAGGCCGAGCACCAGCCGCATGGTGGTGGACTTCCCCGCGCCGTTGGGGCCGAGGAAGCCGGTGACGCGGCCGGGCAGCACACGGAACGAGAGCCGGTCCACGGCTCGCCGGCCGCCGAACTCCTTGGTGAGGTCCTGGACGTCGATGCTGGTCATGGCGGCAAGCGTGGCCGTCGGCGCGGGGTCGGGGCCTCCCCCGGCGGTGGAGATCGCCTCCCCCGTGCGGGGGAGGCCCGCTGTCGGTGGCGGCTGGCACGATGACGCCATGGTCCGCATGCTGCGCCCGTTGACCCGGGCGGTGACGTACACGCGATGGCTGCACCTGGCCATGGCCGTCGTGTGGCCGTCCCTGTGGCTGTTCATCGAGGAGACGTGGTGGACGCAGGCCACGGCGGCCGTGCTGCTCGGGCTCGCCGGTCTCGTGCCCGCGATGCGGCTCGTGGAGGGGCTGCAGGCCCGGCTCCTGCTGACCGGCCACCGGCACGACAGCGCGAGCGAGGAGATCGGGGCCGCCCCGTCGGCCACCTGGGCCGACCGTGGCCGGACCGTGGTGTGGCTGGAGGCCCGGCTCGTCATCGGCTACACCGTGGCCATGCTCTCCATGCAGTTGCCGCTCCTGTCGATCGACCTGGCGACGACGGCCCTGGGCGGGGAGCCGGGGGGCGGTGCGCTGCTGCCCCTCTCGGGGCACCACTGGTGGTACGGCCTGCTCGCGCCCGTGCCCCTGCTGCTGTTGCCCGTGGTGGTCGTCTGGTCGGGCCACCTCGTCACCGCGCTGGCCGTGCGGCTGCTGGGCCCCTCCCCCGCCGAGCGGGTCGCCGCCCTGGAGGAGCGCACCGAGCAGCTGCTGGAACGCACCCGGATCGCCCGCGAGTTGCACGACTCCATCGGCCACGCGCTCACAGTCGCCGTCGTTCAGGCGGGGGCCGCGCGGGCCGCGGGTGATGCCGCGTTCACCGACCGGGCGCTGGGGGCCATCGAGGAGACCGGCCGGGCCGCCCTGGAGGACCTGGAGCGGGTGCTCGGCGTCCTGCGCGAGTCGGGGAAGCCGGTCGGCGGCAGACCGACCCTGGCGGACGCCGGCCGACTGCTGGAGTCCGCGCGGTCCTCGGGCGCGAAGGTGGACGCCGAGGTGACCGGACCGGTGGAGGCGGTGCCCGGGCCGGTGTCCCGCGAGGGCTACCGGATCCTTCAGGAGGCGCTCACGAACGTGCTGCGGCACGCGGGGGCGGTCCCGGTCCGGGTCCGCGTGCGGATCGCCGACGGCACGCTCGTCCTCGCGATACGCAATCCGCTGCCGGCCGGGGCACCGGGCCGAGGGCGCGGCAGCGGCCTGCGCGGTATCCGCGAGCGCGCCGCCCTGCTCGGCGGACGGGCCCGGACCGGCCCCGACGAGGGCGACTGGCAGGTCCATGCCGAGCTGCCGCTGAGTTGATCTACGCTGGTCCGATGCCGGTCACCGTTCTGCTCGTCGACGACGAACCCCTCGTGCGCGCGGGTCTGCGGGCCGTGCTGGAGGCGCAGCCCGACATCGAGGTCGTCGGGGAGGCGGCCGACGGGGCGGCGGTGATCCCGCTGGTGCGGCGACTGCGGCCGAACGTGGTGGCCATGGACGTGCGGATGCCGCTGCTGGACGGCATCGAGGCCACCCGGGCGCTGCTGAGGTCGGTCGACGAGCCGCCGCGCATCCTCGTGGTGACGACCTTCGAGAACGACGAGTACGTCTACGAGGCGCTGCGCGCGGGCGCCGACGGGTTCCTGCTGAAGCGGGCCCGGCCCGCCGAGATCGTGCACGCGGTGCGGCTGATCGCCGAGGGCGAGTCGCTGCTGTTCCCGGCCTCGGTGCGGCAGTTGGCCGCCGAGTACGGCGACAGCGGCGGGAACCGGGCCGCGCGGGCCGCCATGGAGCGGGCGCAGCTGACCGAGCGCGAGGCGGAGGTGCTGCGGCTGATGGCACGGGGCCTGTCCAACGCGGAGATCGCGGACCGGCTGGTCGTCGGGACGGAGACCGTGAAGTCGCACGTCAGCTCGGTGCTGGCGAAGCTGGGGGCGCGGGACCGCACGCAGGCGGTGATCGCGGCGTACGAATCGGGGTTCGTCGCACCGGGCTGATCACCCGGGTGCGGTGCCCGCCCCTCGCCGGGGCGCGCCGTGCCGAAGTACGATCCGGCCAACACGCGCACGACCTGGGAGGACGGACGGTGGGGCGGCTGACCGGCGGGGATCCCTCGCTGCTGCGAAGGATCAACTCCGCGGTGGTGCTGCACGCGCTGCGTGCCACAAACTGCGCGACGCTGACCGAGATCACCCGGGTGACGGGCCTGTCGAGACCGACGGTCGAGGGCGTCGTGGAGGGACTCATCGAGGCCGGCCTGGTCGTCGAGAAGGCGGCCGAGGAGGGAGCCGCCCGGCGGCAGGGGCGGCCGGCGCGGCGGTTCCGGTTCCGGGCGGAGGCCGGGCATCTGCTCGGCGTGGAGGTGGGCGCGCGCCGGGTCGCCGTGCTGCTCGCCGATCTGGACGGCCGGGTGATCGGCTCCCATGCCAAGGACGTGGCGGAGACGGCGCAGGCCGACGAGCGGCTGGAGCGGCTGCGCGGGGCCGTGGCCGAGCTGCTGCGGCGGGCCGGCGTCGCGCGGGGTTCCCTGCGGGCCGTAGGCGTGGCGACGCCCGGGATCGTCGAGGCGGACGGCACGGTACGGCTGGGGACCGCCCTGCCGGGGTGGACGGGGCTGCGGCTGGGCGATCGGCTCAGCCGGTCGTTCAAGTGCCCGGTGCTGGTGGAGAACGACGCCAACGCGGCGGCCGTCGCCGAGCACTGGAAGGGCGCGGCCACCGAGACCGACGACGTGGTGTACGTCCTGGCCGGGCTCAGCCCGGGCGCCGGTTCGCTGATCGGCGGGCGGCTGCACCGGGGTTACGGCGGCGCGGCCGGCGAGATCGGGGCGCTGCACCTGCTGGGCCGCGAGGTGACGCCCGAGACGTTGCTGTCGACCACGGACGAACCCCTGCACCCGCTCGACGAGCAGGCGGTCGCCGAGGTCTTCGCGCAGGCCCGCGAGGGCGACCAGCGGGCCCGGGCCGCCGTCGACCGCTTCATCCAGCGCCTGGTCCACGACGTGGCGGCCCTCGCCCTCGCCCTGGACCCGGAACTCGTCGTCGTCGGCGGGTGGGCGGCGGGCCTGGACGGCGTCCTGGACCCCCTCCGCCGGGAACTCGCCCGGTACTGCCTGCGCCCCCCGCAGGTGACCCTGTCCCGTCTCGGCGACGCGGCCGTGGCCACGGGGGCCCTGCGCCTCGCCCTGGACCACGTGGAGGAACAGCTCTTCAGGGTGGAGGGCAGGGCGACGCCCTTCCCGCCGCGCGGACGCGACCGGTCCTGACGCACCCTCACCCGCGGGCCGCGACGCTCAGGACGCCTTCCGTTGCGGCCCCGTGTGGATCTCCACGCTCCCCGCGTCACCGAAGGTCAGCCGGCATGTGTCGGCGCGGTACGTCGCGACCGACAGCGCGGCCGTGCGCCCGGCCGCGACGAAGCGGGTCGTGACGACGAGGACGGGCGCCCCGGGCAGCCGGTCCAGTTCCTTCGCGTCGTCCGCCCCGGCGGAGCCGAGCTCCACCGCGTTCTCCTGCCGCTCCAGGTCCCGCCGCTGCAGTTCGCGCAGCACCGCACGCGCGCGAGCCGCCCCGGACGGCGCGTCGATGCCGGAGAGCTCCGGCACCGAGAAGTCGGGGACGTAGAGCAGTTCGGCGGCCACCGGCCGGCCGTGCGAGACGCGGGAGCGGCGCACGATGTGCACGGGCTCGTCACGGCCCGTCTCCAAGGCGTCGGCGACGGCCGCGGGCGGCACCGCAGCCGTGCAGTCGACCGGCTGCCAGGCGTCCTCGGGGCCGCCCGGCCAGGTGTGCGGGCCGGTGCCGAGGGAGACGCCCATGCGCGGCGGCGCGACGGTCGTGCCGACACCGCGGCGGCGCTGCAGCCTGCCTTCCAGTTCGAGTTGCTCCAGGGCCTGGCGGAGCGTGGCGCGGGCGACGCCGAAACGGGCCGCCAGATCACGCTCGTTGGGCAGGATCTCCCCCACCGAGAAGTCCGAGTCGAGCGCTTGGCTGAGCACGGTCTTGAGATGCCAGTACTTCGGTTCCGGCACCGATTCCAGCTGCGTGGTCCCCACCCTGTCCTCCGCAATAGCCGTGGCCGGCGGCGTTTTAGCGCCCTTGTTTATTAAAGGTTGTTGCACTTCTCTGCGACCATAGGGCGGCCCTGATCCTTGGTCAAGACCAATGCCGGGAACGTTCACGGCACAGCAATACGGCCTTCGCGGTGCCGCGGCGGCCTGCGTCAGACGGTCAGCGACCGCAGCTTGTCGGGGTTGCGCACGACGTACACGGCCTGGATGCGCCCGTCGGCGACGTCGAGCTGGAAGACCGAGTCGGGCTCGTCGCCGGACAGGACCAGCACGGCCGGGCCGCCGTTGACCTCCAGGAACCGCACGGAGAAGTCGTGCAGCCCCTTGCGCGCGGCGCCCACGAGGAAGCGGCCCACCTTGTCCGCGCTCTCCAGCACCCGCAGCGGCGCCCGGGCCTTGCCGCCGCTGTCGCCGACCAGCCGGACGTCCGGGGCGAGCAGCGCCATCAGCCCTTCGAGATCGCCCTCGGCGGCGGCGGCGAGGAACCGTTCGGTGAGGTCGCGGCGCTGGGCCAGGTCGACCTCGTAGCGCGGCCTGCCCTCCTCGACGTGCCTGCGGGCCCGCCCGGCGAGCTGACGCACCGCCGGTTCGCCGCGGTCGAGCATGGCGGCGATGTCGGCGTACGGGAAGCCGAAGGCCTCGCGCAGCACGAACACCGCCCGTTCCAGCGGTGACAGCGACTCCAGGACGACGAGGACGGCGAGCGAGACGGAGTCGGCGAGCACGGCCCGCTCGGCGGTGTCCGGCACGGTGGCGCCGAAGTCGGTGACGTACGGCTCCGGCAGCCAGGGGCCCACGTAGGTCTCGCCGCGGGACTTGATCTGGCGCAGCCGGTCGATGGCGAGGCGGGTGGTGATCCGGACGAGGTAGCCGCGCGGTTCGCGCACGTCTGCGTGGTCGGCGCCGGACCAGCGCAGCCAGGCGTCCTGGACGACGTCCTCCGCGTCGGCCACGCGGCCCAGCATGCGGTAGGCGACGCCCAGCAGGACGGGGCGGTGTGCTTCGAACACGTCGGTCGCGGTCTCGGTGGTCACGGCTCCATCCCAGCCCACGGCCGCGGCCCTGTCCAGGCGGAACCGCCTGTGCCCGGACAAGTCCGGGCACGTCGGCGCGCTGCGGCCCGGAAACGCGGCGCCATCCCGGCCCTACCCGTCGGTAGCAATTGCTGACAAGCTGTCTACGGCGTCCGTCAGCGAGTCCAGCCGAGGAGCACCACATGCCCACCACCGTCTCCTTCCCCGTCGCCACCGCGCGCGGCGAACAGCACGTGACCCTCGCGTACACCCGCCGGGGCAGCGGCGAACCCCTCCTGCTGCTGCACGGCATCGGCCACCACCGGCAGGTCTGGGACCCGGTGCTCCCGGCGCTGGCCGCCGAGCGCGACGTGATCGCCGTGGACCTGCCCGGCTGCGGTGAGTCGCCGGCGCTCCCGGACGGCATGGCGCACGACCTGCCGACGATGAGCGCCGTGCTGGTGGCGCTGTGCGCGGCGCTGGAGATCGAACGGCCGCACGTGGCGGGCAACTCGCTGGGCGGCCTGCTGGCCCTGGACCTGGCCCGGGCGCGGCTGGTGCGGTCCGTCACGGCCCTGTCCCCCGCCGGGTTCTGGAACGACGCCGAACGGCGCTACGCCTTCACGGTGCTGAGCGCGATGCGGCAGATCGCCCGGCGGATCCCGCCGCCCGTGGTCGAGCGGCTGGCCCGCCCGGCGATCGGCCGGACCCTGCTGACGAGCACCGTCTACGCCCGGCCGGGACGCCGCGCTCCCGAGGCCGTGGTCGCCGAGACGCTCGCGCTGGCCCGGGCCCAGGGCTTCTCGGAGACACTCCGCTCGGGCCGGACCGTGCGGTTCACCGACGACATCGTCGGCACGCCGGTCACCGTCGCGTGGGGCAACCGGGACCGGCTGCTCATCCCCCGCCAGGGCGTGCGCGCCAAGAACGTCATCCCGAAGGCTCGCCTGGTGCGGCTGCCCGGCTGCGGACACGTCCCCATGAACGACGACCCGGCGCTGGTGGCCCGGGTCGTCCTCGACGGCAGCCGCTGACCGCACGGTCGCGACCGCCCCGGCCCGGGAGCCTCTAAGGTCTCCCCTCATGAGGGCAAGGCAGAGCGATGCGGGCACAGATGCCGCGTCCGCGGCCTGGGAGCTGCTCCTCCCGGCCGCTTCGGCACCGGCACGCACGCGTGGCCGCTCCCTGCAGGCGGCGCTGCGCGAGGCGGTCCGCTCGGGCCGGCTGGCACCGGGCACCCGGCTGCCGTCGAGCCGGGACCTCGCGGCCGACCTGGGGGTGTCACGGGGACTGGTCACGGAGGCGTACGAGCAGCTGACGGCGGAGGGTTACCTGCGCAGCGGCCGGGGTGCCGGGACCTGGGTGGGCGCGGCCGTACGGGCCGCGCCGCCGCGCGCGCACGACCTCGCCCCGCGCTCGCCCGGCACCCGCGCGGACTTCGTGCCCGGGACACCGGACCTCGCGTTGTTCCCGCGCTCGGCGTGGGCGGCCGCCCAGCGCGGCGTGCTGGCCGAGCTGCCGCACCAGGAGCTGGGTTATCCCGATCCGCGCGGGCTGCCCCGGCTGCGGACGGCCCTGGCCGAACTGCTGGCCCGGCGGCGGGGCGTGGTGGCCGACCCGGAGCGGATCGTGGTGGTCTCCGGAGTCGCCCAGGCGACGACCCTGCTCGGTTTCGCGCTGCACGCGCGCGGGGTGCGCACGGTCGGGGTGGAGGACCCCGGCAGTCCCCAGCACGACACGCTGTACGCGGCGGCCGGGGTCCGGGCCGTACCCGTGCCCGTGGACGGTGAGGGGATCGCCCTGGAGCCGCTGCGGGCATCGGGCGTGCGGGCCGTGGTGACGACACCGGCCCACCAGTTCCCCACCGGCGTCGCCTGCTCGGCCCGCCGCCGCGCCGGGCTGCTGGACTGGGCGCGGTCCGTGGACGGCATCGTCCTGGAGGACGACTACGACGGCGACTTCCGCTACGACCGCGCCCCCGTCGGCGCCCTCCAGGGGCTCGACCCGGACCACGTCGCCTACACGGGCTCGGTCAGCAAGTCGCTCGCCCCGGGCCTGCGGCTGGGCTGGCTGCTGGTGCCGGAGGCGTGGACGGACGACGTCGTCGAGCGCAAACGCACCATGGACCTCGGCCACCCCGCCCTCGACCAGGCCCTGTTCGCCCGTTTCCTGGAGCGCGGCGACTACGACCGCCAGCTGCGCCGCTGCCAGCGCGCCTACCGCGAGCGGCGCGACGCGCTGGTCGCCGCCCTGGAGGCGCACTTCCCCGGCTCCCGGGTGTCCGGGATCGCCGCGGGACTGCACGTCATCGCCACGCTGCCGGAGCGGTACGGCCCCGAGGAGCGGTTCCTCGCGCGCGTGTCGGCGGCCGGGGTAGCGGTGCGCCCGCTGTCGGCCTACGCCCACGCTCCCGGCGAGCAGGGCGCCGAGGCGAAGGAGGTCCGGCTCGTGCTGGGCTACGCGCACGTGCCGCCCGCCCGGATCGCCGAGGGTGTGCGGCTGATGGCGCGGGCCGCCACCGGCTGACACCGCCCCCGGCCGGGTTCCCTCACCCCGCGGTCGGTTGTTCACTTGGGGTTGGTGTGGGCGCTGCGGCGTGCCAGTAGTTGTGGCTGTGCACACTGGCCGGATCCCGTCCCTGGAGGCGTATCCATGTCCCACCGTCCGTTCCCCGGGCGCCGTAGCGTCCTGCGCGGCTCCCTCGCCGCGTCGGCGGCCCTGTCCCTGCCCACCGCGCTCGGCGCGGCGCCCGCCTTCGCGCGCTCGGGGCGTCCCGCCGCGGGCTGGGGTGTCCAGGCGGGCGACGTGACCTGCGACTCCGGGCTGGTGTGGGTGCGCTCCGACCGGCCGGCCCGGATGATCGTCGAGACGTCGGCCACCGAGTCGTTCCGCAACCCGCGCAGATGGCACGGCCCGCTGCTGGGCTCCGGCACGGACTTCACCGGCACGACCCGGCTGCGCGGCCTGCCGCCCGGCGAGCAGATCCACTACCGTGTGCTGCTCGCCGACCCGGACGACCCGCGCCGCACGGGCGAGCCGGTCACCGGCACCTTCCGTACGGCCTCCGTGAAGCGGCGCGACGGGGTGCGCTTCGTCTGGTCCGGCGACCTGGCCGGTCAGGGCTGGGGCATCAACCCGGAGTTCGGCGGCTACACGATCTACAACGCGATGGCCGCGCTGGACCCCGACTTCTTCCTGTGCAGCGGTGACAACATCTACGCCGACGGCCCGATCAGCGCGACCGTGGCCCTGCCGGACGGCCGCACCTGGCGGAACGTCACCACCGAGGAGAAGGCGAAGGTCGCCGAGACGCTCGGGGAGTTCCGCGGCAACTTCCGCTACAACCTGCTCGACGAGAACCTGCGGGCCTTCAACGCCCGGGTGCCGTCCATCATCCAGTGGGACGACCACGAGGTCACCAACAACTGGTACCCGGGCGAGATCCTCACCGACGCCCGGTACACCGAGAAGCGCGTCGACGTGCTCGCCGCACGGGCCCGCCAGGCGTTCTCGGAGTACTTCCCGATCTCCACGCTGCGCCGCCCCGACGGCCGGGTCTACCGGGTGCAGCACCACGGCCCGCTGCTGGACGTCTTCGTCCTGGACATGCGCACCTACCGCAACGCCAACTCCCCCGGTACCCAGCCCGTCGACGCGCAGGGCATCCTGGGGCGCGAGCAGCTGGAGTGGCTCAAGCGCGAGCTGTCCCGCTCCCGGGCGGTGTGGAAGGTGATCGCCTCCGACATGCCGCTCGGCCTGGTCGTGCCGGACGGCACGGACATCGAGGCCGTCGCCCAGGGCGACCCGGGCAAGCCGCTCGGCCGTGAGCTGCAGATCGCCGAGGTGCTGCGGCACATCAAGCACCGGCGGATCACCGGCACGGTGTGGCTGACCGCCGACGTGCACCACACCTCGGCCCAGCACTACCAGCCGTCGAGGGCCGCCTTCACCGACTTCGAGCCGTTCTGGGAGTTCGTCTCGGGCCCGCTGAACGCCGGTGCCTTCCCGGCGAGCGCGCTGGACGCGACCTTCGGCCCCGAGCGGGTGTTCGTGAAGGC
This sequence comes from Streptomyces sp. NPDC094143, assembly GCF_040303825.1. Taxonomy (NCBI): domain Bacteria; kingdom Bacillati; phylum Actinomycetota; class Actinomycetes; order Kitasatosporales; family Streptomycetaceae; genus Streptomyces; species Streptomyces sp. NPDC094143. The sequence goes on from NZ_JBEOTZ010000016.1 coordinate 94,414, forward strand.
CCCGACCACCGCCAACGTCTCCCCGGCCGGCGGTTACCAGTTCTTCGGCGAGGTCGACATCGACGGCGGCAGTGGCGAGCTGACGGTGCGTCTGCGCGAGCAGGACGGCACCGTGCTGTTCACCAAGGTCCTTCAGCCGGGCCGGGTCGGCCAGTAGGCACGGAACGCAACGTTTGAAGCGTCGACAATGGGGGGAAACTGGCCCCTTTACCCTCTGGTCACAGTGCGTTCTCGATGACGCAACACCGTTCCGTCACAGTGGGTGCATGACGCGAGAAGTGACCCAGGTGCCGCACCGGAACGACGACTGCCGACCCGCCACCCGGTGGCAGCGGTTCGCGGAGGCGTTCCGGTCCCGGCGAACGCGACGCCACGAACACGCGCCGCCGACGAGTGATACCGAGTCCCCGGCACCGGAGCCGGTGCCGGGGGCGCACACCCTGTGGCGGATGCGGACCACGGTGAAGGACGAACCGGGATCCCTGGCCGCCCTGTGCGCGGCCCTGGCCGGACACCGGGTCGACATCCTCAGTCTCCAGACGCATCCGCTGGCCGAGGGCACGGTGGACGAGTTCCTGCTGCGGGCCCCCGGCGACCTGCCGGCCTCCGCGATCACCACGGCGGTCTCCTCGGCCGGCGGCAGCGACACCTGGATCGAGCGGGCCGACGCGCACGACCTGGTGGACGCGCCGACCCGGGTGCTCTCCCTCGCCGCCCGCACCGCCCTGGACGCGGCGGAACTGCCGCTGGCACTGCGCCAGTTGCTGGGCCGGTGCACCATCCGCTCGCAGCCCGCACCGGCCGGTGGCGACCGGATGGCGGGCGGCCTGCCCGTGGAGGGCGCCCTCGACGACACGGTGATGCGGCTGCGCGCCCCGGAGGGCGGAGTGATCACCGTGGAGCGGCCCTATCTGCCCTTCACCCCGACCGAGTTCGCCCGGGCCCGGGCCCTGGTCGAACTGGACGCCCGGCTCGGGCCGCGCGTCCCGCGCGGCCGGGACGTGCTGACCCTCGCCGAGGGCAGCGACATCACCGTGCGGCGGGCCGACACCCGTGATCTGGGGGCGGCCAGGGCGATGCACGAGCGGTGCTCGGCGCGCACGCTGAAGCTGCGCTACCACGGGCCGGTCGGCGATGCCGACCGGTACCTCAACCACCTGCTGAGCCCGCGCTTCGGCCGCACCCTCGCCGTGCAGACCGCCTCCGGGCGGATCGTCGGGCTCGGTCACCTCCTGTGGGACGGCGACGAGACGGAAGTCGCGCTGCTCGTCGAGGACGCGTGGCAGCGGCGGGGCGTGGGCGCGGAGCTGCTGGGACGGCTGGTCGCGCTGGCCCGTGAGGCCGGGTGCGCGAGTGTGTACGCCGTGACGCAGGCGTCCAACACGGGGATGGTCGCCGCGATGCGAGGGCTCGGGCTGCCGCTCGAGTACCAGGTCGAGGAGGGGACCCTGGTCATCACGGCGCGGCTGGACGAGTCCGTGGTGACCACGGGTGCGGAGGAGCTGGGGAGCGCCTCCGCGCCGTAGGGGCGTGCGTCAGCGGGCGGGTGCGGGTGCGTGGTGGCTGGTCGCGCCGCTCCCCGCGCCCCTTTCGGAGCGCTTCAGGGCCTGGTCGAGATCCGACCAGAGGTCCTCCACGTCCTCCAGGCCCACGGACATGCGCAGCAACCGGTCGCTCACCCCCGCTCCCCTGCGGTCCTCCGCGTCCACGATGCGGTGACTGATGGACGCCGGGTGCTGGATGAGGGTGTCGACGCTGCCGAGGCTGACCGCCGGGGTGATGAGCCGTACCCCGGCGATGACCTCGTGGGGGTCGCCGTCGACCTCGAAGGCGACCATGGCGCCGCCGATGCGCGGGTAGTGGACGCGGACCACGCGCGGGTCGGCGGCGAGGCGGCGGGCGAGTTCGGCCGCCGTGGCGGAGGCGGCCCGGACCCGGACCGGCAAGGTGGACAGGCCCCGCAGCAGCAGGTAGCCGGCCAGCGGGTGCAGGACGCCGCCGGTGGCGAAGCGCACCTGCCGCAGCCGCCCCGCGAACTCCTCGTCGCAGGCGACCACGCCCGCCAGCACGTCCCCGTGCCCGCCGAGGTACTTGGTGGCGCTGTGCAGCACCAGCCGCGCCCCCTGCCCGGCCGGGCGCTGGAGGACCGGCGTGGCGAAGGTGTTGTCCACCAGCAGCGGCACCGAGCCGCAGGCGTGCGCCACGGCCCGCAGGTCGACCTCGGCGAGGGTCGGGTTGGCCGGGGACTCCACCATGACCAGACCGGTGTCCGGGCGCAGCGCGTCGGCGACACCGGACGGGTCGGTCCAGGTGACCTCCGAGCCCAGCAGCCCGGCGGTGAGCAGGTGGTCGCTGCAGCCGTACAGGGGGCGCACGGCGACGACGTGACGCAGGCCCAGCGCGCCGCGTACGAGGAGGACGGCGCTCAGCGCGGCCATGCCGCTGGCGAAGGCGACCGCCGCCTCGGTGCCCTCCAGGCGGGCCAGCGCCGTCTCGAAGCGGGCGACGGTCGGGTTGCCCAGCCGCCCGTACACGGGCGGGCCGTCCGGCTCCGCGCCGGTGGCGGCGAAGGCGTCGATCCGGGCCGCCTCGCCGCGGCTGTCGTACGAGGGGTAGGTGGTGGACAGGTCGATCGGCGGGGCGTGCAGTCCCTGCCGGGCGAGATCCTCCCGGCCGGCGTGCACGGCCTCGGTGGCGAGTGCTCGCGGTGCGGTGCGTACGTCGTCGTAGGCGCCCATGCTCGCTGTGTCCATGACGGAAGGGTGAACACCGGCCGGGTCGGCGGCGGCGAACCCCGTGCTACGTTCGGCCGATGGCCGATTCTGTCGTACTGGACCCGGTTGATCTTCACCTTCTGCGGCTGTTGCAGAACGACGCCCGGGCGACGTACCGGGATCTCGCCGCGCAGGTCGGGGTGGCGCCGTCGACCTGTCTGGACCGGGTGGCCCGGCTGCGGCGCTCGGGGGTGATCCTCGGGCACCGGCTGGAGCTGGATCCGGCCAAGCTGGGGCGAGGCCTGCAAGCGTTGCTGTCGGTGCAGGTCAGGCCGCACCGGCGGGAGCTGGTCGGGCCGTTCGTGGAGCGGATCCGGGCGCTGCCGGAGTCGCGGACGGTCTTCCATCTGACCGGTCCCGACGACTATTTGGTCCATGTCGCGGTCGCCGACATGGCCGATCTGCAGCGGCTCGTGCTGGACGAGTTCACGGCGCGGCGGGAGGTGGCCCGGGTGGAGACCCGGCTGATCTTCCAGCAGTGGGAGTGCGGGCCGCTGCTGCCGCCTTCGCCCACGGCTCAATCCGCGTGACGTGCGCGGTCCGTCGTACGAGGATGGCCGCATGTCAGAGATCAAGAGCCCGCTGCCCCGTGAGGTCGCCGACGCGTACGTCGACGAACTCGTCGCCCTCGACCCGATCACCGGCACGTTCCTCGGCGTCTCCGAGAGTTCCAGCAGGCTGCCCGACACCTCCCCCGCGGGCCAGGAGGCGCTCGCGGAGCTGGCGCGCCGGACGCTGGCCCGGCTGGACGAGGCCGAGCGGCGGCCCGGCGCGGACAGCGACATCGAGCGCCGCTGCGCCCGGCTGCTGCGCGAGCGGCTCACCGCCGAACTCGCTGTGCACGAGGCCGACGAGAGCCTGCGCTCCGTCAGCAACCTCAGCTCGATCGCGCACGCGGTGCGCCAGGTGTTCACCGTGACCCCGGCGCAGACCGAGCAGGACTGGGCGGCGATCGCCGAGCGGCTGCGCGGGGTCCCGGCGGCGCTGGAGGGCTACCGGGAGTCCCTGGCGCTCGGCCTGGAGCGCAAGCTGTACGCCGGGCCCCGCGCCACGGCCACGTTCGTGGCGCAGCTCGGCGAGTGGGCCGACGCGGACGGCCGGGGCCGGGGCTGGTTCGAGCAGTACGCGGCCGCCGGCCCCGAGGCGCTGCGCACGGAGCTGGACACGGCGGCCCGGACGGCCACGGAAGCCGTGGTGGCGCTGCGCGACTGGATGCGGGACGTGTACGCACCGGCGATCGAGGGCGCGCCGGACGTGGTGGGCCGGGAGCGGTACGCGCGCTGGGTCCGCTACTTCAACGGCACCGACCTCGACCTGGACGAGGCGTACGCCTACGGCTGGTCCGAGTACCACCGCCTCCTCGGCGAGATGAGGGCCGAGGCGGAGAAGATCCTGCCGGGTGCGGCCACGCCGTGGGTGGCGCTGGCCCATCTCGACGAGCACGGCACGCACATCGAGGGCGTCGACGAGGTGCGCGACTGGCTGCAGGGCCTGATGGACGAGGCGATGGACGCGCTCGACGGCACCCACTTCGACCTGGCCGAGCGGGTGCGCCGGGTCGAGTCGCGCATCGCGCCACCGGGCAGCGCCGCGGCCCCGTACTACACGCCGCCGTCGGACGACTTCTCCCGCCCGGGCTGCACCTGGCTGCCGACCATGGGCAAGGACCGCTTCCCGGTCTACGACCTGGTGTCGACCTGGTACCACGAGGGTGTGCCCGGCCACCACCTGCAGCTGGCCCAGTGGAAGCACGTGGCGCAGGACCTCTCCCGTTACCAGGCGAGCGTCGGCATGGTGAGCGCCAACGCCGAGGGCTGGGCCCTGTACGCGGAGCGGCTGATGGACGAGTTGGGCTTCCTGACCGACGCGGAGCGCCGGCTCGGCTACCTGGACGCGCAGATGATGCGGGCCGTGCGCGTGATCATCGACATCGGCATGCACCTGGAGCTGACGATCCCGGACGACTCGCCCTTCCACCCCGGCGAGCGCTGGACGCCGGAGCTGGCGCAGGAGTTCTTCGGCGCGCACAGCAGCCGGCCCGCCGACTTCGTGGAGAGCGAGCTGACCCGCTACCTGTCCATGCCGGGGCAGGCCATCGGCTACAAGCTCGGCGAGCGGGCCTGGCTCCTGGGCCGCGAGAACGCCCGCAGGCGCCACGGCGACGCCTTCGACCCGAAGGCCTGGCACATGGCGGCGCTGTCCCAGGGCTCACTGGGGCTGGACGACCTGGTGGACGAGCTGTCCGCCCTGTGATCAGCGTCGGAAGCCGCCCTCGGAGTTGATGACCTCGCCGGTGATCCAGCCCGCCTCGTCGGTCGCGAGCCAGGCGATGAGGCGGGCCGGATCGTCGGGCATCCCCCACCGGCCGGAGGGGAAGCGAGCGGCGACGGCCTCGTAGTCCGCGCCGGTCAGGTAGTCCGTGTCGACCGGGCCGGGGTTGACGGTGTTGACCGTGATCCCCTGCCCGGCGAGCGCGGACGACAGGGAGCGGGTGATGGAGGCCAGGGCGCCCTTCTGGAGGGCGTAGGCGATCTCGCCGTGCATGCCACCCGCGATGTCCTGGCCAGAGGTCATCATCACGACGCGCCCTCCGGGGCCGGCGGGCCGCAGCCGGGCGTGCGCCTGGACCAGCAGCAGCACGGACCGGGTGTCGACCGCCCAGTGCCGGTCGAGCATCGTGGCGTCGATCTCGTCGAGGGTGCCGTCGAAGCCGCTCTGCGCGTGGTTGGCGACGAGGATGTCGAGGCGTCCGCCGAGCGCGTCGGCGGCACGGGCGACGAGTTCGGCGGGCGCGGCCGGGTCGGCCAGGTCGCCCGGGCCCGCGAGGATCCGGGCGGCCGGGTCGCCGAGCGCCTCGCGCACCGAGGCGAGGACGTCCTCGGGACGGTCGGCGCCCCAGGGCTGGGCCGCGTCGTGCGGCACGTGGTGGTGGAGGTAGACACTCGCCCCGTAGGCGGCGAGGCGGCGGGCGACGGCGTGCCCGATGCCGCCGCGGCGGCTGGCGCCGGTGACCAGCGCGGTCCGCCCGCGCAGGGGCAGGGGGTCGCGGCGCAGTTCGTCCCGGGTGGGGTGGGGAAAACGTGGCATGGATGATCCTCGAGAACTCGTGAGGCGGAGCTTCCGCGGCCGGTCGCGGCCACACGGCGGAGCGGCACACCAGTACGGCCCCGGTCCTGAGGGCCGGCTAGCGCGGCGCCAGCAGGCGGAGCTGGATCAGGTCCAGCCAGGTCTCCGGACCGGGCTGGACCCGTGCCGCGCGGACGGCGTAGCGGCCCGGCTCCAGGGGGACGCGGACCTGGTCGATGTCCGTGGGGCCCGTGCCGGGCCAGGCCGCGTCGAACAGCAGGACGGAGCCGGGCACGTTCCAGAGCACCTCCGGCTCCCACTCCGCGGTGGCGATCGCCGACGGGACGCCGGCCAGCAGTTCCGCCTCGGAGTTGCCGGCCCGCCACCGGACGAAGGCGCCCTCGTCGGGCAGGTACGCGGTGGAGGCGGGCTCGTCGCCCAGGACGAGGGCGGTGCAGTCGCCCACCGGCAGCAGTCCGACGCTTGCGTCCACCTCGCAGGCCCGGTCGTAGTCCGACGCCGTCTCCTCGCCGTCGGCGCCCGCCCAGAACGGCAGGACGGTCTCGGGCACCGCTATCAGCGGCCCGCCGCCCGACTCCACCCACTCCACGACGCCCGGTTCCGCGTATCGCACCATGGCGCACGAACCTACAGGGTCAAGTCGCGGTGTGATCAAGGGGGTTCAGCAGCCGCAGTCCCCGCCGTCCACGGGCGCCGTCAGCGGGTCGGCGTCCCGGCGCTCACCGCCCTGCCGGGTCTCGAACGTGAAGCCCTCACGCACCCAGTACTCGAAGCCACCGAGCATCTCCTTGACCCGGTAGCCGAGTTCGGCGAGGGCCAGGGCCGCCCGCGCGGCCCCGTTGCAGCCCGGGCCCCAGCAGTACGTCACGACCGGCACCGCCGGGTCCAGGAGCTGTCCGGCCCGCTCGGCCACGAGCGCGGTCGGCAGGTGGAGGGCGCCGGGGAGGCGGCCCCGGTCCCAGGCCTCGATCGAGCGGGAGTCGACGAGGACGAAGCCGGGATCGCCGCCGGACGCGAGCGCGGCGGCGACGTCGGACACGTCGGTGTGGAAGGCGAGGGAGGCGCGGAAATGGGCTGCGGTCTCGGCCGGCGCGGCGGGGGCGACTCGCAGGACGGGGTTCACGGTGGTGGTCATGACCAGAAAGCTACGGCCGCCGAACCGCTCCCTGAAGCGGCGATCCGCTGCGTTCGGCTTGATCCGCCGGGGATTTCCCTGCTATCCCTCGGCCATGACCGCGTATTCCCCGGACGCCACCGACTGGCGCATCCTCGACGTCCTCCAGCGCGAGGGCCGCGCCAGTTTCGCCGAACTGGCCCGTGCCGTCTCCATGTCCGCGAGCGCGGTCACCGAACGCGTGCGGCGCATGGAGGAGGCCGGGGTCATCCAGGGGTACGCGGCGGTGGTCGACCCGGAGCGGCTCGGGCTGCCGATCCTGGCGTTCGTGCGGCTGCGCTACCCCAACGGCAACTACAAGCCCTTCCACGACCTCGTCGCCGTCACGCCGGAGATCCTGGAGGCGCACCACGTCACCGGCGACGACTGCTTCGTCATCAAGGTGACGGCCCGCTCGATGCGCCACCTGGAGGAGGTGTCCGGGAAGATCGGCGCCCTGGGCTCGGTGACGACGAGCGTCGTGTACTCCTCGCCCCTCCCCCGGCGCCCCCTGGGCCGCTGAGCTCAGCCCGTGCCGCGCTGCCGCAGCACCGAACCGGAGCGGCCCTTGACGACCTCCAGCTGGGCGTGGATCCGCCGCCGCAGGTCGGGCACGTGGCTGACGATGCCGACGCTGCGGTCGCGTTCGCGCAGCGAGTCGAGGACGTCGAGGACCTCGTCGAGGGTCTGGTCGTCGAGACTGCCGAAGCCCTCGTCGATGAAGAGGGTGTCCAGCCGCACCCCGCCCGCCTCGTCCGTGACCACGTCGGCGAGGCCGAGGGCGAGCGCGAGGGAGGCGAAGAACGTCTCGCCGCCCGACAGCGTCGCCGTGTCGCGCTCGCGGCCCGTCCAGGCGTCGACGACGTGCAGCCCGAGCCCGCTGCGGCCGCGCCCGGTGCGGTCGTCGGAGTGGACGAGGGTGTAGCGGCCGGACGACATGCGCCGCAGCCGCACGGTCGCCGCGGCGGCGACCTGTTCCAGCCGGGCCGCGAGGACGTACGACTCCAGGCGCATCCGGCGTTCGTTGTCGGCGGACGTGCCGGCGGTGAGCCCGGCCATGCGGGCGACCCGGTCGTGCTCCTCGCGCAGCGGCCCCAGCCGGCGCACGGCTTCGGCCGCCCGGGCGGAGAGCCGGTCGAGTTCGGCACAGCGCCGGCCCGCCGCGTCGTGCGCGGAGGCGGCATCGCGCACCCGCCGGGCGGCGAGGTCGGCGGCCCGTTGCGCCGACTCGACGTCCGCCCGGGGCTCCTGGGCCGCCGCGGCCGTGTCGGCCTCGGCGAGCACGGCCCGTACGGCGGCCTCCTCGGTCTGCCAGGCGTCGAGCCGGTGCTGCAGCTCCCGGTGGGCGGCGGGGTCGAGCAGCGCGTCAGCCGCCGCCTGCGGGGTCTCGAAGCCGGCGCGGAAGGCGGCGTCGGCGAGCCGCGCGTCGGCGTCCTTGAGCCGCTGGGCGGTGTCCTCGGCGACCCGGGCGGCGTCGGCGGCGTCCGTGAGCAGCGCGGTACGCCGCTGCAGCTGCGCGGCCCGTGCCGCGACGCTGTCCAGCTCGCCCCGCGCGAGGTCCAGCTCCTGTTGCAGCGCGGCCCGTTCGCGGTCGAGCCGCTCCCGGTGACCGACCCGGGCCGCGGCCCGCACGGCGGCTTCCTGCCGGGCGGCGACACGTCGTTCGTACTCCTGCCCGGCCTGCCGCAGCCGCTCCTGCGCGGAGTGCAGCTCGGCGGCGGCGCTCCGGGCGTGCGCGTACTCCCTCTCCAGCTCCTCCACCTCGGCGGCCAGGTGCGCGGTGGGCGTGTCACCGGCCTCGGCGGAGGCGGCGGCCAGCGCCTCACGTACGGCGGCGAGGCGCTGTTCCTGGTCGGCGCGCTGCGCGTCGGCGCGCCGGTAGGCGGCGAGGGCCTGTTCCTCCGCCTCGCGGTCGACGTGCCCGGCGACCTTGCGGGCGGGGGCGGGGTGCTCGGTGGCGCCGCAGACGGCGCAGGGCGCGCCGTCGGTGAGCTGCGCGGCCAGTTCGGCGGCGATGCCGGTGAGGCGCTGTTCCTTGAGTTCGAGCCAGTGCTGCTGGGCGCGCAGCGCCTCCTGCCGCACGGAGCGGACCTGCTCGACGGCCCGGTCGGTGTCCTCGGCGAGCTGGTCGCGCAGCCGGGCCGCCCTCAGGCGCTGCCGGGCGGGTTCGCGCCGGACGGCGAGCTGTTCGGCGCGGGACGCGGCCCGCTGCGCGGAGTCGACCTGCTCCTGCAGGGCGGCGCGGGTCTCCTCCCAGCCGTCGAGCCAGGCCTCCGCCTCGTGCAGGAGGTCGGCGTCGGCGCGCTCCTGGCGGTCCAGGCCGGTGCGTTCGTCGAGGAGTTCGGCCAGGCGCCGCTCGGCGCGGCGGGCGGAGTCCAGTCCGCCCAGTTCCTCGGCGGCGCGACGGGCGGCGGCGGCGAGTCCGGCCGCGCCCTCGCCGGCGAAACGCTCGGGCAGCAGCGCACGCGCGCGTGCCTCGGCGTCGGCCGCCCTGCGGTGTTCGGCCTCGGCGGACTCCCGCAGCTCCAGGGCGGGCGCGACCGCCTCGGCCTTGCGGGCCCGCTCCATCAGCGCCTGCGCCCGGCGGTACGCCTCGGCGCCCTGCTCCAGGAGCGCCGCCTTCTCCCGCGCGTCGGCGAACCGCCGCTGCAGCCGGGCGAGTTCGCGTACGTCGTCCAGGGCACGGCCGGTGGCGGCCTGCGCGGACTCGGCGGCGGCGAGCCGGCACGCGGCGACGGTGAGCTGCTCCCGGGCGGTGCTGCGGGCGACGGCGGCGGCGCTCAGCACGGCCTCGGCGAGCCCGGGTTCGCCGGGGGCCAGTTCCGGCAGCTCCATGGCGTCGCCGGCGGCCTGCTGCATGCGGTGGGCGTCGGCGAGCAGCGCGGCGTCGCCCTCCCGGACCCGGGTCTCGGTGGCCCGGCGGCGTTCGGCGAGGCGCTTCTCCACGTCGGCGAAGCGGCGGGTGTCGAAGAGGCGGCCGAGGAGCTTGCCGCGGGCCTCGGCGTCGGCGCGCAGGAACCGCGCGAAGTCCCCCTGCGGCAACAGCACGACCTGGCAGAACTGCTCCCGGCTCATGCCGAGCAGCTGGGTGATCTCCTCGCCGATCTCCTGGTGGGAGCGGCTGAGGTCCTTCCACGCCCCGGCCGTGGCGTCGTACTCGCGCAGCCACGTCTGGGCCTTGTCCACCGTCGTGCCCGTGCCACGCTTCTTGGGGCGTTCCCAGGGCGGCTGGCGGGTGACCTCCAGGCGGCGTCCGGCGACGGTGAGTCGGAGCGTGACCTCGGTGCGGGTGGCGGGGGCGGCGTGGTCGCTGCGCAGGGTGGTGCCCTGCCCGCCGCCCTGCCGGGCGCCCGGGACCGAGCCGTAGAGGGCGTAGCACACCGCGTCCAGGACGGATGTCTTGCCCGCGCCGGTCGGTCCGTGCAGCAGGAACAGCCCGGCCGCCGACAGCTCGTCGAAGTCGACGGCCTGAGTGCCTCCGAAGGGCCCGAAGGCGGTGATCGTGAGCCGGTGGAGCCTCACCGGGCCACCTCCCGTACGGCCTCGTCGGCGCGCACCGCGTCGAAGGCGTCGCGCAGCACCCCCTGCTCGTGGGCGTCGGGTCCGGCGCCGCGCACATGGGCGACGAAGTCCTCGGCGATCTGCTGGTCGCTGCGGCCGGCCAGGCGGCGGGCGTAGGACACCTCCGGGTCCTCCTCGGCCCGGTCGGGTTCGAAGACGAGGCTGAGGGTGTGCGGGAAGCGCGCGGCCAGCCGGGCCATCGGGTCCGCCGGGCGGACCGGGTCGGTGAGCGTCGCCTCGACCCAGGCCTCCTCGTGCCGGGCCAGCTCCGGGTCGGCGAGCAGCTCCTCCAGGGGACCCCGGATCCGGGCCAGGGGGCGCGGCACCGGGCAGTCGACGCGTTCGGCGGTGACGGAGCCGTCGGCGGCGAGGTCGACGAGCCACATGCTCTTGCGGTGGGCCGCCTCCGAGAAGGAGTAGGGCAGCGGGGAGCCGGAGTAGCGGACGCGGTCGGTGAGGGTCTGGCAGCCGTGCAGGTGCCCGAGCGCCACGTAGTCGACGCCGTCGAACACGCCGGCGGGCACCGCTGCGACGCCGCCGACGGTGATGTCCCGCTCGCTGTCACTGGGCTCGCCGCCGGTGACGAAGGCGTGCGCGAGGACGACGGAGCGCGTGCCGGGCGCACGGCCGGCGAGGTCGGCGCGGACCCGGTCCATGGCGGCGGCGAGCACGGCCTCGTGGCCGGTCTTCTCCACCCCGAACTCGTCCTTCACCAGGGCCGGTTCGAGGTAGGGCAGTCCGTAGAAGGCGACGTCGCCGTGGGCGTCGGACAGCACCACCGGGGTGCCGGCCGCCGACGGCTCGGTCCGCAGATGGATACCGGCCCGCCCGATCAGGCCCGCGCCGACGCCCAGCCGGCGGGCCGAGTCGTGGTTGCCGGAGATCATCACCGTGGGCACGCCGAGATCCGCGAGACGGTGCAGGGCGTCGTCGAACAGCTCGACCGCGGCGAGCGGCGGCACCGCCCGGTCGTACACGTCTCCCGACACCAGCACCGCGTCCACGGCCCGCTCCCGCACGGTCGTGACGAGGTGGGCGATGAACTCGGCCTGGGCCCCGAGCATGTTGACCCGGTGGAACGCCCGGCCGAGGTGCCAGTCGGAAGTGTGCAGCAGTCTCATGATCCCCCGAGACTAACCGCCGGGTCTGACAGCACGGGTGGTTACTCCCGTATCGACCGTCATCTCCCGCCACGAAAGCGACCGTTATGACCGCTTCGATGCGTAACGTCAGGCGTCCCCGTACGCCTCGCCGCCCGGCTCGAAGCCGGCCGTGCCGGAGGTCACGTCGGCGAGCCAGGCCCGGAAGGGCGCGACGTCCGCGTCCGGGAGGGCGATCTCGATGGTGACCGCCTCGCCGTAGCTCACGTCCCGGACCTCGCGTCCGGTGGCGCGCAGGTCGTTCTCCAGCTTCCCGGCCCGCTGGTGGTCGACGGTGACCGTGGCGAGGCGGAACCTGCGGCGGGTGCGCGTGCCGAGGGCGTCCAGGGCCTCGCCGACCGCCCCGCCGTACGCGCGGATGAGACCGCCCGCGCCGAGCTTGACCCCGCCGTAGTAGCGGGTGACGACGGCGACGACGTACCGCATGTCGCGGCGCAGCAGCATCTGGAGCATGGGGACGCCGGCGGTGCCGCCGGGTTCGCCGTCGTCGCTCGCCTTCTGCACGGAGGCGTCGGCGCCGATGACGTAGGCCCAGCAGTTGTGGCTGGCGTCGGCGTGCTCCTTGCGGACCGCGGCGATGAACGCCTGGGCCTCCTGCTCGGTGGCCGCCGGTGCGAGGGCGCACAGGAAGCGGGAGCGGTTGACCTCGGTCTCGTGAACGCCCGCGCGGGCGACCGTGCGGTATTCGTCCTGCATCGGGCCAGCCTATGCGCGGGCCCGGGGCTACTTCCTCGCGCCCCGGGGCACGGTCAGGGACGTCAGCAGCGCCGTGCCGGGGCCGAGGTCCCGCCAGGTCGTGCCGCGCCAGGACAGGACGGCGATCGCCGAGGTGGGGAACTTGGTGCGGACCCGTTCCAGGGTGTCGTCGAGGCCGTCGCGCGCCAGGGCGAGGACCAGTTCCTCGAGGCCCGGGTTGTGGCCGATCAGCAGCAGCGTCTCCACCTCGGCGGGCACCTCCCGCACGACGGTCAGCAGACCGGCGGGCCCTGCGGCGTACAGGCGCCGGTCGTGGCGGACCGGCGGGGGCGTGCCCCACTCGGCGGCGGCCAGCTCCCAGGTGCGGCGGGCGCGTACGGCGGTGGAGCACAGGGCGAGGTCGGGCAGGCAGTCGGCCTCGGCCAGGGCCCGCCCGGCGGCGGGGGCGTCGCGGCGGCCGCGGGGGGCCAGCGGGCGTTCGTGGTCGGCGACGTCCACGGGCCAGGCGGACTTGGCGTGCCGCAGCACGACCAGGCGGCGCAGCGGACCGGTGCCGGCACGTTCGATCATGAGGAGGTTCCCAGGTCGCGGGTGAGGTCGAGGGCGAGGAGGCGGTCGGCGTGGGCGTAGGTCTCGAAGCGGGCGCCGTCCGGCAGTTCCGGGTCGCTCTCCACCCGGCGCAGGACCTCCAGCACCCCGGGCACGTCGAGGTCGTCCTCCCAGGCGTCGCGCAGCCGCGCCCGCACGTCGTCGGGGACGGGCCGCGACGGCCGGCGGGCCCACCGGGCGACCGCCGTGCGCCAGCGGGCCAGGGTGGTGCGGGCCTCCTCCAGGGCGGCCTCGTCCAGCCGGACGCCGGCGCTGTGGTGCCGGGCGAACAGTGCGAGACGCAGGACGGCGGGGTCGGCGGGGTGGGCGGGGTCGGCCGGGTCGGCGGCGCCGGGAGGGCCGGAGGGTCCGGGAGGGCCGGAGGGGCGGGGCGGGTCGGGCCGTACCGGCGCGACGGCGATCCGGAGCCCGTCCGGTGCCGTGCCGCCCTCCGCCGCGACGTGGACGACCTGGGCCTCGCCCAGGCCCGCGCCGACGTCGTGGCTGTCCTCGAAGGGGCGGATGCCGAGGGCCGTGGCCCGGGCCCGCAGCTCGGCCTGGCGGTGGCCGCCGGTCAGCATGGCCCACACGGGTGTGCCGCCGATCTCCAGGGCCCGCACGAGCAGGTCCGCGACGAGCAGCACCCGCAGGTCCGTCGGTTCGGAGCCGGGCGCGTGTGCCTCGACTCGCGTCAGGCCACGGCGGGCCGGGGCGGCGGCGGCCGGCTCGCCGGTACGGGCGTCGATGATGCGCAGCACGAGGCGAGCGTAGGCGGGTGGGCCCGGACGCGCAGTCATGCGCGCCGCTTTCCGGTCACCGTGGCGGACCCGTCCGGGCCGTCGCTCAGTGCAGCGTGCCCAGGAACCGCACGTGGGGACGCCCCTCGGGGCCGTCCGAGTGAACGGCGGCCCGCACCCCGTACACCTCGGCGATCAGCTCCTCGGTGAGGACGTCGGCCGGCGTTCCGCCCGCCACGACCCGGCCCGCGCACAGCACGACGACCCGGTCGCAGTACATCGCCGCGAGGTTGAGGTCGTGCAGGGCGACGACGGTGGTGACCGGCAACCGCGCGACCAGGGCGAGCAGGCCCAGCTGGTGGTGGATGTCGAGGTGGTTGGTGGGCTCGTCCAGGAGGAGTTCGCGGGGCTCCTGGGCGAGCGCGCGGGCGATCTGGACGCGCTGGCGCTCGCCGCCCGAGAGGGTGTGCCAGCGCCGGCCGGCGCGGTCGGCGAGGCCGGTGCGCTCCAGGGCGGCCCGCACGGCGCGCTCGTCGTCCGCCGAGGCGGGTGTCCAGGCCCGCCGGTGCGGAATGCGGCCAAGGCGTACGACGTCCTCCACCGTCAGCTCGACCTGGCTGTCCGACTGCTGCTCGACGACGGCGAGGCGGCGGGCGACGGTACGGCGGGGCAGGTCGCCCAGCGGCGTGCCGTCGAGGGTGACGACCCCCGCGGTCGGGGTGAGCAGCCCGGCCAGCAGCCGCAGGAGCGTGGACTTGCCGGAGCCGTTGGGGCCGAGGACGCCGACGGTGGAGCCGGGCTCCGGCGCGAGGACGACGCCGTCGAGGATGAGACGTCCGTCGGTCCGACGCCCGACCCCGTCGGCCCGCAGCCCGTCGCTCCGGCACCCGCCCCACTCGGCTCGCACGTCGCCGGCCGGCCGCCCGGGCCCCTCGGCCCCTTCACCTCGCGCCTCGCCAGCCGGTCGCCCGGGCCACTCAACCCCCTCGCCCGACGCCTCGCCGGCACGGAGCCCAGCCCGCTCAGCCCCCTCGCCCCGTGCCCCACCGGCACGGCGGCCGACCCGCCCAGGCCCCTCGACCCGCCCGGCCCGCACCTCGCCGGCATAGCGACCGGCCCGCTCAGCCCCCTCGCCCCGTGCCTCACCGGCACGGCGGTCGGCCCGCTCAGCCCCCTCGCCCCGTGCCTCGCCGGCACGGCGGCCGTCCCGCCCGGGCCTCTCGCCTCGCGCCTCGCCGGCACGCAGCCCAGCCCGCTCAGCCCCCTCGCCCCGCGCCTCGCCGGCACGGCCCCCGGTCCGCCCGGCCCGGCGGCCGGTGCTGTCCGCCGATGGCTCCGCCCCCGTCACCCTGCCCTCCGTGTCCGGTACAGCACGGCCACGAACGCCGGGACCCCGATCAGGGAGGTCACGACGCCCACCGGCACCTCCCGGGGATCAAGGACGGTCCGGGCCAGCGTGTCCACCCACACCAGGAACACCGCACCGGCCAGCGCCGTGACCGGCAGCAGCCGGGCGTGCCCGGGCCCGGCCAGTGCCCGGGCGGCGTGCGGCAGGACCAGCCCGACGAAGCCGATCGCCCCGGCCGAGCTGACCAGCGCCGCCGTGAGCAGGGCCGTGACGCACAGCAGCACCAGGCGGGTGCGGGCCACGGACACCCCGAGCGCGGCCGCCGCGTCCCGCCCGAAGGCGAAGGCGTCGAGGGTACGGGCGTACGCGAGGCACACCACCAGGGCCACGGCCAGCACGGCCAGGCACAGCCACACGTCGGTCCAGCCGACGCCGCCGAGGGAGCCGAGGAGCCAGAACAGCACACCCCGGGTCGTCTCGGCGTCGGCGGAGGTCATCACCACGAAGGACGTGAGCGCCGAGAACAGCTGCATGGCGGCGACCCCGGCGAGGACCACCCGGTCGGTGGTGCCGCCCAGGGTGTGGCTGAGCAGCAGGACCAGCGCGAAGGAGACCAGGGCCCCGAGGAAGGCGCCCGCGGAGACGGAGACGGCGCCGCCGCCCGCGCCGAGCACGACCACGAGCACCGCGCCGGTGGAGGCGCCCGAGGAGACCCCCAGCACGAAGGGGTCGGCGAGCGGGTTGCGCAGCAGCGACTGCATCACCGCCCCGCACACGGCGAGTCCGGCCCCGCACACGGCGGCGAGCAGGGTGCGCGGCAGCCGCAGCTGCCAGACGATGCCGGCCCGGATCGGCGTCAGGTCCGAGTCGCCGAGGCCGAGATGGGCGGCCACCACGGACCACACGTCACCGACCCCGATGTCGGCGGGGCCGATGGTGATGGCGACGGCGAGGGAGGCGGCGAGCGCGACGACCCCGGCTGCTCCCAGCGCGAGCCCGGTCCGGCGGTGGGGCCGGACCCCGGCGTCCGCGAGACCCTTGGCGGTCACTTCACCAGCCCGAAGCGGCGCAGCCCGGCGGCGACCTGCTCCACGCCCTCGACCGTGCGGATGGTCGGGTTCATGGCCTGCCCGCTGAGCAGCACGTACCGCTTGTGCCGGACCGCGTCCATGTTCTTCGTGGCCGGGTTGGACTCCAGGAAGGCGATCTTCTTCGCGGCCGACTCGGCGGTCTGCGACTTGCGGGTCAGATCGCCGATGACGAGGACGTCGGGGTCGCGGTCGGCGACCGTCTCCCAGTTGATCTGCGGCCACTCCTCGTGCGTGTCGTCGAAGACGTTCTTCGCGCCGAGGGAGCGGGTGATGATGCCGGGCGCACCGCAGCAGCCCGCCATGTAGGGCGACTCGGAGTTGGCGAACCAGTACAGGAGGGTGACGTCGGAGGCGTCGACGCCCGCGGTGGCCTTGGCCATGCGCTGCCGGAGGGAGGCCACCAGGGCGTCACCGCGCTCCTTCACCCCGAAGACCGCCGCGAGGTCCCGCACTTCGCCGTAGACGGCGTCCATGCCGAGCGCCTTGGTGCGAGCGCCGTCGCCGCCGCCGGAGTTGTCCTCCCCGGCGCAGTCGGCCGGGGAGACGTACGTGGGCACGCCGAGCTTCTCGAACTGTTCGCGGGTGGCGACTCCGCCCTGGCCGAGGGTGGAGACGAAGGAGGCGGTGACGAAGTCCGGGCCGGCGTCCAGGACCCGTTCGAAGGAGGGGTTGCCGTCGGCGATGCGCGGCACCGTCGCGTCGGCCTTCTCCAGCCCCTTCATCACGGGGTCGGTCCAGGTGGCGGTGCCCGCGAGGCGGTCGGCGAGGCCGAGGGAGAGCAGGATCTCCGTGGTGCCCTGGTTGAGGGAGACGGCGTGCCGGGGCGGGGCCTGGACGCGTACCTCGTGGCCGCAGTTGACGAGGGTGACGGCGGCGGCCTTCGCGTCGGCGGGCCTCGCGTCGCCACAGCCGGTCAGGAGGAGGGAGCCGGCCGCGAGCAGCACGGCGGCACGGGCGGGTGGGGCGAGGGGCACGGGAACCAGTCCTCAGTCGTCGAGGGCCCGATCGCGGAGCCCGGTCGTACGGTGCTCCCCCGCCGCGCACCGGCCGCGGGGGCCGCCAGCAGGTCTTCGGACTCGGGTTCACCCGGATCGGAGCGCCTTCCCGGACGTCCGTGCAGGAGTCCAGTGGCCGAGGCCCCGCCCGTCCCCCTCACCGCTGCGCGTCAGTTCCGGATTTCCACCGGATTCCCTGACCCACGTACATGGGTTCGACTGGCCTCGGCAAGCTATCACGGCGGCTTCCGGGGAATCACCGCGCGCCCCGCGTCGTTGCCCGGACAGCAGTTCAGCCACGACGTTCCGAGGAGGCCGCCGGTGTACGGCGACGAGGCAACGGTCCGCAGGATTCTCAACGACCTCGGCGACACCTGGGCCGTGGTGGGCCTGTCGTCGAACCGGCAGCGCGCGGCGTACGGCGTCGCGGCCGTGCTCCAGCGCTTCGGCAAGCGAGTCGTGCCGGTACACCCGAAGGCCGAGACGGTGCACGGCGAGCAGGGGTACGCGAGCCTGGCGGACATCCCCTTCGGCGTGGACGTCGTGGACGTCTTCGTCAACAGCGAGCTGGCCGGAGCCGTCGCGGACGAGGCGGTCGCCAAGGGCGCGAAGGGCGTCTGGTTCCAGCTGGGCGTCGTCGACGAGGCGGCGTACGAGCGGACCCGCGCCGCGGGCCTGGAGATGGTGATGGACCGCTGCCCGGCGATCGAGATCCCACGACTCGGGCGGTGACCGCGTCTCGGATGGCGACCGCGTCTCGGATGGCGACCGCACACGGACGATGACCCCGCTCGGGCGATGACCGCAACCCGGGCCGGTGACCGTCACGGCTCCCCGTCGCCGGGCGGGGAAGCGGTGCCCCCCGTCCGGCCGTCGCGCGGGTGCCCGCGCGCTGACACCGGCTCCATAATGAGCGGCATGGCCTACCCCCCCGCCGCCCGTCAACTCCGGCGCCCCGCAACGCTTCCCGGTCGTCGTCGTGGGCGCCGGACCCGCCGGTCTGACCGTCGGCAACATCCTGCGCGCCGCCGGGGTGGACTGCCTGGTGCTGGAGACCGAGACCCGGGAGTTCATCGAACAGCGGCCCCGGGCCGGGGTCATCGAGGAATGGGCCGTACGGGGCCTGGAGAAGCGTGGCCTCGCCCGCAACCTGCTGGACCGGGCGGAGCTGCACACCGCGTGCGAGTTCCGCTTCGACGGGGAGCGCTACCGCTTCTCCTACGGCGAGCTGACGGGCAGCCATCACTTCGTCTACCCGCAGCCGCTGCTGGTGACGGACCTGGTCCGCGAGTACGCCGACGTGCGCGGCGGCCGGATCCGCTTCGGCGTCCGGGACGTACGGCTCCACGACCTCGACTCCGACCGGCCCTCGGTGTCCTACGTCTGCCCAGACACGGGTGAACGGCAGGTCGTGCGGACCGAGTTCGTCGCCGGGTGCGACGGGGCCCGCGGGGTGAGCAGGGCGTCCCTGCCGCCGGAGCGGGTGCGCATCGCCCGGCACGACTACGGCATCGGCTGGCTGGCGCTGCTCGCCGAGGCTCCGCCGTCCGCGGACTGCGTGCTGTTCGGCTGTCACGCCCGGGGGTTCGCGGGCCAGATGCCGCGCAGCCCGGAGGTGACCCGCTACTACCTGCAGTGCCCGCCGGGCGACGACCCGGAGAACTGGCCGCACGAGCGGGTCTGGGCGGAGCTGCGGGAGCGGCTCGGGGCGTCCGGTGCGCCGCCGCCGGCGGAGGGACGGCTGATCGAGAAGCGTGTGCTGGACATGCACGACTACGTGGTCGAGCCGATGGTGCACGGCCGGCTCTTCCTCGCCGGTGACGCGGCCCACCTGGTCGCCCCCATCGCCGCCAAGGGCATGAACCTCGCCCTGCACGACGCCTTCCTGCTGGGTGACGCCCTCGTGGACCAGCTGGCCCGCGGCGAGGACGGCGGCCTGGCCGGCTACGCCCAGGCGTGTCTGGGGCGCGTGTGGGACTACCAGGAGTTCTCGCAGTGGCTTTCCGAGGTGTACCACGGCACGGCGGCGGGCGATCCGTTCCGCGCGGGCACCACGCTGGCCCGGCTGCGCCGCCTGTTCACCTCGCCCGCGGCGGCGGCCGCCTTCGCCGAGCAGTATCTGGGGACGGCCGCGCGGTACTGACTCAGTCGTGCGGGGGGTGGTCGCCGATCCGGTGGTCGGCCACGTTCAGCGCCTCGTCCACGAGCCGGCGCAGGTGGCCGTCGCGGAGTGAGTAGACGACCCGGCGGCCTTCCTTCCGGGTATCCACCAGGCCCGCGAGGCGCAGTCGGGCCAGGTGCTGGCTGACGGCGGGGCGGGCCGCCCCGCAGGCCTGGGTGAGGGTCGTGACGTCGGCCTCTCCCCCGGTCAGGGCGTGCAGCAGGGCGAGCCGGGTCCGGTCACCGAGCAGCGCGAGGAGTTCGGCGGCGAGCGCGAACTGCTCCTCGCCGGGACTGCGCGGATGCGCATCGTGCGCAGGTGACAGGTGCATGCGTGCGCTCATACGCACATAATGGCGCCAGGGACGCGCGCGCGTCCACCCGCCCGCACCGGAAGGGAACCCCCGTGAGCGACCGGCACGAGCACTCCCACCCCCACGCACACGCACACCCCCACGCACACGCATACGACCACGGCCGTTCGCGAGGCCGTCGGCACCGCCTGCGCCATCGTCTGGCGCACCTGCTCACCCCGCACTCCCACGAGACGGCCGACAAGGTCGACTCCGC
The DNA here is from genome assembly GCF_040303825.1 of Streptomyces sp. NPDC094143. NCBI lineage: Bacteria > Bacillati > Actinomycetota > Actinomycetes > Kitasatosporales > Streptomycetaceae > Streptomyces > Streptomyces sp. NPDC094143. Next base: position 114,334 of record NZ_JBEOTZ010000016.1, read on the forward strand.
CCTGGAGTCCTCGGCACGTGGGATGCGGGCGCTGTGGGTCTCGCTCGCGGTGCTCGGCGCGACGGCGCTGGCCCAGGCGTTCGTGGTGGCCGCCTCCGGTTCGGTGGCACTGCTCGGGGACACGGTGCACAACACCGCGGACGCGCTGACCGCCGTGCCGCTCGGCATCGCCTTCGTGCTGGGGCGGCGGGCGGCCACACGCCGTTTCACCTACGGCTACGGCCGGGCCGAGGACCTGGCGGGCCTGGTGATCGTGCTGACGATCGCCGCGTCGGCGGTCTTCGCCGGCTGGACGGCGATCGAGCGTCTCCTCGACCCGCGCCCGGTCGAGCACGTCCCGGTGGTGGCGGTGGCCGCGCTGGTGGGCTTCGCGGGCAACGAGTGGGTGGCCCGGTACCGCATCCGTGTGGGCCGCTCGATCGGTTCGGCGGCACTGGTCGCCGACGGACTGCACGCCCGCACGGACGGGTTCACGTCCCTGGCCGTGCTGCTGGGCGCCGGCGGCTCGGCCCTGGGCCTGCACCTGGCCGATCCGGTCGTCGGCCTGGCCATCACGGCGGCGATCGCCCTGGTCCTGCGGGACGCGGCCCGGGAGGTGTTCCGGCGGGTGCTGGACGCCGTCGACCCCGCCCTGGTCGACCGGGCCGAGCGGGCACTGGCCGAGGTCCCCGGCGTGCTCGGGGTGGGTGAGCTGCGGCTGCGCTGGATCGGCCACCGGCTGCGCGCCGAGGTGGCGGTCGTGGTGGACGGGGACGTGACGGTGCGCGAGGCCCACCGGATCACCGTCGACGCCGAGCACGCGCTGCTGCACGCGGTGCCCCGCCTCACCGCGGCCCTGGTGCACGCGGACCCGGAACCGGCCCCCGGCGAGAGCGACCCCCATCTGCCGCTGGCGCACCACACGGCGGCATAGGTCAGGACACCCCGAGTCCCTCCACGACCACGGCGCCCGGCAGTTCCGCGAACGCCTTGCCCGGCACCAGGAGCTTGCCCCGCCGCCGGCCGCTGCCGACCAGCACGTACGGCAGGTCGACGACGGCGGCGTCCACCAGCACGGGCCAGCCCTCCGGCAGACCGAGCGGGGTGATGCCGCCGTGTTCCATGCCGGTCTCGCCCGTCGCCGTGTCCATCGGGGCGAAGGAGGCCTTGCGGGCGCCGAGCCGCCGGCGCACGACGTTGTTCACGTCGACCCGGGTGGTGGACAGCACGACACAGGCGGCGAGCGTGGCCTCGCCGCCGCGCTTGCCGGTGACCACCACGCAGTTCGCCGACTGCTCCAGCAGCTCCTGGCCGTAGTGCTCCACGAAGGTGGCCGTGTCGGCCCATTCGGGCTCGGTGTCCACGTAGAGGATCCGCTCGGCCGGGACGCCGCCCCGCCAGTGACGTACGGCGTCGGCGACGGGGCCGGTGAGTTCACCGAGACAGTCGGGGGCGGGCCGGGCGTCGTCGAAGTGTCCGATGGGTGCGCGCATGGCCGCACGCTAACAACTCCCGGCAGCCCGCGGGCCGGGTGTCTCAGGGCACGGGCGGCACCGAGACGGCCATGACCATCTCCATCGGCACCTCGCCGGTGTTGCCGTACGTGTGCGGGACGTCGGCCTCGAAGTGGACGGTCGCGCCCGCGGGGACGCGGTGCTCGACGCCGTCGACGGTGAGCGTCAGCTCGCCCGCCGTGACGTGGAGCAGTTCGGTCGTGCCGGCCGGGTGGGGGTCGGAGGGGCTGGACTCACCGGGCATGAGCCGCCAGTCCCACATCTCCAGCGGGCCGGGTGCCTCGGTGCCCGCGAGCAGCCGGTTGTAGCTGCCCGCGTCGGTGTGCCACAGCCGCACGGCCTGGCCGGCGGGGACGATGCGGACGTTCGGGCCCTGCTCGTGTTCCAGCAGGGTGGTGATGCTGACGCCGAGGGCGTCGCCGATCTTGACGACGGTGCCGAGGCTGGGGTTGGTGCGGGCCTGCTCGATCTGGATGAGCATGCCGCGGCTGACGCCTGCCCGGGCGGCGAGCACGTCCAGGGTGAAGCCGCGCACCGCGCGCCAGTGCTTGACGCTGCGCGCCAGGGACTGGGTCAGCAGGTCGAGGTCCGACACATTCCGTCCAATATTCTGTATGACACAGTGCAACAGGATGCACTATGGTGTGGTTGACCTGATCGTTCACTGCACTGTACTGCGAGGCCCGAGTCCCATGACAGCGCTCTTCGCCCTGGCCACCAGCGTGCTGTGGGGCCTGGCCGACTTCGGTGGCGGACTGCTGACCCGGCGCGTCCCCGCGCTCACCGTGGTCGTCGTCTCGCAGTCGATCGCGGTGGCCGTACTGGGCGCGCTCGTCACGGCGACCGGAGCCTGGAGCGAGGCGGGCCCGCAGCTGTGGTTCGCCGTCGCGGCCGGTCTCGTCGGGCCGGTGGCGATGCTGGCGTTCTACAAGGCGCTCGCGCTCGGCCCCATGGGCGTGGTCTCGCCGCTCGGCTCGATCGGCGTGGCCGTGCCGGTCGGGGTGGGTCTGGTGCTGGGCGAACGTCCCGGACTGCTGCAGTTCGTCGGCATCATGGTCGCCGTCGCCGGGGTGTGTCTCGCGGGCGGTCCCCAGTTCCGGGGCGCCCCGGTGCAGCGGCAGGCCATCGCGCTGACCCTGCTCGCGGCGTTCGGCTTCGGCGCGGTGATGGCCCTGATCGCGGAGGCGTCGACGACGCTCACGGGGCTGTTCCTCGCCCTGTTCGTGCAGCGGGTGACGAACGTCGCCGCCGGCGGGCTGGCGCTGTACGTCTCCGTGCGCCGCGGCACTCCCGCCCTCCCGGCGGAGGGCTTCCCGTGGCGCGCCCTGCCGGCCCTCGCCTTCGTCGGTCTCGCGGACGTGGCCGCAAACGGCACGTACTCGATCGCGGCGCAGCAGGGCCCGGTCACCGTGGCGGCCGTCCTCGCCTCGCTCTACCCGGTGGTGACGGCGGTGGCCGCGCGCGGGTTCCTGAGCGAACGGCTGCGGGCGATCCAGGCAGCGGGCGCGGGACTGGCGCTGGTCGGGACGGTCCTGCTCGCATCGGGCTGATCCGGCCGCTCGGCAGCGGGCGCAGGTGCCGCCGTCCGCGATGGCCGGGCCCCGGCCGCGCCCGACCGCCCGGTCAGGAACCGGGCTCCAGCTCCGCCAGACCGGCCGCCGCCTCTTCGTCCAGTTCGGCCAGACGCGCCGCCGTTTCCTCGTCCAGCTCCGACAGCGCCCGCAGCTGCTCGGGGGTGACGCCCTCCGGTATCGGCACCGGCGCCGGGGTGCGCAGCGGCGGCTGCCAGCCGTCGGCCGGGGTCCAGCGCCGTACGACGCGGGCCGGAGCGCCCGCCACCACCGCGTGGTCCGGCACCGCGCCCCGCACCACCGCGCCCGCGGCCACCACCACGTTCCGCCCGATCCGGGCCCCGGGCAGGATCACCGCTCCGGTGCCGATCCAGCAGCCGGTGCCGATCTCCACCGGCTCCATCCGCGGCCACTGCCTGCCGATGGGCTGGTGCGGGTCGTCGTAGGAGTGGTTCGTGGACGTGACGTACACGTACGGGCCGAAGTAGCAGTCGCTGCCGATGGTGACCGTGGTGTCCGCGATGACGTGGCTGCCGCGGCCCAGGACGACCCCGTCGCCGATGCGCAGGATGGGGTCCGGGCCGAGGTCGAGGTCGGGCATCAGACCGGCGGTCAGGGTGACCTGTTCGCCGATGATGCAGTGGGAGCCGAGCTGGATCCAGGGCTCGCCGAAGACCGTGCCGAGCGGGAAGGCGAGCCTGGTACCTGTTCCCATCGCGCCGAAGCGGTAGCGCCCCGGGTGCTCGGCGGTCACGGAGGCCGTGCGCTGCAGCCAGGCCCAGCCCGCGTGGACGGCGCGCTGTGTGAGGCCCCGCCGCCAGGATGAGAACGTGTTCTTGCGCTTCGGCACGAGCTCACCGTACTCAGCGGAGCGAGTCCGCAGCGGGCCGAGGGCCTGTGATCTTCGCCCTACCCGGTGGCGTACGGTGCGGGGTGTCCACGACATCTGCGGAGGCGGGCATGGCACAGCGGGCGATGATCACCGGGATCGGCGGCAGGGAGCCGGAGATCGACGACACGGCGTTCGTGGCGCCGACGGCGTCGGTGATCGGGGGCGTGACGCTGGGCGTCGGCGCGAGCGTCTGGTACGGGGCCGTGCTGCGCGGGGACGTCGAGTCGATCTCCGTGGGGGCGAGCAGCAACGTGCAGGACAACTGCACGCTCCACGCCGACCCGGGGTTTCCCGTGACGGTGGGCGAGCGGGTCTCCATCGGGCACAACGCGGTGGTGCACGGGGCGACGGTCGAGGACGACTGCCTCATCGGCATGGGGGCGACCGTGCTGAACGGCGCCGTGATCGGCGCCGGGTCCCTGGTCGCCGCGCAGGCGCTGGTGCCGCAGGGGATGGTCGTGCCGCCCGGGTCGCTGGTCGCCGGGGTGCCCGCGAAGGTCCGGCGGGAGCTGTCGGAGGAGGAACGGCAGGGCGTCACCCTCAACGGCACGATGTACGCCGAGCTGGCGAAGGCGCACCGGGACGTGCACGCCCAGGCGGTACGGCGGTCCGGCCCCTTGGGGGGCTGATCGCGCCGCTAGGAGGTGTGCGCCCCGGTCGCTTCCAGGGTCTGGTTCGCCTTCTTCGCCTTGCGCTTGATCACCAGCATGGAGGTCAGGCCGACCAGGACCGCCGCCACCAGGCCCAGCCAGGAGAAGCGCTTCAGCCAGGACTCCGCGACGACGCCGACGTAGTAGATGACCGCGGTGGTGCCGCCGGCCCAGAGGATGCCGCCGAGGACGTTGGCGATGGCGAACTTCCAGTACGGCATGCGCAGCACACCCGCGAGGGGGCCCGCGAAGATGCGCAGCAGGGCGACGAAGCGGCCGAAGAAGACGGCCCACATGCCCCACTTCTCGAAGGAGCGCTCGGCGGTGGCGATGTGGCCCGCGCTGAAGTGCTTGGGGAACTTCCCGCCCAGCCAGGCCAGCAGGGGCCGCCCGCCCTTGCGGCCGATGGCGTAGCCGATCGAGTCGCCGATGATCGCGCCGGCCGTGGCGCTGGCGCCGAGGACGACGGGGTCGATGTCCCCGTGCTGGGAGGCGAGCAGCGCGGACGAGACCAGGATGATCTCGCCCGGCAGCGGAATGCCCAGGCTCTCCAGGCCGATGACCACGCCCACCAGCGCGTAGACGGCGACCGCGGGTACGGTTTCGAGCCACTCCTGGACGTGCAACGCCGGTTCCTTTCCCTGTGCTTCCCTGCGAGCCCCGGGAAGCCTACCGGCTGATGGGACGTCCCTCGCGACTCACGCGTTCCAGCTCCACTCGGCGACCTCGGGCAGGTCGGTGCCGTGCTCGCGGATCCAGGCGTGGTGGCGGGTGCGGGCGTCGGCCATCCGCTGGCGCACGGCCGTGGCCCGCACCGCGAGGCCCGGGACGCGGTCGACGACGTCCATGACCAGGCGGTAGCGGTCGAGGTCGTTGCGCACGACCATGTCGAAGGGCGTGGTCGTCGTGCCGGCCTCCTTGTAGCCGCGCACGTGCAGGTGCCGGTGGCCCGTGCGGCGGTAGGCCAGGCGGTGGATCAGCCAGGGGTAGCCGTGGTAGGCGAAGATCACCGGCTTGTCCACGGTGAACAGGCCGTCGTACTCGAAGTCGCTCATGCCGTGCGGGTGCTCCTCCTCGGGCAGCAGCCGGGCCAGGTCGACGACGTTCACCACCCGGACGGACAGCTCGGGCAGGTACCTGCGGAGCAGGTGCGCTGCGGCCAGGGTCTCCTGCGTGGGGACGTCGCCGGCGCAGGCCAGGACGACGTCGGGCTCACCGCCGTCCTCGCTGCCCGCCCACTCCCAGACGCCGGCGCCGCGGGCGCAGTGCACCCGGGCCTCGTCCATGGTCAGCCAGTCGAAGCAGGGCTGCTTGCCGGCCACGATCACGTTGACGTAGTCGCGGCTGCGCAGGGCGTGGTCGGCGACGGACAGCAGGGTGTTGGCGTCCGGCGGCAGGTAGACCCGCACGACCTCGGGGCTCTTGTTGAGGACGTGGTCGACGAAGCCGGGGTCCTGGTGGGAGAAGCCGTTGTGGTCCTGGCGCCACACGTGCGAGGTCAGCAGGTAGTTGAGGGAGGGGATGGGGGCGCGCCAGGGCAGCCGGCGGGAGGTGCGCAGCCACTTGATGTGCTGGTTGACCATGGAGTCGACGATGTGCACGAACGCCTCGTAGCAGGAGAACAGCCCGTGCCGGCCGGTGAGGAGGTAGCCCTCCAGCCAGCCCTGGCAGAGGTGTTCGGAGAGGACCTCCATGACACGGCCGTGCGGGTCCAGGTGCTCGTCGACGTCGAGGGTCCCGGCCTGCCAGGCCTTGCCGCTGGCGTCGAAGACGGCCTGGAGCCGGTTGGAGGCGGTCTCGTCCGGGCCGACCAGGCGGAAGTTCCGGCGGTCGGCGGTGTCCCGCATGACCCGGGCGAGGAGGTCGCCGAGGACCCGGGTGGGCTCGTGCATCGTCGTGCCCGGCTTGTCGACGGGGACGGCGAAGTCGTCGAGGGGCGGGACCGGCAGGTCACGGACGAGCAGTCCGCCGTTGGCGTGCGGGGTGGCGCCGAGCCTGCGGCTGCCCTCGGGAATGGGCGCCAGGACGTCCGCGACCGGGCGGCCCTCGGTGTCGAACAGTTCCTCGGGGCGGTAGGAGCGCAGCCACGCCTCCAGCTGCCGCAGGTGGTCCGGGTTGTCACGGACGCCGGCCAGCGGCACCTGGTGGGCTCGCCAGGTGTTCTCCACCGGCTGGCCGTCGACCTCGGCGGGGCCCGTCCAGCCCTTCGGGGTGCGCAGGACGATCACGGGCCAGTGCGGGCGCTCGGTCGCGCCGTCCTCGCGGGCGGCGCGCTGGGCATCGTCGATGCGGTCGAGCGCGGTGTCCATCGCCCGGGCCATGAGCCGGTGCACCTGCGCGGGGTCGTCGCCGGACACGTGGATCGGCTCGTGGCCGTACCCGCGCAGCAGGGCGTCGAGTTCCGCCTCGGGCAGCCGGGACAGCACCGTGGGGTTGGCGATCTTGTAGCCGTTCAGGTGGAGGATCGGGAGCACGGCCCCGTCGTGCACCGGGTCGAGGAACTTGTTGGCGTGCCAGGACCCGGCCAGCGGGCCGGTCTCCGCCTCGCCGTCGCCGATCACACAGGCGACCAGCAGGTCCGGGTTGTCCAGGGCGGCGCCGTAGGCGTGGGCGAGGGAGTAGCCGAGTTCGCCGCCCTCGTGGATCGAGCCGGGCACCTCCGGGGCGACGTGGCTGGGCACGCCGCCCGGGAACGAGAACTGCCGCATCAGCAGCTCCATGCCCCGCGCGTCCCGCGACACGTCCGGGTACTTCTCGCTGTAGCTGCCCTCCAGCCAGGAGTTGGCCAGAACCGACGGCCCGCCGTGGCCCGGGCCCCAGACGCACAGGGCGTCCGGACCGCGCCGGGCGATCACCCGGTTGAGGTGGGTGTAGACGAGGTTCAGCCCGGGTGAGGTGCCCCAGTGCCCCAGCAGCCGGGGCTTGATGTGCTCGGGCCGCAGCGGCTCGGTCAGCAGCGGGTTGGCGAGCAGGTAGATCTGACCGGCCGCCAGGTAGTTGGCGGCCCGCCAGTGGGCGTCCAGGGCGCGCAGTTCCTCGTCGGTCGGTTCGGTCGTGCTCTCCGGGCGCGGGGCCTCGGGCATGGGTGACTCCCTGGGTCTGCGACGGCTCCTGGAGGAGTACCAGTGTGGTCCGGTTCGATGCCGGTCGCCTCCCGGCGGTGCGTGCGCCGGGCCGGTTCCGTCCGGTCTCAGCCACCCACGCGTACGCGGATGCGCAGCCGCAGATCCCGGGACGACTCCCCGATCCAGAGGGTGCGCGGCCCGGTGCCGAGCACCCAGTCGTTCTGCTGCGGGTCCCAGGAGGACAGGGTGCGCCGCTCGACCCGTACGGTGACGCGCCGCTCCTCCCCCGCCCGCAGCGCGAGCCGCCGGTATCCGGCCAGCACGCGCACCGGCTGGACGAGCGGCAGGTCCGGGGAGGGGCCGGCGTAGACCTGCGGCACGTCCACGCCTTCGCGCGGACCGGTGTTGCGGACGGTGAAGGCGACGTCCAGGCCGTCGCCCGTCCAGCGCGCGTCCGGGTCCCGGTAGGCGAAGGAGGTGTACGACAGGCCGTGGCCGAAGGGGAACAGCGGCCGCACGTCCTCGGCGTCGTACCAGCGGTGGCCGATGTGGACGCCCTCGGTGTAGTGCTCGGTGCCGTCGACGCCGGGGTAGCGGCGCGGGTCGCCGGCGACGGGGTGGTGGTCGTCGTCGGCCGGGAAGGTCTGGGTGAGGCGTCCGCCGGGGTCGCGGTCGCCGTACAGGACGGCGGCGGTGGCGGCGGCCCCCTCCTGCCCCGGGTAGTACATCTGGAGCACGGCACCGGTGCGTTCCAGCCACGGCATGGACGTGGCGGACGAGGTGTTGAGGACGACGGTGGTGCGCGGGTTGGCCGCGGTCACGGCCTCGATCAGCCGCTCCTGGTTGCCGGGGAGGGCCACGGTCGTACGGTCCTGCCCCTCGATGGCGTCCTCGTAGGCGAAGAGGACGACGTCCCGGGCGGCGCGGGCGGCCCGCACGGCTTCTGCCACGTCCTGGGCGCGGGTCTCCTCCGTGATGCGGCGCAGCCGGAACAGTCCGCCGGGGTCTGCGCCCCGCGCCGTGACGGACAGCCGGTGGCTGCCCCGGGTGAGCGTCAGGGTGCGGCGGCGCACGGAGAGGCCGTCGTCCGCGTGGGTGAGCAGGCCGCCGGTGAAGTACTCGTCCCAGCCGGGCTTCAGGGGGAACAGTTCCTCGCCGTCGAGGAGGACCCGCGGGCGGAGCGGTGGCGTGCCGGAGTAGTGCAGCACGAGGGTCCAGGTCTCCGTCGCGTCGACGGTGAGCGTGCCGTCGTACCGCCACGTCCGGCCGGGCTCGACGTGCTGCGCCTCGGTGGCGAGGGCGGGATCGAGCAGGTTCGCCGGGAGGGGTTTGCCGAAGACGTCCTCGCCGAGCGCGTGGATCACCCGTGCGGCGCGCGGCCGGATGGCGTCCAGCGGGCTGTCGGCGTGGTCGGGCACGACATGGGCGCTGCCGCCGCCGCTGACCAGGGGGCGGGCGCCGGTCGGCCCGATCACGGCGACGCTGCCGCCGGCGGTCAGGGGCAGGGTGCCGTCCGTGTTCCACAGCAGGGTGGCGCCCGCCTCGGCGACCTCACGCGCGACGGCCGCCCCGGCGGCGGCGTCCCGGCCTCGGCGGTGCGGCACGGTGCCGTCGAGCAGCCCGAAGCGGTCCATGACGGCCAGGACGCGGCGGACGGCCCGGTCCACGTGGGCCTCGGACACGCCCCCGTCCCGCACCGCCGAGGCGAGGGGCGCGCCGAAGTGGGTGCCGTCGGGCATCTCCAGGTCGCACCCCGCCAGGAGGGCCTCGCGGGTGCTGTGCGCGGCGGACCAGTCCGTCATCACGAACCCGGTGAAGCCCCAGCGCTCGCGCAGCACGCCGGTGAGCAGGGCCGCGTTCTCGCAGGCGAAGGTGCCGTTGACCTTGTTGTAGGCGCCCATCACCGCCCCGGCCCCGGCGGCGACGGCCGCTTCGAAGCCGCGCAGCTCGGTCTCGTGCAGCGTGCGCTCGTCCACGCGCACGTCGACCGACATGCGGTCGCGCTCCTGGTTGTTCAGCGCGAAGTGCTTGACCGTCGCGATGAGCCCCTCGTCCTGGATGCCCTCGATCTCGGCGGCGACCAGGTGGGCGGTGAGCAGCGGATCCTCGCTGAAGGTCTCGAAGTTGCGGCCGGCGTAGGGGGTGCGGATGAGGTTGACCATCGGGGACAGCAGCACGTCCTGGCCGAGGGCGCGGCCCTCCCGTCCGATGACCCGGCCGTAGCGGCGGGCCAGGTCCGGGTCGAAGGCGGAGGCCAGCATCACGGGGGCGGGCAGGGCCGTGGCGTGCCGGGTGACCCGGACACCGGCCGGGCCGTCGGCGAGCCGCAGGGGCGGGATGCCGAGCCGCTCGACCCCGGGCACGTAGCCGGCCTGGCCGAGCGGCCGCGGGTCGGTGGCGCCGTGCAGCAGGGAGATCTTCTCGTCCAGGGTGAGGCGGGCGAGCAGCCCTTCGACCCGGGCGTTCCGTCCCGGGCCTCGGCCTTCCCGCGCGGGGACGGCGTGTCCCTCGCGCGCGTGGGCGCGCAACGGTGCCGCCGCGGTGAGGGCGATCGCGCCGCCGAGCAGGCACAGGGCGGAGCGCCGGGGGTGACGGGGGGCGGTGTCGGTCATGCACCGCACTATGGGCCAGGCGGAGCGCGCCGCCCCGCCGGACACCACGGGCGGGCGGGTGACCCGACGTCCCGGGGTGGACGTCACGTACGCCGCCACGACCCCACCGCCGAAGCCCTCCCCGCCACGGCGGAGAGGAAGCCCCGCACACCGCTACGGCACTGCCGCCGATTCAAGTGACGTCACGGCGCCGGCCACCGTGGCGGTCACCGGGCCGAGGACGTCCGTGCCGGGCGGTGGTGCGGCCTCGCCGATGGGTGTGCCGGGCTCGGCCTGCGCACAGCAGTCCACCTGTGCGACCCGCGTCTCGTACCGCTGCCCTGGCTTCCGCGGCGTCTTGGGGAGCCGGGGCGCGCCGGCTCGGACCGTCGGCCCGGCCCGGTGCTGTCATAGGGCTGCCGCTCCTGCCGCCGATGCTGCTGAAGGTGTTTCGCGTGGCCGCCGGGCGGTCCGCAGGAGGGCCCTGGGGTGGTGCGTCAGCCCGAAGCGCCGCTGCGCCGGGCGTAGGCGCGGGCGCGGGCGGCGCGGACACGGTCCCCCCAGGGGATTCGCGGAAACGGCAGGGCATAGCCGGTTACCGGAACCGGAGCCATGCCGGTCGCAACCGGCCGCGCACGACGGGGTGGCCGGAGGTGGTGGTCGCTGCTGATCGTCCATGTCACGTGACTGCCCACGCCAGTGCCTGGCCGCTCCCTGGCGGCGAGTTCGCCAAGCCAGGGAGCGGCTCGTTGGCTGGTCGCCCGGTCAGCCGTTGGGCCGCAGGGTCCACACCACGGTCATCTCTCCGGTGACGGCACCGTCGGCGCGCCGGATTTCGACGGCGACCGGGAACTCCGGCCGCTCCCCGGCGTCCAGTTCCGCGACGACCTCGGCGGCCGGGCGGCCCAGGGTGGCCGTGGCGGTCACGGCGCCCATCGCCAGCTTCTTGTAGGCGATCTCGGCGCTGACGGCCAGCGGCACGGCGCGCGAGAGCTGGTCCCCGAACGCGGCGAGCACGATCGCGCCGCTCGCGGACTCGCCGAGCGTGAACATCGCACCGGCGTGCGGTCCGCCCACGTGGTTGTGGTACTCGCTCTGGTCCGGCAGGGACACCCGCGCACGCTCCGGCGTGGTCTCCAGGAACTCGAGGTTCAGGGTCCGGGCCATGGGCACCGTGGCGGCGAGCATCTCGCCGATGGACATCTGGTCTGCGCTCATGACCGCATGTTACTCACGAGTAGGTGCCGCTGACCAGGTCGTGTGACCACCGCCGCACCGACACCCACGCCCTCGCCGCGCCGTCCCGTCTCCGGGTTGCTACGTCTCCGTCCACGGGCGGTGACCGAATCGTGTCCTGGGCGCGGCTAGGGTTGCTGCCCATGTGGCCAGGACAGCAGCCGCCCGGGGGCGAGCAGAACCCGCAGACGAACAACCCCTACCAGCAGCCGGGGTACCAGCAGCCGAATCCGTACCAGCAGCCGGGCTACCAGCAGCCCGGCCCCTATGGGCAGCAGCCGCAGTGGGGCACTCCCGCTCCGGCCGGCGCGCCGCAGCCCCCGCAGGGCGGCGGTGGCGGCAACCGGACGAAACTGGTCGCGATCATCGCGGCCACGGCGGTGGTCGTGGCGGCCGGTGTCACCGGCTTCCTCGTGCTGGGCGGCGACTCGGACGACACGGCGGACGGGAACAACGGCAAGAAGCCGGCCCCGACCGCCACGAAGGAGTCCGAGTCGGAGCCGAGCGCCTCCGCCTCCGCCTCCGGCGACAACCCGCGCGGCGGACCGGGCGAGAAGGCGACCGTTCCGGGCTGGAAGGTCGTCGTCAACACCCGTTTCGGCACCAAGTTCGACGTGCCGGCGGACTGGGAGATCGACACCCAGGACACCAGCGTGGGCTTCGAGTGGGAGAAGAAGGACGGTGAGCTGGACCGCACCACCGTCACGGCCCCGGCCTATCTGAAGTCCAAGTGGTGCACGAGCGACGACAACAAGGACGGCCGCGAGGAGGACACCGCCCTCGCCACCGCCGGCACCCGCGGCGAGAACGGCGCGAAGAACTCGGACATGGCGGCCGAGACACGCGTGCCGTGGTGGATCTTCGGCGGCTACACCCAGCCCGACAAGAAGAGCGTCAAGTACACCAAGCCCAAGCCCTACACCACCAAGTCGGGCATCAAGGGCAGTGTCGCCACGGCGCACTCGGAGAACACGCCCCAGAAGGGCAAGTGCGACAGCGAGGGCAAGGCGATCACCTTCGCCTTCAAGAACGGCGCGGGCGACTTCGTCACCTGGAACCTGTACGGCGCCAAGGGCGTCAAGGACGAGCTGCCCGAGGCGACCGTGCAGAAGATCCTGAGCACCGTGCGCCTCACGGAGGAGCCGCCCACCGAGTCGTGACGGGCGCGGGCCGCGCACGTGCCGTTTGGCAAGTCGGCCCCGCCCCGGCGATAGTCACGGGGTGCCGATCACGACCTCCCGCAGACCCGCCTGGGCGGGCCGCAACTACTCCCTGCTGACCGCGGCCGCGGTCGTCACCAACCTGGGCAGCAACGGCGCCCTCGTCGCGGCGGCGTTCGCCGTGCTGGAGGCGGGCGGCGACGGCGGCGACGTCGGCCTGGTGGCGGCGGCACGGACGCTGCCGCTGGTGCTGTTCCTGTTGATCGGCGGCGCCGTCGCCGACCGGCTGCCCCGGCATCACGTGATGGTGGCGGCCAACGCCCTGAACTGCCTCTCGCAGGCCCTGTTCGCCCTTCTCGTGCTGACCGGTGATCCCCTGCTGTGGCAGATGATGCTGCTGGCCGCCCTCGGCGGCACCGGCCAGGCCTTCTTCGGACCGGCCGCCGAGGGCATGCTGATGTCCTCGGTCCAGGGCGAGCAGGCCGGCCGCGCCTTCGCGGTGTTCCGGATGGCGATGTCGGGCGCGGGCCTGGGCGGGGCCGCGCTGGGCGGCGCCATGGTCGCCGCGATGGGCCCCGGCTGGGTGCTGGCCGCGGACGCGGCGGCCTTCGCCGTCGCCGGGGCGCTGCGCGCCTTCCTCGACGTAGGCCACATACCGCCCCGGGCACCGGGTGGCGGCCTGCTCGCCGATCTGCGCGAGGGCTGGCAGGAGTTCGCCGGCCGCCCCTGGCTGTGGGGCATCGTCGTGCAGTTCTCCATCGCCAACGCGGTCGTGGCGGCCGCCGACGCCGTCTACGGCCCGCTCGTCGCCCGTGACCACCTCGGCGGCGCGGGCCCCTGGGGCCTCGCCCTGGGCGCGTTCGGCGCGGGCACCGTCGCCGGTGCCCTGCTGATGACCCGATGGAAGCCCCGCCGGCTGCTGCTCGCCGGCACCCTCTGCGTCTTCCCGCTGGCCCTGCCCTCCGCCGCCCTCGCCGTCCCGGTGCCGATCGGCGTCCTGTTCGCGGTGATGTTCGTGGCGGGGGCGACGGTCGAGGTGTTCGGCGTCTCCTGGATGACGGCGCTGCACCAGGAGATCCCCGAGGCCAAGCTCTCCCGCGTCTCGGCCTACGACTGGTTCGGCTCGGTGGCGTTCGTGCCCCTCGCCACGGCGGCGGCCGGCCCGGCGGAGGACGCCTTCGGCCGGACGGCGGCGCTGTGGGGCTGTGCCGGACTGGTCGTCCTGGTCACGGCGGCCGTGCTGTGCGTCCCGGACGTGCGCAACCTGCGCCGCAGGACCACCCCGGTGACGAAGGGCGTCGCCGAGCGCCCCTCAGCCGATGCCGAACGCCCCGTCGGGGGGCTCGGGTGAGGGCACCGCGTCCTCGTCCCGCACGGCCCGCGCCCCACCGACGAACGTCCGCAGCCCGGCGCCGTACTCGACCCGGGCCGGAAAGGCGTCGGCGGCCGTGAGCCGGGTCAGGGCGGCGACGTCGACCGCCCGCCGCCCGGCCACGAGCACGGCGTTGCCGAACCTGCGCCCCCGCAGCACCCCCGGCTCGGCGATCAGCGCGAGCTCCTCGAACACGGTGGCCAGGGTGGCGAGTTGGGACCGCAGGAAACCGAACGGAGCCGCATCCGGGAGGTTGGCGAGGTAGACCCCGCTCTCCCGCAGCACCCGCGCGGCCTCCCGCACATAGGTGACGGACGTCAGGTGCGCCGGCACCCGCGAACCGCCGAACACATCGGCGACGATCACGTCGGCCGAGTTCCCGCGGGCGTTCTCCAGCCAGGCCCGCGCGTCCGCCGCGTGCAGCGCGACCCGGGCCGTCGCGGGCAGCGGCAGGTGTTCGGCGACCAGCTCCAGCAGCCCCCGGTCGGCCTCCACGACGTCCTGCCGGGAACCGGGCCGTGTCACGGCCACGTACCGGGGCAGCGTGAGCGCCCCGCCCCCGAGGTGCACCACGTCCAGCGCCCGCCCCGGCTCGGCCACGACGTCCAGCACGTGCCCGAGCCGCCGCGCGTACTCGAACTCCAGGTGCGTCGGGTCGTCCAGGTCGACGTACGACTGCGGCGCCCCGTCGACGGTCAGCAGCCAGGCCCGCTCCCGGTCGATGTCGGGCATGAGCTTGGCGAACCCGTGATCGACGGCGCGGGCGACGGGAATGGCTTCCTTCACGCCTCCATTGTGCGTGGGGACGACGCCGTCGAGGGGCGCGGGGAGCTGCGCGACCGGCCCAGGACGGCCGGCAGCCCCCCGCCACCTCAACCCACCGCGGTCACGGTCCCGGCCCCCACCGTCCGCCCGCCCTCACGGATGGCGAACCCGAGCCCCGCCTCCAACGGCACGTCCCTGCCCAGCTCCACGGTCATGGCGACGGTGTCACCGGGCCGCGCGACGGCGGCCTCCCCGAGGTCGACGACCCCCACCACGTCCGCCGTACGGAGGTAGAACTGCGGCCGGTACCCGGAGGAGACCGGTGTCGTCCGGCCGCCCTCCCGGGCCGACAGGACGTAGACCCGCGCGCTGAACCGACGGCTCGGCACCACGCTCCCCGGCGCGGCCACCACATGCCCCCGCCGGACGGCGTCCCGGGGCACCCCCCGCAGCAGCAGAGCCACGTTGTCCCCGGCCTGTGCCTCCTCCATCGGCTTGCCGAAGGTCTCCAGCCCCGTGACCACCGTCTCGACGGCAGCCCCGAGCACCTCGACCCTGTCCCCGACCCGCACCACACCCCGTTCCACCGCACCGGTGACCACGGTCCCCCGCCCGGTGATGGTCAGCACGTTCTCCACCGGCAGCAGGAACGGAGCGTCCAGATACCGCTCCGGCATCGGCACGTACGTGTCCACCGCGTCGAGCAGCGCCTCGATCGACGCCGTCCACCGCGGCTCCCCCTGCAGCGCCTTCAGCCCGGAGACGCGCACGACGGGCACGGAGTCGCCGCCGTAGCCGTGCGCCGTGAGCAGGTCGCGGACCTCCAGTTCGACCAGGTCGGTGAGCTCCTCGTCCCCCGCGTCGGCCTTGTTGAGCGCGACCACGATGTGGTCGACGCCCACCTGGCGGGCGAGCAGGACGTGTTCGGCGGTCTGCGGCATGATCCCGTCGAGCGCGGAGACGACGAGGATCGCCCCGTCCAGCTGCGCGGCGCCGGTGACCATGTTCTTGACGTAGTCGGCGTGGCCCGGCATGTCGACGTGGGCGTAGTGCCGGGTGTCGGTCTCGTACTCGACGTGCGCGATGTTGATGGTGATGCCGCGCGCCGCCTCCTCGGGCGCCCGGTCGATCCGGTCGAACGGCACGAAGGCGCCGGTGCCGCGGTCGGCGAGGACCTTGGTGATGGCGGCGGTCAGGGTGGTCTTGCCGTGGTCGACATGACCCATGGTGCCGATGTTGAGATGCGGTTTCGTGCGGACGTAGGCCGTCTTGGGCATGGCTGTACCTCGAAGCGTCTGGTGGTGAGGAGGGAACCGGGACCCCGAGGTGCCGCCCGACCCTCCCCTTGCGGGGTCCGCCGGACGAACCGGAGAGGGTCAGCTTCGGGCGCCGTCCGCGACGGCCGTGAGAACGACGACGGCAGCCTTCGGGGCATCCGTGACCACGGATGCTGCGAGGGCGAAGGCGTGCCGGAACATGACGTCGATCATCGCCGACGTCTCACCGCGCGTCGAATGGTTTTCGTCCGCCCTGCGTACCGGGGTGCGGCCGGTTCCCGTGACGCTCGTGAGACGAACCATACGGCGATCACACACATTTGTCGGTTAGTGTCACCGGATGCTCGATGCCACCACCCGCTCTGGGGGCACCGCCACGGCCTCTCCCCGGGCCACCACCGCGGAGCTCGCCGTCGCCGCCACCCCGGCGACGACCGCCTCGCCCGCCGTCTCCACCGGTTTCACTGCCCGCTGCACCAGAGTCGTGCTCTCCCCCTGGTCGCGGCTGTCCCTGCTCGTCGCCCTGCTCGCGGGGGCCGCCTGCACGATGCTGCTGTTCGAACCGCAGCGGCTGCTGACGCAGGGCTGGCCGCCCCAGCTGAGCGGAGCCGCCGCCGCGCTGGTGTTCGCGGTGGCGTACGGGGTGTGCACCGTGGCGTTCGTGCCGAGACCGCTGCTGAACCTCGCGGGAGGCGCCCTGTTCGGTTCGCAGGCCGGCCTCGGGGTGGCCCTGGCGGGCACGGTGCTGGGCGCCGGGATCGCCTTCTGCCTGGGCCGGGCGCTGGGTCAGGACGCGCTGCGGCCGCTGCTGCGGGGGCGCTGGCTGAAGGCGGCGGACGGGCAGCTCAGCCGGCACGGCTTCCGCTCGATGCTGGCGGTCCGGCTGTTCCCCGGCGTGCCGTTCTGGGCCGCAAACTACTGCGCCTCCTTCTCCCGCATGGGCCTGCTGCCGTTCCTGCTGGCCACGGCTCTCGGCTCGATCCCGAACACCGCCGCCTACGTGGTCGCCGGCGCCCGTGCCTCGACGCCGACGTCCCCCGCCTTCCTGATCGCCCTGGCGTGCATCGCCCTGCCCGCGCTGGCGGGCGTGGTGGTGGCCTGGCGCAAGCGGCACCAGCTGCGCCGCCTCTGACGGGCCCTTACCACCGTCCGGTTCAGATCCGTTCCAGCACCATGGCGTTGGCGAGCCCGCCCGCCTCGCACATGGTCTGCAGCGCGTACCGGGCGCCCCGTTCCCGCATCGCGTGCACCAGCGTCGTCGTGAGCCGGGTGCCGCTCGCGCCCAGTGGATGGCCGAGCGCGATGGCGCCGCCGTGCACGTTGACCCGGCCGAGGTCGGCGCCGGTCTCCTGCTGCCAGGCCAGGACGACGCTGGAGAACGCCTCGTTGACCTCGAACAGGTCGATGTCGTCGAGGGTGAGCGAGGCCCTGCGCAGCACCTTCTCGGTCGCCGGGACGACGCCCGTGAGCATGAGCAGCGGGTCGGAGCCGGTGACGGCGAAGCTGTGCAGCCGGGCGAGCGGACGGAGCCCGAGCCGGGCCGCGGTCTCGCTCGACGTGATGAGCACGGCCGAGGCGCCGTCGTTGATCGGGCTGGCGTTGCCCGCCGTGACGTTCCACTCGATCTGCGGGAACCGCTCGGCGAAGCCGGGGTCGTGGTAGGCGGGCTTGAGCCCGGCGAGGACCTCCGGGGTGCTGTCCGGGCGGAGGCACTCGTCGCGCGCGACGCCCTCCAGGGGGGCGACCTCGGCGTCGAAGAGCC
Source organism: Streptomyces sp. NPDC094143 (assembly GCF_040303825.1). Taxonomy (NCBI): domain Bacteria; kingdom Bacillati; phylum Actinomycetota; class Actinomycetes; order Kitasatosporales; family Streptomycetaceae; genus Streptomyces; species Streptomyces sp. NPDC094143. The sequence goes on from NZ_JBEOTZ010000016.1 coordinate 132,168, forward strand.
CCGCCTCCCAGGCCGCGGCCGCCTTGTGGTGCGAGGAGACCGCGAAGGCGTCCATCTGCTCGCGTCCGATCGACCACTTGGCCGCGATGAGCTCGGCGCTGATGCCCTGCGGGACGAGTCCCTCGGGGTAGCGCTCGGCGACCCCGGGACCGAAGGGGTCCTTGCCCGGCGGCACGTTCGACCACATCGGTACCCGGCTCATCGACTCGACCCCGCAGGCCACGACGAGGTCGTAGGCGCCCGAGAGGACGCCCTGGGCGGCGAAGTGCACGGCCTGCTGGGAGGAGCCGCACTGCCGGTCGACGGTGGTGGCGGGCACCGACTCCGGGAAGCCCGCGGCCAGGACGGCGTAGCGAGTGGTGTTCATGGCCTGCTCGCCGACCTGGTCGACGGTGCCGCCGATGACGTCGTCGATCAGCGCCGCGTCGACGCCCGACCGCTCGACGAGGGTGCGCAGGGTGTGGGCGAGCAGTTCCACGGGGTGGACGTGTGCGAGGGCGCCGTTGGGCTTGCCCTTGCCGATGGGGGTGCGTACGGCTTCGACGATCACTGCGTCTCGCATGGGCGGGCCTCCACGGCTACCAGTGAGTAGGAAATCCGAACTCACAGTATCCCGCAGGGTTGGAAAATCCAACCCTCTCGTAGACTGAGCGCCATGGCCGCCCGCAGAGATCCGCGCCCCTGCTCCATCGCCGACACCCTGACGCTGGTCGGCGAGAAGTACTCGCTGCTCGTGCTGCGGGAGGTGTGCCTGGGCAACGGCCGGTTCGACCAGCTGGTGCGCAACATCGGCGCTCCGCGCGACATCCTCGCCACCCGGCTGCGCCGGCTCGTGGACGCCGGGATCCTCGCCAAGCACCTCTACAGCGAGCGCCCGCAGCGCTTCGAGTACCGGCCCACCCGGGCCGGGCTGGAACTGGAGCCGGTACTGATGACGCTCATGGCCTGGGGCGACCGCCATCTGCGCGCGGACGGCGACCACCCGATGGTCCTGGAGCACTCCTGCGGCCGGGCCCTCGCCCCGGTCGTCACGTGCCGGGCCTGCGGCGACGAGGTGCGCCACGAGGACCTCACGGCCCGTCCGCAGGCTCCCGGCTGGACGGTGACCGGACCGACCGCGGCCTGATCCACTCCGCTCCGGGGCCGCTTGCAAACCCCTGTGTCCGGGCGGTCTCCCGAGGGCGCTACGCTTCCCCCTCGGCACACATGATCCCCCGTTCCTCGCGACGGCGGCCCGGTGTGCCCGTCGTCCGTCCCACGATCGGCACTTGGACTCCGCTACCTCATGTCTTGGTTCGAATCACTCATCCTCGGACTCGTCCAGGGGCTGACCGAGTTCCTCCCCGTCTCCTCCAGCGCCCACCTGCGGCTGACGGCGGCCTTCTCGGGCTGGGAGGATCCGGGCGCGGCCTTCACGGCGATCACGCAGATCGGCACCGAGGCCGCCGTGCTGATCTACTTCCGCAAGGACATCGGGCGGATCATCTCGGCCTGGACGCGCTCGCTCACGAACAAGGCGCTGCGCGGCGACCCCGACGCGCGGATGGGCTGGCTCGTGATCGTCGGCTCCATCCCGATCGGCGTGCTCGGCGTCACGCTGAAGGACCAGATCGAGGGCCCCTTCCGCGACCTGCGGATCACCGCGACCATGCTGATCGGCATGGGCATCGTCCTGGGCGTGGCCGACCGGCTCGCGGCCCGCGACGAGAGCAGCGGCAAGCACCGCGCCCCCAAGCAGCGCAAGGCGCTGGAGGACCTGGGCGTCCGCGACGGCCTGATCTACGGACTGTGCCAGGCCATGGCGCTGATCCCGGGCGTCTCCCGCTCCGGCGCGACCATCAGCGGCGGTCTGTTCATGGGCTACAAGCGCGAGGCGGCGGCCCGCTACTCCTTCCTGCTCGCCATCCCCGCGGTGCTGGCCTCGGGCCTGTTCGAGCTGAAGGACGCGTCGGAGAGCGGCCACGTCTCCTGGGGCCCGACGATCTTCGCCACGGTGATCGCCTTCGGCGTCGGGTACGCGGTGATCGCGTGGTTCATGAAGTTCATCTCGACCAAGAGCTTCATGCCGTTCGTCTGGTACCGCATCGCGCTCGGCATCGTCATCATCGCCCTGGTCAGCACGGGTGCCATCAGCCCGCACGCGGGTGAGCCGGCGCACTGACCCGGCCCGCTGTGACCTCCGTCTCGTGACCAACCGCATAGCGATCCGGTAGCCGTCCGGTAGCGGCCTGTCAGTGGCTGCCCCTAGGCTTGTCCGCATGTCCCCCGATTTCGTGACCCCTGGTTCCGTGCGGTCCGCCGCCGAGGTCAACGAGGAGATCCGTGCGCTGTGGCGGCGCACGGGCGGCACCCTGTCGGCCGAGGAGCGCGCGGAATACGAGCTGCTCGTCGTCGAATGGGCGGCCGCGATCCGCGGAGCCGTCGTCAAGGCGGCCTGACGGCCGCCGCCGTCCCGTCCCTCAGGCGGCCTGTCCGGCTCCCGCCGTCCCGTCCCTCAGGCGCCCAGCCGCGCCAGCACCTCGTCCTCGACCGGATAGGGCCGCTCCTCGGGCAACAGCCCGGCGGCCGCCCCGAGTTCGCCGGTCCGCACCCGCGCGTGGATCTGCGCGGCGAGCGGGGTGACGTCCTCGATCCCCACGATCCACTCGTCCGCGTACCGCGCGGCTGCCTCCCCGGCGAGCCCCAGCTGGAGCGACCGGTACGGCAGCGGCCGCAGCCGCAGATCCCGCTCCGGGTCCCACTGCACCCGCGCCGGCGCCCGCTTCAACTGCCGCTGCCAGGCGGCCCGGTCACCGTGCAGGGCGGGCACATGGTGGGACAGGCAGGCGTGGCGCAGCGCCCAGAGGAAGCCCTCCCGCCGGATCTCGATCGCCAGGACCGTCTCCTGACCCTCCTTGGTGCCCCAGCCGCAGCGGTACATCATCCACAGGAACGACGGCTTGATCCAGGTCATGCGGTCGCGCTTCCAGGACGACGGGAAGCGGCCGCCCCGGGCCGCGGGGCCGCCGATCTCCGGGCGGTAGGCCTGGTAGACGGTGATCGTGGACTCGGTGTGGCGGGCGCGTATCCGAAAACGCGGTTCGTTCTGATCGTTCACGAGGGACAGGCTCGCCGCCACGGCCGCCCGCGGCCACCGAATATCGCGCACGGCCCTTGGCCCGCCACCCGCCATGCCCAACCCGGAGCCGATGACGCAGCCTGTGGCCGCCGTGCGGGACCGGCCGGCCGTCGACGGGCTGGTCACCGACCACGCGGTGGCGGTCGACGACGGCGGGTGGGACGCCTGCCGGGGGCTGTTCGCGCCCCGGGGACCGGGCGGACCACCGCTCGGCCGGCGGCACCGAGGGCGGTGCGGTCGCCGCGTGGCGCGCGCCGGATTTCGTGTGCGGCGGCCGGTACGCCTTCACGCTGCTGCGCGCGGAGGAGGGCCGACGGCTGAGCGAGGTGGTCGTAGGGAAGAAGTGGCGGCGCCTTCCCGAGCGGCCCGCGGCACCTGTGGTCGACTGACCCGGCCTCCGCTGTCCTAGATCGTCCGCCGGGCGCACACTGGAGGCACCTGCGGGGTAGGAGGCGCCTATGAAGACGCTCGGCCACTGGCTCGCCTCCCCTTGGCGGCGCTCCGCCGCGGCCGCGGCCGCGGGCGCCCTCCCGGTCCTCGCCTTTCCCGCCCCGGCCCTGTGGTGGTGGGCCTACGTCGCGCTGGTCCCGTGGCTCCTGCTGCTGCGCACCGCTCCGACGGGGAAACGGGCCTTCTACGACGGCTGGTGCGGCGGCTTCGGCTTCATGCTGGCCATGCACCACTGGCTGCTGCCGAGCCTGCACGTGTTCACGTTCGTCCTGGCCGCCCTGCTCGGCGCCCTGTGGGGCCCCTGGGGCCGGCTGGTGCGCCACCTCCTGGGCGGGGTCCCCTCGCCGACCCGGGTCGCGGTGGCGCTGCTGGTGCTGCCCTCGGGCTGGCTGGCCGTCGAGCTGGTCCGCTCCTGGCAGGGGCTCGGCGGTCCCTGGGGCATGCTCGGCAGCAGCCAGTGGCAGGTCGGACCCGCGCTGCGGCTCGCTTCGGTCGGCGGGGTGTGGCTGCTGAGCTTCCTGCTGGTGGCGCTGAACGTGGCCGTCGCCGTGCTCGTCGCGGTCCGCCGCGCCCGGGTGCCGGCCGTGGCCGGGCTCGTCGCCACGGCCGCCGCCACCTCCGCCGCCTGGACCTTCGCGCCCCGCCCCGCCGTCGACGGCCAGGTCCGGATCGCCGTCGTCCAGCCGGGTGTCATCGGCGGTCCGGACAGTGGCGAGCGCCGGTTCGACCGCGAGGAGCAGCTCACCCGCCGGCTCGCCGGGCGGGACGTCGACCTGATCGTGTGGGGTGAGAGCAGCGTCGGCTTCGACCTCGGCGACCGGCCCGACCTCGCCCGGCGCCTCGCGGACCTCTCCCGCGCGACGGGCGCCGACATCCTGGTCAACGTGGACGCCCGGCGCTCCGACAAGCCCGGCATCTACAAGAGCTCGGTCCTCGTCGGGCCGGACGGCCTGACCGGGCAGCGTTACGACAAGATGCGCCTGGTCCCCTTCGGCGAGTACGTCCCGGCCCGCTCGCTGCTCGGCTGGGCCACCTCCGTCGGCAAGGCCGCCGGGGAGGACCGGCGGCGCGGCTCGCAGCCGGTGGTGATGGACGTGGGCGACGGTCTGCGCGCCGGGCCGATGGTCTGCTTCGAGACGGCGTTCCCGGACATGACCCGCCACCTCACCCGGGAGGGCGTCGACGTGCTGATCGGCCAGTCCGCGACCTCCACGTTCCAGCACAGCTGGGCGCCCGCGCAGCACGCCTCGCTGGCCGCGCTGCGCGCCGCCGAGACCGGCCGCCCCATGGTGCACGCGACCCTCACGGGCGTCTCGGCCGTCTACGGCCCGCAGGGGCAGCGCGTCGGCTCACGGCTCGGCACGGACGCCTCCGCGAGCCAGGTCTACGCCGTCCCCCTCGCGCACGGCACCACGCCGTATGTCCGCTACGGCGACTGGACCGTGTACGCCGCCCTGCTGGTCCTCGCCGCGTGGGCGGCCGGCGAGGGCGTACGGACGCTGCGGCTCAGGCGGTCCGCTCCTGAACCGCGCGTACCACCCGTTCGCACAGCTCATGGGTCTCCAGCGCGTCCCGGGCGCTGAGCACTCTGCCCGCCCGCACCGCGTCCAGGAACGCCAGCACCGCCTGCTCGATGCCGCGCTGCCGGGCGACCGGCACCCAGTCCCCGCGCCGCCGCACGGTCGGCTGCCCCTTGTGGTCGACCACCTCGGCGAGGTTGACCACCTGCCGCTTGGTGTCCTGCCCGGACACCTCCAGGATCTCCTCGGCGGAGCCGCTGAGCCGGTTCATCACGCCCAGCGCGGTGAAGCCGTCCCCGGCGAGCTGGAGCACCACGTGGTGCAGCAGGCCGTCCCGGACGCGGGCGCGCACGCTCACGTCGTCGATCGCGCCGGGCGCCAGGAACCGCAGGGTGTCGACGACGTGGATGAAGTCGTCGAGGATCATCGTGCGCGGGTCCTCGGGCAGCCCGACGCGGTTCTTCTGCATCAGGATCAGCTCACGGGGATGGTCGGCGCACTGCGTGTAGCCGGGGGCGTGGCGCCGGTTGAAGCCGACGGCGAGGCTCACGCCCCGCTCCTCGGCGAGCGCCACCAGCCGCGCGGAGTCGGCGAGTTCGTAGGCGAGCGGCTTGTCGACGTAGGTGGGTACGCCCGCTTCCAGCAGCCGCGTCACGATCTCCGGGTGGACCAGCGTAGGGGCGTGCACGAAGGCGGCGTCGAGGTCCGCCGCGAGCAGGGAGTCGAGGGTGGCGTGCCGCTGCTCGCGGGGGATGTGGAGGCCGTCGGCGACCCGGTCGAGGGTGGCGGGCGTGCGGGTCTGCAGGTGCAGCTCGACGCCGGGCTGGAAGGCGAGGACCGGGAGGTAGGCCTTCTGCGCGATGTCGCCGAGTCCGATGCAGCCGACCTTCACCTGGTGCTCTCCTCTAGTGGTTGCCTGCCGGGGACTGCTGGGAAGCATACGGCCGCTGCGGCGGCCGCCAGTCGGCGATGCCGTCGAAGCCGCGCAGGAACAGGGCGGGTCCGGCCTTGGACAGGGCGGCCATGGCGGTGTTCCGGACGGCGACGCCGGCGCGGCCGGTCATGAGGTTGAGGCGGGCGACCCGCACGGCCTGGCGTGCCACGGCGGTCGTGCGGGGCAGCCGGGCGGCGGTGTAGGCGGCCGGGTCGTCGCAGTGGTGCGCGAGCACGACCGCGTCCTCGATCGCCTGGTTGCCGCCCTGGCCCAGGGTCGGCGGCATGGCGTGCGCGGCGTCGCCGACCAGGGTGACCCGGCCCCGGTGGTAGGCGGGCAGGGGCTCGGCGATGTGGTGGACGTCGTGGCGCAGCACGTCGCGGGGGCGGGCGGCGGCGAGCACGGCCGGGACCGGCTCGTGCCAGTCGCCGAAGCGGCGCAGCAGCTCGGCCCGCTCGTCGTCCGGCGCGCTCTCCCCGGCCGGAGTCCTGGCGGCGGCGTAGGCGTAGACGCGGCCGTCCTTGAGCGGGTGGGTGCCCCAGATCCGGCCGAGGCCCCAGGTCTCGTGCGAGGCGAACTCCACGCCGGGCAGGGGGATCACGACCCGCCAGGTGGTGAAGCCGGAGTAGACGGGTCCCGGATGGCCGGGGAAGAGCGCGCTACGCACGGCGGAGTGGATGCCGTCGGCGCCGACCACGAGGTCGGCCTCCAGCTCACCGTCGGACGTGGTGACGCGGGCGGGCCGGCCGGGGCCGCCCGGGTCGGCGAGGGTCGCGGCGGAGGCCGTGCGCACGGTGTCCGCCGGGAGCCGGGAGGCGAGGCTCGTGATGAGCGTGGCGCGGTGCAGCAGCACGAGCGGGCCGCCGAAGCGCGCGGCGGCGGCGTCGGCCGAGGTGCGCGCGAGCCACCGCCCGCCCGGGGTGCGCAGACCGCCGTCCCCCGCCCAGGCGGCGAGGGCGCGGATCTCGTCGCCGAGTCCGATGACGTCCAGGGCGCGCAGGGAGTTGGGGGCCAGCGAGATGGCCGCGCCGACCGGCTCCAGCGAGCGGGCCCTCTCCAGCACGGTGACCCGCCAGCCGCGCGCGTGCAGGGCCGCCGCCGCGGTCAGGCCCCCGATCCCGCCGCCGATCACGACGGCTCGCCTCGACTGTGCCATGGCTCCTCCTCGCCCTTCACTACATCTGTAGTACGCCTTCGACGTTACTACACCTGTAGTGAGACGGGTAGCGTGGCCGTCATGTCCGTACGCACCACCGGCCCCTCCCGCGCCGATCTCGTCGCCGACACCGCCCTGGCCCTGCTCGCCCAGCGCGGGATGCGCGGTCTGACGCACCGTGCGGTCGACGAGGCGGCCGGGCTCCCCCAGGGCTCCACGTCGAACGTCGCGCGCACCCGGCAGGCCCTGCTGGAGCTGGCGGTGCGGCGGCTGGCCGACCGCGAGGCGCGGGTGCTCGCGCTGCACGAGATGCCGGACCCCAGCGCCGGTACCGAGCCACTGCTGGACGCCCTGGCCCTCGCGACCCACCGCGCCCTGACCGGCCACCGCGCGCTCACGCTGGCCCGCTACGAACTGGCCCTGGAGGCGACGCGCCGCCCCGAGCTGCGGGCGTGCTTCGACGCGACGGGCGCCCGCTTCCGCGACCAGCTCACCGCCCTCGTCACCGGCCTGGGCTCCACGGACCCCGACCGGCACACGCTGTCGCTGATCGCCTGGGCGGACGGGCTGATGTTCAGCTGCGTGGCGGGGTCGTTCGGCGCCACCACGCCGAGCCTGGCGGAAGTGCGGGCCGGGTTGCGGGAGTTGCTCGACGGGATGCTCCGGGGCTGAGAAATACGTGGTGCGGCCCAGGGCGCCGGGAAAGGATGGAGCCATGACGACCGAACGCAGCATGCCCGCCACGACCGCCGACGAACGCACCATGCTGGAGGGGTGGCTGGAGTTCCACCGGCAGACCCTCGCGTGGAAGTGCGAAGGGCTGAGCGACGAGCAGCTCAGGACCGCCTCCGCGCCTCCCTCGGAACTGTCCCTGCTGGGCCTCGTGCGGCACATGGCGGACGTGGAGCGCAGCTGGTTCCGCCGGGTGCTGGCGAACGAAGACGCGCCGCCCCTGTACTTCAGCGACGACGACCTGGACGGCGAGTTCCACCTGACCGAGGCCGACACCTGGGCGGAGGCCCACACCACCTGGCAGGGCGAGATCGAGGCGGCCCGCGCCAACGCCGCCCGCTTCACCCTGGACGACATCTCCGAGGGCAAGCACCGGCGCACCGGCGAGCGGTTCAACCTGCGGTGGATCTACACCCACATGATCGAGGAGTACGCGCGCCACAACGGCCACGCCGACCTGCTCCGCGAGCGCATCGACGGCGCGACCGGCGACTGACGTCAGCCCCGGCGGGCCCGCGCCCTCCGTACGGGGCGGGACATCACCCGTGCGGGGCATCCTCCGCCCGTCCGCCGCCCGGGCGCGGGCCGGACGCACCAGAGTGACGCGGGTGCATCGAACGACGACCACAGCGACGCTCCTGGTGACCGTGGCTGTCTCGGCCCTCGCCGGCTGTACGACGGTCCGGCAGCCCTCCGCGCCGGGGCCCGCAGCGGCGCCGTCCCGGCCGCCGCTGCCGCAGCCCGACGGGCGGACGCAGACGCAGATCGTGCAGGCGCCGGCCCGCGAGGCGCTGCAGCTCATCGAGGAGGGGCCCCGCCGCCCGAAGCCGGCCACAGCCGGGTCAGGCCCGTCGGCGACCCCTCCGACCGCGCCCCCGGCGGTGGGGTCCGAGCGGCAGCGGCCGCCGTCCGGCCGGCACGAGGCCGGTACCCGGCCCGCCCGCCCGGACCGCCCGGACCGTCCCGAGTCACCCCGCCGCAGCCCCCAGCGGCCGCGCGCCGACCTCCCCGACGTGTCGGAGCCGGTGCGGCAGGACGTCCGCGAGCGGGTCCCCGACGGCACGGGTGTGTGCGCGCTGGGCCGGCGCTACGGAGGCTGGCGGGCGGACAGCCCGGAGGCGACGATCTGCCGCGACCTACGGGCGTTGACCGGCGTCCCAGGGCGCTGCCGCGACGCCTACGGGCGTTGACCGGCGTCCCAGGGCCGCTGCCGCGACGCCTACGGGCGTTGACCCGTGTCCCGAGGGGCGCTGCCGCGGCCGTGTCTCAGGGCCGCTGCCGCGGCGGCGTCCACGTCCCGCCGCCGCTCTCCCCCAGCCGGGCCCGAAGCCGCTCGATGGCCGCCCGTACGCCCTCGCCGTAGCGGTCGTCCGCGAGGACGGCGGCGGCTTCCCGGGCCCACCGCAGATGTGTGCGGGCGGCATCGAACCGGCCGAGTCCGACGTAGTCGTCGGCGAGGTTCACGTGCAGGGAGGGGTAGAACGCGAGCACCGCGAGGGCTTCCTGCCCGGCCTCCTCCGCCGCCGCCAAGGCGCGCAGGTCCCAGGCCAGTTCGTCGGCCGGGTCGTCCTGGGTGTCGGCCAGGTAGTGGGCGAGGGTGCAGCGGTGCAGCGGGTCGCCGTGCTCGCCGATCTCCGCCCACAGGGCCAGCAGGCGGTGGCGGGCCTCCTCCCGGTCCCCCGCGTGGTGCAGCATGACGACCTGCCCGATCCGCGTCAGCACGGCGTCCGGCGCCGCCTGCCCCTGTCGCTCCGCCACGACGCCCTCCGCGCTCTCGCCGGCTGTTCGCCCCGACGCTAGCCGCAGCGGGAGCCGATCCGGCTCAGGCGGCTCCGGACACCGCCCCGTCCGCACCCGGCGGTCCGTCCCCCGGCGGGACCGCCGTCAGCCCAGGTTGGGGATGGTCCAGTCGATCGGCTCGTGGCCCTGCGCCGCCACCGCCGCGTTGATCTGCGTGAAGGGCCGCGAGCCGAAGAACTTCTTCGCCGACAGGGGCGAGGGGTGCGCGCCCTTGACCACCGCGTGCCGGGTCTCGTCGATCAGCGGGAGCTTCTTCTGCGCGTAGTTCCCCCACAGCACGAAGACCGCCGGGTCGGGGCGCTCGGCCACGGCCCGGATCACGGCGTCGGTGAACTTCTCCCAGCCCCGGCCCTTGTGGGAGTTGGCCTCCCCGGCCCGGACCGTGAGCACCGCGTTGAGCAGCAGCACGCCCTGCTCGGCCCACGGCATCAGATAGCCGTTGTCCGGGATGGGGGTGCCCAGTTCCTCGTGCATCTCCTTGTAGATGTTCCGCAGGGACGGCGGGATCCGCACCCCGGGCCTCACGGAGAAGCACAGGCCGTGGCCCTGGCCCTCGCCGTGGTACGGGTCCTGACCGAGGATCAGCACCTTGACCCGGTCGTACGGCGTGGCGTCCAGCGCCGCGAAGACCTCCTCGCGCGGCGGGTAGATGGGACCCTTCGCCCGCTCCTCCTCGACGAACTCCGTCAGCTCCTTGAACCAGGGCTGCTGCAGCTCGTCACCCAGAACCCCGCGCCAGGACTCGGGCAGCATGGCGATGTCGGTCACGTCAACGTCCTCACGATGTGCGGTCACTTGCAGGCCTCAGAACCTACCGGCGACCACTGACAACGCGCCCGCGAGCCCCGACCGCCCGCGTCACCAGGCAGTCTTGCGGTGCAGCTCCCACAACATCATGATCGTCGACGGGTCCAGGGCCCGCTCGGCGCCCGAGACGTCCCGGCTCGCCGCCACGTACTGCCGGCCCTGCCACAGCGGCAGCAGCCGCGCGTCGTCCACCAGGATCCGCTGGGCCTCCTCGAACTCCTTCTCCACGTTCGCGCGGTCGCTCTCACGGCGCGAGCGGGGCAGCAGGTCGCCGGTGATCTCGGGGGCCGGGTAGGGCGTGCCGAGGGCGTTCTGCTCGCCGACGAAGGGCGCGATGAAGTTCTCGGCGTCCGGGAAGTCGGGGAACCAGCCGCGTCCGAACACCGGGTACTCGCCCTTCTGGTAGCCCTCCACATAGGTCTTCCAGGGGCGGCTCTTGAGGCTGATCGAGAACAGGCCGGAGTCCTCCAGCTGGCGCTTCAGCTCCTTGAACTCGGCGGCGGTCTCGGAGCCGTAGCGGTCGCTCGTGTACCAGAAGGTCAGCGGGACCTTCTGGTTGATGCCGGCCTCGGTGAGGATCTTGCGGGCCTTGGCGACGTCGGGGTCGCCGTAGTCGTCGAAGAAGCCGGTGGTGTGGCCGGTGAGTCCCTTGGGGACCATGGAGTACAGCGGGTCGACGGTGTCCTTGTAGACCTTGTGGGCGATCGCCGCCCGGTCGACGACCTGCGCGATGGCCTGGCGCACGGGCTTCTTGTCGGCCCAGGCGTCCTTCGGGTTGAACACCAGGTAGTTGATGTCCGTGCCGGTGCCCTCGACGAGCTGGATCTCCTCCTCCTTGGAGGTCTTGCTCTGCAGGTCGACGACGTCTCCGGCGGCCAGACCGCGGTAGGTCACGTCGATCCGCTTGTCCCGCAGGGCCTCGACCATTTCGCCGGAGTCCTGGAAGTAGCGGACGGTGACCGCGTTGTTCCGGCGCTGGGCGAAGCCCTGGTAGGCGTCGTTCTTGACGAGGACGGCCTCCTCGCCCTCGTCGTACGAGTCGAGGGCGTACGGCCCCGAGCCGACGACGTCGCCGCTCTTGCGCAGGCTGTCCGCCGGGTAGTCCTTCGGCGAGACGATGGACATGGCGGGCGTGGCGAGCACGAACGGGAAGGTGGCGTCGGGCTTGTTGAGGTGGAAGATCACCTCGCGGTCGTTCGGCGCCTGGACCCGTTCGAGGCTGCCCAGCAGACCGGCGGGCCCGCCGTTGACGTTGATCTTGCGGATCCGGTCGAACGAGTACTTCACGGCCCGGGCGTCGAGCGCCTCGCCGTTGGAGAACTTCAGGCCCTCGCGCAGCTCGCAGCGGTAGACCTGGTTCGACGCGTCGCTGAACTGGCACCGCTCGGCGGCGTCCGGCTGGGGCGTGGTCTCACCGGTGGGGTAGCTCAGCAACGTCTGGTAGATGTTGCGGAACAGTTCCCAGGAGCTGTCCCAGGACGCGGCGGGATCGAGCGTGCTGGGGGCACTGGTGGTGCCGACGACGATCGGCCCCGCGTCGTCCGGGGTGTCGGACGACAGGACGCCGCATCCGGCGACCAGGGACGATATGGACGCGATGGCCGCCACCCGCCGCAGGCATCGGTTCCGGTTGAACACGCGCACGCTCCTCGATCTGCCATACCAAGGGTCGGCAGACCATACCGCAGTGCCACGCCCCCTGACCCTCCCCGGAACACGACCTCTTGATCGATAAACCTTTGACGACGTTGTCATCGCCCTTTGCGTGGCTTTACGACGGCACGGGCGCCCTGTGCCGTCCACAGGGCGCCCGGGCCGGGTGGCTCGTCTCAGCCGGTGCCGGCGTTGAGGAAGATCCCGCCGTCCACCACGAGCGTCTGGCCGGTGACCCAGTCGGACTGCTCGGAGGTGAGGAACGCGGCCGCTCCGCCGATGTCGGAGGGCACGCCGAGCCGCCCGAGCGGGTAGGCCGCCGCGGCCTCCTCCTCCCGGCCCTCGTACAGCGCCTGGGCGAACTTGGTCTTCACCACGGCCGGGGCGATCGCGTTGACCCGCACCCCGGGCGCGAACTCGTGCGCGAGCTGCACCGTGAGGTTGATCATCGCCGCCTTGCTGACGCCGTAGGCGCCGATGAACGGTGAGGGCGACAGGCCCGCGACGGAGGCGATGTTGACGATCGCGCCGCCGTTGTCCTTCTGCCAGGCGTGCCACGTCTTCTGCGCGAAGCCGAGCGCCGAGACGACGTTGGTCTCGAAGACCTTGCGCGCGACGTTCAGGTCGAGGTCGGCGATCGGCCCGAACACCGGGTTGGTGCCGGCGTTGTTGACCAGGAAGTCGACGCGGCCGAAGGCCTCCATCGCGCGGTCGACGGCGACGGTCTGGTGGGCCTCGTCGTGCGCCTTGCCGGCCACGTACACCGCGCGGTCGGCGCCGAGCCGCTCGACGGCCTCCTTGAGGGCGTCCTCGTTGCGGCCGGTGATGACGACACGGTCGCCGCGCGCGACGAGCGCCTCGGCGACGCCGTAGCCGATACCGCGGCTGGCGCCCGTGACGAGGGCGACCTTGCCGGAGAGTTCCGTGGAAGTCATGCTCTCTTCGTCCTTAGTCGAGCGGTCCGCCGGCCACGTACAGCACCTGGCCGGAGACGAACCCGGCGGCCTCGCCGGTGAAGAAGGCGATGGCGTTGGCGATGTCCTCCGGCTCGCCGACCCGGGCCACCGGGATCTGGGTGGCGGCGGCGGCCTTGAAGTCCTCGAAGCCCATGCCGACGCGCTCGGCGGTGGCCTTGGTCATCTCGGTGGCGATGAAGCCGGGGGCGACGGCGTTGGCGGTGACGCCGAACTTGCCGAGTTCCTTGGCGAGGGTCTTGGTGAAGCCCTGCAGACCGGCCTTGGCCGCCGAGTAGTTCACCTGGCCGCGGTTGCCGAGCGCGGAGGACGAGGACAGGTTGACGATCCGGCCGAAGCCCGCGTCGACCATGTGCTTCTGGCAGGCCTTGGACATCAGGAAAGCGCCGCGCAGGTGCACGTTCATGACGGTGTCCCAGTCGGAGACGCTCATCTTGAACAGCAGGTTGTCGCGCAGCACGCCCGCGTTGTTGACCAGGATCGTGGGCGCGCCGAGCTCTTCGGTGATCCGTGCGACGGCCGCCTCGACCTGCGCCTCGTCGGAGACGTCGCAGCCGACCGCGATGGCCTTGCCCCCGGCGGCGGTGATCTTCTCGACGGTGTCCTTGCAGGCGGCCTCGTCGAGGTCGAGCACGGCGACCGCGCGGCCCTCGGCGGCCAGTCGTACGGCGGTGGCGGCGCCGATGCCGCGTGCGGCACCGGTGACGACGGCGACCCGCTGCTCAGTGGTGGACATGACTCGTTCTCCTCAGGTGAGCGACCGCTTAGTGCCTTCAGTGGGTGTGACGCTAGAAGCCCTGGCACGCGGTGTCAACGGCCGGGCGCGGCATGTGATCCATCACCCCCGCCGGCCTGCCCGCCGAGGCCTCCGGTCCACCCGAACGGCCCAGGACCGCAGGTGGCCGCCGTCCGTCTCCCCTTGGCGTCGGAGCGCGAGCCCCTCGTGGCCGGAAAGGAGACGCACCATGCGCCGTCGTACCGGTGTCATCGGCACGCTCTTCGCGGTCGCCGCGATCGTGCCCTTGTCCGCCCCCGCTCATGCCCGGTCCGACCGGGACTGCGGCGATTTCGCCTTCCAGGAGGACGTGCAGGCCGTGTTCGACGCGGACCGGAGCGATCCGCACCGGCTGGACGAGGACCGGGGGCCCGGACGACGGCATCGCGTGCGAGGCGCTGCCGCGCCGGGACACGGGCGTCGTCTCCCCCACGGCTTCCGCCCGGCCGTCCGCGTCCGTGACCGCCACGCCGGCCACGAGCACGCCTTGCGTCACGGCGCCCGCCGCGACCAGGCCGGCCACCACCCCTCCCAGGGCGTACGCGGCGGGACCGGAGGGGCGGTGGCCGCCGGTCCGAGCGACCGGGACGTGGGCCTGGGCCCGACCTTCGCCGCGAGTGCCGCGTTCATGGCTGGTCACCTGGTCAGGCGCCGCCGCCGGCGCTGACCGCCCCAGGCGCCCCGCGTGCGGCTACCGCACCAGCAGGTCCAGCAACCGCTCCGTCTCCGCCGCCGGATCCGTGGTCAGGCCGGTGTGGACGGGGCCGGGCTGGACGATGGTGGAGCGGGGGGCGACGAGCCAGCGGAAGCGGCGGCCCGGGTCGTCGGCCGCCGCCTGGCCGGCCGCGGTGCCGCCCGCGCAGACGCCCTCCACCGCGCGCAGGGCGGCCCGGACACCAGCCACGTCCGCCCGCGGGTCGAGGGCGAGCAGGCGGGCCTCGTCCAGGTGGGTGCGCGCGCCGACGTAGGCCGCGGCACGGCAGTAGACCAGGACCCCGGCGTTGACGCACTCGCCCCGTTCGACGCGCGGGACGACGCGCAGGACGGCGTACTCGTAGACCTGGCGCTCGCGCGGTCCGCCCCTGATGATGTGCCGGTCGCTCACTGGATCCCCTGGATGCGGTCGTGGATGACGGCTGCCCGGGCGAGCAGCGGTCGCGCGTAGGCCCGCCTGAGGTCGTCCGGTGTGTCGAAGCCGGGCTCGTCCGCGAGCCAGGCTTCGGGGACGCACCCGGTGACGTCGGCGAGGAGGTCCTCGGTGACCAGGGGCGCCAGCTCGGCCGCCGCGGCGCGGACGTCCGGCCCGAAGGGCGCCAGCGCGTGGTCGGAGGCGTCGTAGGGGCGGCCCGCGGAGGCCTCGGCGCCGGGCCAGTTGTGGTGCCAGATCACGGTCGCCCCGTGGTCGACGAGCCACAGCTCGCCCTGCCACATCAGCAGGTTGGGGTTGCGCCAGGACCGGTCCACGTTGTTGACCAGCGCGTCGAACCAGACGATCCGGCCGGCCTCCTCGGGGCTCACCCGGAAGGCGAGCGGGTCGAAGCCGAGCGCGCCGGAGAGGAAGTCCATGCCGAGGTTGGTGCCGCCGCTGGACCGCAGCAGGCTCTGCACCTGCTCCTCGGGTTCGCCCAGCCCCAGGTCCGGATCGAGCTCGACCGTCACCAGGCGCGGCACCCGCAGCCCGAGCCGGCGCGCCAGTTCCCCGCAGACCACCTCGGCGACGAGCGTCTTGCGGCCCTGTCCCGCGCCGGTGAACTTCAGGACGTATGTGCCGAAGTCGTCGGCCTCGACCAGGCCCGGCAGCGAACCGCCCTCGCGCAGCGGCGCGATGAAGCGGGTCGCGATCACTTCCTTGAGCATCGCCCCAGGTTACTGACCGATCGGCCGGCCCTCGCACCGGCGCCGTGGCGGCGGGCGGGAAACCGACAGCGAACCGACAGCGGGGTTTGGTGCACACCCGCCTCCGGGCGGGTCAGGATTTCCGCACCGTCTGAACAGGCGGTCCGCCGGGGCCGTACCTCCCGGCAGATCATCGAAACCCCCGAAGGGACCAGCCAGTATGACCAGCGCATCGCTCCAGCCCGCATCGGGTCCGGCCCGTCGTACCGTCGTGGCGGCGGCCGGAGCGGCGGGTCTCGCCGTCGCGCTGACCGCGTGCGGGGGCTCGGACGACGGCTCGTCCGGCTCCGCGGACTCCTCCGGAACCGCCCAGGGCGACCAGGGGGCGGGCAGCACCCCGTCGAGCGGAGGCGCCGCGGGCGGCAGCGCGCTCGCGTCGACCGCCGACATCCCCGAGGGCGGCGGCAAGGTCTTCGCCGACCAGAAGGTGGTCGTCACCCAGCCGACCGCGGGCGAGTTCAAGGCGTTCTCCGCCACCTGCACCCACCAGGGCTGCGCGGTGAAGAGCATCGCCGACGGCGTCATCAACTGCCCCTGCCACAACAGCAACTTCTCGATCACCGACGGCAGCGTGAAGAGCGGTCCGGCGACCAAGCCGCTGCCCGAGATGAAGATCACCGTCGAAGGGGACTCGATCACGCTCGCCTGAGCCCGCAGCGCGGACGCGTGAAGCACGCCGGCATCTCGTCCGTGGTCGCGACCGTGGCGACCGACGCGAGGGTGTGGCGGATCATCGCGGGTGTGGTCGCAGGGCACTCCCGCGATGACGTCCGCCGGGACGACGTCGGTGTAGCCGCGGTTCACGGCGTCGGACACGGCGTCGGGAATCGCCCGTCGGCCGCCTCCCGGTGACGACCGGCTTGCGGCGGCGCGGAAGTGGCGGGCGTCGCGGCTCGCGCCGCGGTCGTCGGGGCGGCGCTCGACGACGGGGTGGACGACCTGGACGCCGCCTGGCGCGCGGGGGTCACGGGCCGGGCGATGTTGCCGGGCACCCCGCCGGAGCGTGCCGCGCGGCGAGTTCGGGCAGCGCGCTGCCTCCGAGGACGCCTTCCTCGCGAAGGGAACCCGTGCTTCTCTGACGTGATGTCAGAGGATCACCTCTGACACGACGTGAGAGAAGGAAAGAGGGGGAGCATGACCGTCACGCAGCAGCGCCGCGGCCGGAAGATCATGATGACACCGGGTGAACTGGACGATTTCCTCAGCACCCAGCGCACCTGCCGGGTCGCCACGGTCTCGGCCGACGGCGCCCCGCACGTGAGCACGCTGTGGTTCGCCTGGGACGGCACCTCGATGTGGCTGTACTCGGTCGTGCGCAGCAAGCGGTGGACCGATCTGCGGCGCGATCCGCGCGTGGCGATCGTGGTGGACACCGGTGAGGAGTACGACGAGCTGCGCGGCGCCGAGGTGTCGGGCACCGTCGAGTTCGTCGGCGAGATCCCGCGCACGGGTGAGCTGTGCGCCGAACTGGACGTGCCCGAGACGCTGTTCGCGCGGAAGAACTTCGGCCTGGAGGAGATGCCGCACGACGGCCGGCACGCCTGGCTGCGGCTGACCCCGCAGAAGGTCGTCTCCTGGGACTTCCGCAAGCTGGCCGGGCAGTAAGCGCCGGGCGGGCGGTCAGCCGACGCTCTCCCCCGCCTCCCGCAGGGCCTTCACCGCGGCCCGGATCGACGGGCGGCGGTCGGCGTCCGCACGCCAGACGACGTACACGTGCCGCCGGACCCGCTGGCTGACCGGGACGGTGACCACCCCCTCGGGCACCGGGTGGCGGCCCAGCAGCGGCGCGATGCACACCCCGAGGCCGGCGGCGACCAGCCCGAGCTGCGTGTGCGTCTCGGCCGCACGATGGCCGATGATCGGCTCGATGCCCTTCGAGCGGAGCGTGAACATCAGCCACTCGTGGCAGAACTCGCCGTCCGCCCAGGTGATCCACTCGTCGTCGGCGAACTCACCGAGGTCCACCTCCGCGCGCCCCGCGAGCCGGTGGTCCGCCGGCAGGGCGACATCGGCCGGGTCGTCCAGGATCGACGCCTTGACCAGGCCCTCGGGCAGCGCCATCGGCTTGTTGTACCAGTCGAGGACCACGGCCAGGTCCAGGTCGCCGCGGACGACTCCGGCGATGGCCCGCTCCGGTTCCAGCTCGCAGGAGCGCAACCGGAGCCCGGGGTGCCGCTCCCGCAGTGCGGACAGTGCCTGCGGGAACAGCCCGCGTGCGGCGGTCGGGAACGCCGCCAGACGCAACTCGCCGACGACCTGCCCGCGCTGCGCCTCCAGATCGGACTGGGCGAGCTCGACCTGGGACAGGATCCGCGCCGCGTGCTCGGCGAGCAGCCGGCCCGCGTCGGTGAGCCGCACGCCCCTGCCGTTCTTCGCGAGGAGCTGCTGGCCGACCTCCCGCTCCAGCTTGGACAACTGCTGGGAGACGGCGGAGGTCGTGATGTGCAGGCCCTCGGCCGCACCGCTGACCGAGCCGTGCCGGGCGAGGGCGTCGAGGGTGCGCAGGCGCTCCAGATTCAACATGTAAGCAATGCTACGCAATACCGAGTGCGAAATCTCGATTGTGCTACGAAGTGGTGTCCCGCATCGTGGAATCCATGACCACCGTCACCACCTCATCCGACCGGGCCGTCACCGCCCGACCCGCACCGCCCGGCCGCCGCCTGGACTGGCGCCTTCGCTTCGCCGCGCTGTCCCTGATCTGGGGCTTCAGCTTCCTCCTGATCAAAGTGGGGACCGAGGGATACGCCCCGTTCCAGGTGACGCTCGGCCGTCTGGTGTTCGGTACGGCGGTGCTGGCCGCCGCGATGGCGGTCCGGCGCGAGCGGCTGCCGCGCGGCGCCCGCACCTGGGCCCATCTGACGGTCGCCGCGTTCCTGCTCAACGCCCTGCCGTTCTCCCTGTTCGCGTACGCGGAGCTGACCATCCCGTCCACCCTGGCCGGCATCTGCAACGCGACCTCACCGCTGTGGGGCATGGCGCTGTCGCTGGTCGCGCTGTCGGAGGACCGGCCGACCCGGGTGCGGGTCGCCGGGCTCGGACTGGGCTTCCTGGGCGTGCTGACCGTGCTGGGCGCCTGGCAGGGCTTCCACGGCCTGGACGCCACGGGCACGGCGCTGGCCCTGCTGGCCTCCCTCAGCTACCCGGTGGGCTGGATCTACGTCCGCCGCACCCTGGCCGGCACCGGCCACTCGAACCTGTCGATGACCGGCGCGCAGCTGCTCCTGGCGACGGTGCAGCTGGCCGTGGTCACGCCGCTGTTCACGACGCTGCCCGGCAGCCTGTCCGTCGTGCCGCTGCTGGCCGTCGCCGCCCTGGGCGCCCTGGGCACCGGCCTCGCGGTGCTCCTGCAGTACGGCCTGGTCGACGAGGTCGGCCCGACGACCGCCCAGATGGTCACGTACTTCATCCCCGTCATCGCCACGGCCGCGGGTGTCGTGCTCCTGGGCGAGTCCCTCGCCTGGTCGACTCCGGTCGGGGCCGTGATCGTCCTGGCCGGGGCCGCGCTGACCCAGGTGCGCCCGAAGCCCCGGGCGGTTCCTCAGACGTAGCCGCGCCGGGGGGCCGGGCCGAGGGCCGAGGCGATCGCCCCGGCCAGGATCTCGGTCTCCCGCGCGGTGAGCGTCGAGACGGTGACCCTGATGCCGGGCGGCGCGCTCATCCGGAAGCGGGCGCCGGGTGCGACCGCCCAGCCGGCGTGCAGCAGCCGGGCGACCGCTCCGGTCTCGTCCGGCACGGGCACCCACACGTTCATGCCGCTGCGCCCGTGCGCCGCGACACCGTGCCGGTCCAGCGCCCCGATCAACGCGTCCCGCCGCCGCCCGTACGCGGCCGCCACCTCGCCGGTGTCGACCGCGCCGTCGGTCCACAGCCGCACCAGGGCCCGCTGCATCAGCCGGCTCACCCAGCCGGGCCCGAGCCGCTGCCGGCCGCGGACCCGGTCGACGGTGACGTCGTCCCCGGTGAGCAGCGCCAGGCGCAGATCGGGGCCGTAGGCCTTGGCGGCCGAGCGGACGAACGCCCAGTGCCGGGTGGTCCCGGCCAGCGGATGGAGGGGCACGTCGACGATGCCGTGACCGTGGTCGTCCTCGATGAGCAGCACCTCCGGGTGCGCGCGCAGCAGGGACCGCAGGGCACGCGCGCGTGGGCCGCTCACCGCCGCGCCGGTCGGGTTCTGAGCCCGGTCGGTGACGATCAGGGCGCGCGCCCCGGCCTCCAGGGCCCGGCGCACGTCGTCCGGGCGCGGTCCCTCGTCGTCGACGCCGACGGGGACGGTCCGCAGCCCGAGGGCCGGCACGAGATCCAGGGTGCGGCCCCAGCCGGGGTCCTCGACGGCGACGGTGTCGCCGGGCTTGAGGTGGGCCGCGAGCACCCGCTCGACCCCGTCCAGGGCGCCGGAGACCACGGCGAGGGGGCCGTCCGGCACCCCGTCGGCGTCGAAGCCGGCACGGGTGATCCGGGCCAGCTCCGGGTCCAGCGGGTCCGCCCCGTAGAGCACGGGCGCGCGATCGCCCTCGACGGCGGCTGCCGCGAACGCGCCCGCGAGCGGCGGCAGCAGGGCCGGGTCCGGATCGCCGCTCGCCACGTCCCGCACGCCCTCGGGGACGTCGACCCGGATGTGGTCCCGCCCGGTCGTGGCCGGCGCGGGCCGCACCCGGCTGCCGCGGCGGCCCGCGGTCTCGATGACGCCCCGTTCGCGCAGGGTCCGGTAGGCGGCCGCGACCGTGTTGGGGTTGACCCCGAGTCGCTCCGCCAACTCCCGCATGGGCGGCAGCGGTTGTCCTGGCCGCAGCGCACCGGCGCCCACCGCGCGCTCCACGCTCGCGGAAATGTCCGCTGCGCGACGCCCACTGATCGGATACTCTCCTAGCACAAAACATATTATGCACTAGTGCAATAAGGAGCGCCATGCAGGGGACCACCCGGACGCCGTCGCAGCCCGCGACCGCCTACACGCCGACCGACCGCACCGTCCCCACGCGCTCCCCGGACCGCGCCTCGTACGACAGGGACCTGGTGCACGCGATACTCGACGAGGCCTACGTCTGCCACCTCGGCTTCGTCCGCGACGGCGCGCCCGTCGTGCTGCCCACGCTGTACGCCCGGGTCGGCGAGGTGCTCTACGTGCACGGCTCGACGGGCTCGCGCCCGCTGCGGGCGGCCGGCCAGGCCGACCCGGGCCTGCCGGTCTGCCTGACCGTCACCCACGTCGACGGCCTGGTCCTGGCCCGTTCGGCCTTCCACCACTCGATCAACTACCGCTCGGTGGTGGTGCACGGCGTCGCCCGCGACGTGACGGACCCCGAGGAGAAGCGCCGGGCGCTGGACGCCCTGGTCGACCACGTCGTCGCGGGCCGCTCCGCCGACTCCCGGCCGGCCAACAGGAAGGAGCTGGCCGCGACCGCCGTGCTCCGCCTGGAGCTCGACGAGGTCTCCGCCAAGCTCCGCACCGGCGGCGTGAACGACGAGCCCGAGGACCTCTCCCTCCCCCACTGGGCAGGAGTCGTCCCGGTCCGGAAGACCTACGGCACCCCGATCCCCGACCCCGCCCTGGCGGCGGACACGGCACTTCCCGACTACCTCCAGGGCAGGTGATCCCTAGGGGCGCGGGGTACTGCGCGACCGTCCGGCGGCGGCCCGCGGCCGCCGCCGGACGAACACCACCCGCTCCCCGGGCGTCCGCGCCTCCCCCACGGCGAGTCCCGCCACCGAACCCAGCAGCAACAGGGTTCCGGCCACCGTCGCCACCGTCAGCCGCTCACCGAGCAGGACGACGGCGAGCACGGCCGCGCTGACGGGTTCCAGCAGCATGACGACCGAGACGGTGGCGGACCGGACGACGGCCGCGCCCGCGAAGTACAGGCCGTAGGCGAGGGCGGTGGGCACGGCCGCCACGTACGCCAGCAGGAGCAGCAGCCGCACGGGTTCGGCGGTGTGCGGCACCAGCCCTTCGGCGAGCGCGAAGGGCAGCAGGCACAGGCTCGTCACGGCGAACGCCTCGACGGCCGTCCCCGAGGCGTCGGCCGCGCCGTCGCGGCCCCACCGCCGGGTGAGCAGCGTCATCACGCTGTACCCGGCCGCGGACAGCAGCGCCAGCAGCACGCCGGAGGGGCGTACGGTTGCGCCGCCACCGCCCAGGACGAGGACCCCGAGCCCGGCCAGGGCACCCGCGACGGCGGCCGCCCCGCCCCGGCCCAGGCGTTCGGCCAGGGTCAGCCGCGCGCCGAGGGCGATGAGCACGGGCCCGGCACCCAGGGTCACGACGGTGGCGACGGCGAGGCCGGTGGCCGAGACGGCCGCGAAGTACGCCGTCTGGAAGACCGCGAGCCCGAGCCCGGTGACCCCGGCCCGCGCGGCTCGTCGGCCGAGCGGCTCGCGAACGGCGGTCCTGGTGCGCGGCCGTACCAGGCGCACGGCGAGCAGCAGCACGAGGCCGGCGGCGCAACGCCAGAACGAGAGGGCGACGGGCCCGAGGTCACTGGCCCGGTAGACCAGGGAGGCGGCCGCGCCCGCGGTGCCCCAGGCGACACCGGCGACGATCAGATAGACAAGGCCTCGCCCGATGGGCAGGCCGGAGGCAGTGTGCGACACGTGTTCTCTCCGCAGACGCGCACGGCACGCGGCGCCCTGGGGGCGGCGCGGGTGCGCGGAAGTTCGGGAAGGGCCCCGGATCGGTCGTGATCAGCGGGGTTCGCGGACTTCGTCTGCGGGCAGCACCGTTCGGCCCGGCGGCGAGTGCGCCGGGCACGGATTCCGGAGGGCC
The DNA here is from genome assembly GCF_040303825.1 of Streptomyces sp. NPDC094143. Taxonomy (NCBI): domain Bacteria; kingdom Bacillati; phylum Actinomycetota; class Actinomycetes; order Kitasatosporales; family Streptomycetaceae; genus Streptomyces; species Streptomyces sp. NPDC094143. The sequence goes on from NZ_JBEOTZ010000016.1 coordinate 154,746, forward strand.
CGCCTCAGGCGGCCGGAGGCGGAAGAACGAGTGCGTTCGAAGGCATGACCGGCACCCTATGCGCTGGTTCCGCGCCGGGACAATTCCCTTTCCGGGCCACCGCTCGCCACCGGCTGCCCCGAGCCCTTCGTGGGCGTCGAGGACTGGGCGATGAACGCGCCCACCAGCACGATCACCCCGCCGGCGAGCTGCGGAGCCGAGAGGTGCTCGCCGAGCAGCACCCAGGCCAGGACCGTGGCGATGACCGCTTCGAGACAGGCCACGACCCCGGCGACCTGCGGGGAGAGCCGGCGTACGGCGATCACGCCGGTGACGTACGCGACGACCGTGGCGACGAGGACGATCCAGGCGAGCAGGACCACGGCGGCGACGGGCGTGCCGTCCATGCGTGCGGTGCCGGTCAGCACGGACCAGTCCATGCTCCACGGCCGGGCGACGACGGTGAGCACGGCGGCGCCGACGAGCAGACCGTAGGCGATGACGCCGAGCGGGTCGGGTGCCTCGTCGCCGGCGTCGCTGCCCTGGTCGGACAGGACGAAGTAGCCGACCTGGCAGCAGGCCGCGCCGAGCGCGAGCAGCAGCCCCAGGGCGTCGAAGCGCAGGCCCGCCCAGACCTCCACGACACACGCGAGACCGCCGACGGCGAGCACCACACCGACCGCGGCGGCACGCGTCACGGGCCGCCGCTGCACGAACCGCACCCAGCCCAGCACCAGGGCGGGCGCCAGGTACTCGATGAGCAGCGCCACCCCGACGGGGATACGGGAGAGCGCCGCGAAGTAGCAGGCCTGGACGCCCGCGACCGCCAGCAGCCCGAAGCCGGCCAGCAGTCCGGGGCGGCGGCGCAGCAGCCCGCGGTGGCGCACGGCGAGCGGCAGCATCACCAGGGCCGCCCCGGCCACCCGGAGCCACACCACGTGCAGCGGGTCGAGTCCCGCTTCGATCAGCGGCTTGGCCGCGACACCGGATCCGCCGAAGGCGACCGCGGACAGGAGCGCCAGGCCGAGGCCCGCTCCCTTGCCGCGCCCGCTCGGGCTGCTGTCAGACGTAGGCACCGGCACATGATGACAGGCGATGACAGGAGCGTCATCCCCTATGGCACCTGTCTCACTGCCTGGACGGCGGAACGGCCCGGCTCAGTGAGTGGCTTCGCCGTACTCCTCGGTGACGCCGGAGCAGCCGTCGAGGCGGGCGAAGACCGCGCGTGCGTCGATTCCGGCCCGTTCGAGCACCTCGACGGCACGGGACTGCGGGTCGACGACGATCGCCGCGAGCAGGTCGGTGCCGCGGGCCGGTTCTTCGCGCCCGGCGGCGCGCGCGCAGGCGTACTCCATCGCGGCCGCCGCCAGCGGTGAGAAGCACGTGCTCCCGCTCACCACGGGCACGCCCCCCGAGTCCTCGACGCCGCTCTGCCAGCGCAGGCCGTAGCCGATGCTGCGCTGCACGAGGTAGCCGAGGAGCCGCGCGAGCTGCGGCCCGTCGCCGACGACGGCCCGGGCCTCGGGGCCGGACTCCAGCAGCGAGTGGAGCAGATGGGCGGTGTCGATCTGCCGGTCCCCGTCCCGGACCGCCCTGCGGCGGGCACCGCCGATCACCGAGGCCAGCTCGTCGCTGAGCCTGGCATCGTTGTCCGCGCGGTGGGTGCCGTGCTCAAGGGCCGACTGCCGGGGGATACGGGGTTGCACATCCCCACCCCATCAGCCCGGCGGACCCGGGGCATCCTCGGCGGGAAGCATCTTCGCGTCCCACGGGAAGTGGACATCGCCGACCGGAATCTCCTCCTTACGGAGGAGATCAGGCCGTTTCCCTCGCGGCTGACGGTTCGCCAGCGCCGAACGTCGAGGCCCACGCGGCTGCGTTCCGCCCCCGCATTCCGGCCGCGCGGCGCGGTGGCACGCCGAAGCGCCCTCGGAGCACCCCAGGGGCGCCTGGCTGCGCCTGCCGCACGAGGGGGGACGCAGGTGTCCCTCAGTCCTCGTCGGCGAGGATCAGGTACAGCTTCTTGCGGGCTTCGTTGATGACGCCGAGCGCCTTCTCCCGCTGCTCCTTGCTGCCGGTCTTCCAGACCTGGCCGAAGGCCTCCATCAGACCGAAGCCGGCCTGCCGGATCTCGCCCAGAGCTTCCCAGTCGACCCCGCGGGAGGCCTCCTCCCAGGGCGCCTCGGGGCCCTCGCCGGCGGCGGCGCGGCCCGCCTCGGTGAGCGAGAACAGCTTCTTGCCGCCCTCGGACTCACTGACGATCAGCCCCTCGTCCTCCAGCAGCTGCAGGGTGGGGTACACCGAGCCGGGGCTCGGCTTCCACGCCCCGCCGCTGCGCTCGGCGATCTCCTGGATCATCTCGTAGCCGTGCATCGGCCGGTCCTGCAGCAGGGCCAGGATCGAGGCCCGGACATCACCGCGCCGTGCCCTTCCCCTCGGCCCGCCCCGCCCCCGGCCGCCCCAGGGACCGGGGCCGAAACCAGGGCCTCCGGGCCCTCCCCAGTTGGGGCCGCCAGGGCCGAAGGGCCCGAAGGCCGCACGCAGACTCTCGAAACCGCCCCGGCCGTGACGCGGTCCGCCGTGACCGTGGCCGTGCTCGAAACCATGGGTACGCATCGCAACCACTCCATTCCATCGTTGATCTGTCGCGACGCTTCAACGATATATCGGTAACGTTGGGTCGGCAAGGCCCGGCCTGTGGAGGCGTGCGGGCCCCGGCCCCACGGAACCGGTCCAGGACTCATGAATTGGCCTTGGCCTGCGACTTCGCGAAGCCTCTAGCTTCAGGACATGCGGATCCGAATCGTCGACGCCTTCACCGATCGCCCCTTCTCCGGCAACCCGGCCGGTGTCCTGCTCCTGGACGGCGCGGACGCCTTCCCGGACGACAGCTGGCTGCAGCACGTCGCCCTGGAGGTCAACCACGCCGAGACGGCCTTCGCCCACCCCCTCCCGCCGGGCGGTGAGGCCGACTGGGCGCTGCGCTGGTTCACGCCGGTCACCGAGGTCGCGATGTGCGGCCACGCGACCCTGGCCACGGCCCATGTCCTGCACACCACCGGCGCCCACGAGGGCCCGGTGCGGTTCGCCACCCGCAGCGGCGTCCTCGTCGCCACGCGGGCGGACGACGGCTCCGTCGCCCTGGACTTCCCGACGGCCCCGCTCACCCGGGTCGACCCGCCGGCCGGTCTCGCCCAGGTGCTCGGCACCGAGCCGCTCACGGCCTTCGACACCGGCCCCTACGTCGGCGACCTGCTGGTCGAAGTGGCCGACGAGAAGACCGTCCGCGCCCTCGGCCCGGACCCGAGGGCCCTCGCCGCCCACTCCGAGCGCGGCGTCATCGCCACGGCCCGCGCCGAGGACCCGGGACGCGGCTACGACTACGTCTCGCGCTGCTTCTTCCCGAACGTCGGCATCGACGAGGATCCCGTCACCGGCGGCGCGCACACCGCGCTCGCCCCGTTCTGGTCCGAGCGCCTCGGCCGCCCCGCCCTGACCGGGTTCCAGGCCTCGTCCCGCTCGGGCCGCGTCCACACGGAGCTGCGCGGCGACCGCACCCTGCTGACCGGGCGGGCCGTCACGGTCATCGACGGCGAACTGCTGGACGAAGGGGCGTACGAGAAGGCCGAAGCGGGCCTCTGAGACGGACGACGGGGCGTACGACGCTGTCGTACGCCCCGTCGCCGGTGTCTCACGCCGTCGGCAGCCACCCCACCTTGCCGGCCAGCAGCCCGTAACCCACGAACGCCCCGATGTCGAGCAGCGAGTGGGCCACCACCAGCGGGCCGACCCGGCCCCAGCGGCGATAGAGGTGGACGAAGACGACGCCCATGACCATGTTCCCGATGAAACCGCCGATGCCCTGGTAGAGGTGGTACGAGCCGCGCAGGACGGAGCTGCCCACCAGTGCGGCCGTCGGCGTCCAGCCCAGCTGGCCCATGCGGCGCAGCAGGTAGCCGACGACGATCACTTCCTCCAGCACCGCGTTCTGGATCGCGGAGAGGATCAGCACGGGGTACTTCCACCACACGTCCGGCAGCGCCTCGGGCACCACGGTGAGGTTGAACCCCAGTCCGCGGGCCGCCAAGTAGAAGGCGATGCCGGTGCTGCCGATCACCGCCGCGATCGCGGCCCCCCGGCCGAGGTCGGGCCAGGGACGGGTGCGGTCGAAGCCGATCGTGCGCAGGCTCGCCCGCTCGCGCAGCAGGAAGTGCGCGACGAGCGCGACGGGCACCAGGGCCGTGGCGATCCCGAAGAGCTGCCAGGCGAGGTCGAGCCAGGGGCGGCCCGGCGCGGCCGAGGCGTTCATCGTGGCCGCCTGGTCCTTCAGCCCGCCCGGCCTGGTCACCGACCCGGTGAAGCTGATCAGCGCGGAGACGCCGCTCGCGCCCAGCGAGAGCGCGAGGACCAGCAGCGTCTCGTTGCGGAGCATCCGCCGCGAGAGCCCCTGCTGGGGAATGGGACCGTCCACCGGGCTCGCCTCCGCCTGCACCCCTGCCTCCACTTCACCGATCCGTCGGATCAGTATGGCGGCAGGGGGTCGTCGCCCCGCAGGCGCGTCAGCCCAGCGACACCGGCTCGGGCAGCCCCACCGGCCAGCTGTGCACCGGGTCCCCCTGATGCATCAGCTCGCGGTAGCGCCGGGTCGTGGCGGCCAGCGCCTCCTCCCGGCCGAGGCCGGCGTCGAGGGCCTTGTGGAAGGTCGCGGCCTGCCAGCTCGCCCCGTTCGTCCGGCGCCGGCAGCGCTCCTCGATCACGCCCAGGTACAGGTCGCGGTCGGCCGGCTCGACGCCCCAGGCGTCCAGCCCGGCCTCGGCGAGCGGCAGCAGTTCGTCCCGGACCAGATTGACCGCGTCGACCTCGGTGGTGCCGCCGTACCGGCCCCGCCGGGGCCAGGTGAAGCGGGCGTCGATGCCGTCCTTGCACGCCGCGTCGAAGTTGGCCGCGGCCGCCTCGAAGGGCAGCCGGGTCCACACCGGCCGGGCCTCCTCGGCGAGGGCGCGGACGACCCCGTAGTAGAAGGCGGCGTTGGCGACGACGTCGATGACGGTGGGCCCGGCGGGCAGGACGCGGTTCTCCACGCGCAGGTGCGGCACGCCGTCGGCGACGTCGTAGACGGGGCGGTTCCAGCGGTAGATGGTGCCGTTGTGCAGGACGAGTTCCGCGAGCGTCGGGGCGCCGCCCCGGTGGATCACCTCCAGCGGGTCCTCGTCGTCGCAGATCGGCAGCAGCGCCGGGTAGTAGCGCAGGTTCTCCTCGAAGAGGTCGTAGGCCGACTCCACCCAGCGCTCCCCGAACCAGGTGCGCGGGCGGACGCCCTGGGCCTGCAGCTCGGGCGGGCGGGTGTCGGTCGACTGCTGGAACAGCGGGGGCCGCGACTCGCGCCACAGCTCCCGGCCGAAAAGGAAGGGCGAGTTGGCGCCGACGGCGATCTGCGCGGCGGCGACCGCCTGGGCCGCGTTCCACACGTCGGCGAACCGGCCCGGGGTGACCTGCAGGTGCAACTGCACGGACGTGCAGGCGGCCTCCGGCGCGATCGACTTCGAGGTGCAGCTGAGGTGCTCGACGCCGTCGATGTCGAGGGTGAACTCCTCGCCCCGAGCGGCCACGATCTGGTCGTTGAGAAGCGTGTAGCGGTCGACGTCGGAGAGGTTCGACGACACCAGGTCGTCACGGTCGAGGGTCGGCAGGATGCCGATCATCACGATTCCCGCGTCGACCTCTCCGGCTTTCCGGTCGGCATATGCCAGCGACGTACGGAGTTCCTCCGCCAGCCGGTCGAATACGCGGCCTCCCAACGGGTGGGGAGGGATGTTCACTTCCAGGTTGAACATGGCGAGCTCTGTTTGGAAATCGCGGCTCGCGATCCGCTCCAGGACTTGCCCGTTCAACATTTTCGGCATGCCGTCGGCACCGGCCAGATTCAATTCGATCTCGAGCCCCATGAGGTTCTTCGGGCGATCGAACCGCTTCTCCGCCAGGAGTCGCTCCAGGCCCGTCAGACACTGACGGAGCTTGTCGCGGTAGCGCTGGCGATCGGACAGGTCGAACCGCCCTGCCACGACCTTCTCGCCCATCGACGTGTCCCTCCTCATGGATGATGCCGGCCGGGATCCGGCCGTCGGCCTCCCGGTCAGGTGGAGGATGCCCAGTGAAAGCGATCGATAACGTCCCGGACGGGCCCGCCGACCGCTAGGCTGGTCATCTGTGACCGGTGGCACATTCGCCCGGCATGGCGCGCAGCACAGGTTTCGCGGCACCGCGAACTCGTGAAAAACGCCGACGAGAATGGGCCGACCGGTCCGCGGCCATTCGCCGAGGTCATCGCCGCACACCACCACCGGGAATCGGGATAATTCTCGCGTATCGCCGACCGAATGTACCCTTGTTCTACTCACCGGAAACGACTAGGCGAAACACAGTCCGAACCCGTGTCGTATAAACTCCGCGAACAAGGCAGAAGGTTGGCGCCCACGGTCGGCGGGTCCTGCCGTCGAGGCGACGTTCGGCGGACCTCACCCCCTCTCGTTCACGACCCGGCCCCTGCCTCTCTGACCCTCGTGAGCTGACAGCGCCGTCCGCCCCCGCCCTCGCGCCACCGTGCCTTTGAATGAGAGGCGACCCACCATGCCGCTGCATGTCCCTCCGGCTCCCGCGCCCGCACTCCGTTCCGTCCTGACTGCGCTCTCCTCTCCCACAGCGGTCCGCGAAGCCCGAACTCCCGCCCTCCTCCGCAGCCAGGGGCCCGTCACTGCCGAGCTCCCCCTGCCCGTCCACGTCCTCGACCGGGTCACCGCCGAGGGCGTCTCCGCCACCCGGCTGGCCGGATGGCGATTCCTGATCCGCTGCGGCGACCGTGCCGTGGCCGCGGCGGAGACCAGGCTGACCCCCGACGGCTGGGCCTTCTCGCACTTCTTCGAGGGCCCGTACATCACCTCCACCGAACGCGCCCTGCACCAGGCCGAGACGATGCCGCAGCCCTACCAGCCCCGCCTCCTGTCCGTGCCCAGCCTCTACATGCTGACGCTCTGGCTGCACGAGGACAGCACCGCAGACGGTGCCGCCGGCCACCCCGCCGCCACCGACCTGCTCGTCCCGCTGGCGCCCGCGCCTCCCGGCATCGCGGCCCACCGCCCGCACCGCGTCGCGGAGCTCCTGCCGGTCCTGACCCACCGGGCCACCCCCACACGGCTGCTCGGCTCACCCGCCTGAAGCGCCCGCCGGAGCTGCCTCGCCGACCCCGTCGCCGCGTTCCCGGCGGCGGGGTCGGCCTTTCCCGTCCATGCGATCGCCCGTACGAGCATCGGATAGCACGTACGAGCCCCAGAGAACGCGGGCCCGGACCGGACTAGCCCCATCCGGCCACTGCGAACCACCCGAAGTGACAGTCCCGTTGGGATGAACCGTCCGCGCGGGTGATGCGTCATGAACCTGTGAGAAGCGGTGCGGCGAAATCCCTGCGGATCGATGCCCGTGGGGCAACACTGGGTTCCGACGACTCATGACAACGGGGGGCGGCCATGAACGACGCTTCTAGCCGCGGAACAGACACGACGACCGACTCATCGAACTCCCTCACATCGTCCGCCACGACCAAGCGAAAGATCCCACCCATGTGCCAGCACCAGACACCGTGCCCGTCCGCCGACTCCGCCGACCGGGACTCCGCCCGACTCGTGGCACACCACCCGGAGCAGGGCTGGAGCCTGCTGTGCAACGGCGTGCTGCTCTTCGAGGACACCGGTGAGCTCCTGCCGGACGGCAGGGTCATCGCCCCGCACCGCCCGCTCTCGGGCAGCCAGGTGATGACGGCGGCCTGAGGGCGCCGGGGCGGGCGCCACCCCGCCCGCAGACATGAGGGGCCGGCCGCAGGAGACGCTGCGCACCGGCCCCGACGCGTGTCCGGGCCCGGTCACTCCGCGTCACCGGCGGCGACGCCGTGTCCCCGGCCCCGCGTGACTTCCCACGGATGCCCGTTCTCCGGAAGACTTCTGGCAGTTGCGCGATCACCGTCGACGGAGGTGGGGGCAGTGCCGGCACGTGAGGCCGACGCCGAGGGCAGAGTCACGATCACGGAGATCGCCCGGCGGGCCGGCGTGTCCGTGCCGACCGTGTCCCGGGTGGTCAACGGCCGCTCCGACGTCGCGCCGCAGACCCGGGCCCGCGTCGAGGACCTGCTGCGCCGGCACGGCTACCGCAGGCGCCCCGCGGCCCCGGGCACCCGGGCGGCCCTGCTCGACCTGGTCTTCAACAATCTGGACAGCCCCTGGGCGGTGGAGATCATCCGCGGGGTCGAGGAGGTCGCACACGCGGCCGGAGCCGGCACGGTGGTCTCGGCCCTCCACGACCGGTCGGGGGACGCGCGCGAATGGATGCGCAACCTTCGGGCCCGGGCTTCCGACGGCGTCGTCCTCGTCACCTCGGCGCTGGAGCCGACGCTCCACGAGGAACTGCGGATCCTCGGCGTGCCGCTGGTGGTCGTCGACCCGGCGGGCTCCCCCGCCCTGGACGCGCCCACCATCGGCGCCGCGAACTGGGCGGGCGGCCTGGCGGCCACCGAGCACCTGCTGTCCCTCGGGCACCGCCGGATCGGCCTGATCGCCGGGCCGCCGCGACTGCTGTGCTCCCGGGCCCGGCTGGACGGCTACCGGGCAGCCCTGGAAGGCGCCGGCATCGCTCCCGACGAGTCCCTCGTCGTCCCAGGCGACTTCCGCCCCGAGTCCGGCTTCACCGCCTGCAACACCCTGCTCGACCTGCCCGAGCCGCCGACGGCGGTGTTCGCGGCATGCGACCGGATGGCCCTCGGCGCCATCGAGGCCCTGCGCCGGCGCGGGTTGCGGGTGCCGCAGGACATGAGCGTGGTGGGCTTCGACGACCTCCCGGAGGTCCGCTGGTCGGCCCCGCCGCTGACGACGATCCGCCAGCCCCTGGAGGACATGGGCCGACTGGCCGCCCGTACGGTGCTCCGCCTCGCCCGCGACGAGGAACCGGGCGCACCCCGGGTGGAGCTGGGCACCGACCTGGTGATCAGATCGAGCACGGCCCCGCCGCCGGACCGGCACTGACGAACCCGTCCGAACCGGGAACCTTTGGCTCGCGCATCCCGGGCGGCACCCGAGCGAGGCCGGGACCGGCCCGCGGCGCCCGCCGCTCCCGGCGGGCGCACCACGGCCCGGCTCTCCCCGCTACCTCCGTGCCAGCGCCTCCCGCAGCGCGAAGTACGCCGGCTTCGGCTGCAACTGCTCGTCCCACGGCAGGGCCGCGCCCTCGCCCGGGAAGAACGCGGGGATCCACGAGTACTTGTCCGTGTAGTCCCAGAGGGTGAGGCCCACGCAGCGCCGCACGGCCAGGCACGCCTCGGTCAGGTCCCGGTACCACTCGGCCTGCTGGTCCAGCTTCTCCTGGGTCGCCGGCAGCTGCATCCGGATGTCGACCTCGGTGAGGGCGGTGTCGAGGCCGAGCCGGGAGAAGCGGCGGAGGTTGTCCTCCAGGGTCGTGGGATAGCCGTACTGGAGGGCCAGATGGGCCTGGAAGCCGATGCCGTGCAGCGGGACGCCCTGGGCCTTCAGTTCCTTGGCCAGCCGGTGGTAGGCGTCGCTCTTCGGGCCGATCCCCTCGATGTTGTAGTCGTTGAGGTAGAGCTTCACGCGTGGATCGGCCTGGTGCGCCCAGCGCAGCGCGTCGGCGATGTAGCCCGGGCCGAGCGTCTTGTAGAACACCGACTCGCGGTAGGTCCCGTCCTCGTTGAACGCCTCGTTGACGACGTCCCAGGCGAAGACCTTGCCGCGGTAGTGCCGTACCTCCGTCTGGATGTGCTTCTTCAGCACGGCCCTCAGCTCCGGGGCGGTCCACTCCCGCTCGGTGAGCCACCCGGGCAACTGGCTGTGCCAGACCAGGGTGTGGCCGCGCACCTTCTGCCGGTTGGCCCGGGCGAGGTTCACGATCTGGTCGCCCTGGGAGAAGTCGAACACGCCCTGCTCGGGCTCGGTCGCGTACCACTTCATGCCGTTGCCGGGCGTGATCTGGTCGAACTCGCTGCCGAGCAGGGCCGTGTACGGTCCGTCGGTCAGCTCGGGGTTGTCGGTGGCGCTGCCGAAGTAGCGCCCGTGGCGCTGGGCGAGGTCGGCGAGGGTGGGCTGCCGGTCACCCGCCTGCCGGTCACTCGCCTGGGCGGGCGAGCCGGCCCCGAGCCCGGCGGCGACCAGGAACACGGCGACGGCACCGGCGAGTCCGAGACGGTTCTTGCGCATGGTGCGACTCCTCACGACAGGTAGGTGGACAGAGCCGTACGTCCGCGGCGCGTCAGCCCTTCGTCGCGCCTGCGGTGAGGCCGCCGACGAGCTGGCGCTCGGCGACCGAGTAGAAGGCGAGGGCGGGGACCATGGCCAGGACCAGGTAGGCGAAGACCTTGGCGTAGTCCGCGGAGTACTGCCCCTGGAACTGCTGCACGCCGATCGGCAGCGTCCACCACTGCGCGTCGGTGAACACCAGCAGGGGCAGGAAGAAGTTGTTCCAGCTGGTGACGACGGCCAGCACCGAGACGGTGCCGAGCGCGGGCCGGGCCATAGGCAGCAGCACCCGCCAGAAGAAGCCGAGCGGGCCGCACCCGTCGAGCGTGGCCGCCTCCTCCAGCTCGCCGGGTATCTGCCGGAAGAAGCCGCGCAGGATGATGATGGTCATCGGCAGCCCGAACGCCGCCTGCGGCAGGATCACGCCGAGCGGGTTGTCGAGCAGCCCCAGGGACCGCAGCAGCAGGAACAGCGGCAGGGCCGCGACCGCGAACGGGAACATCAGCCCCATGGTGAACAGCGTGAACAGCAGCTCCCGGCCCCGGAAGGCGAACCGCGCGAAGGAGAAGGCCGACAGCGCCGAGACCGCGACGACGAGCACGGTCGTGCCCACCGCGATCAGCGTGCTGTTCCCGATCAGCCGCCAGAAATCTCCCGAGGCGAGGATCCCGGTGTAGTTGGACGTCACCCACGACTCGGGCAGTCCGACGGGGTTGCGGGAGAGTTCGTCGGTGGACTTGAAGCCGGACAGCGCGGCGTAGAGCAGGGGCACGGCCATGACCGCGCCGATGACGACCAGCACGACGTGCAGGCCCCAGGTCCTCCCGCCCCCGCGGGTCTTGCGACTGACCGTCACTTTCCGTCACCCCGCATGGTGGTGGTGGCTCCTTCGAGGTCGCGCCGGAGCACGAACCGCTGGTAGGCGAGGGCGAAGACGAGGCTGATGGCGAACATGGCCACGCTGATCGCGCTGGCGTAGCCGACCTGGTACCGCTTAAAGCCGTACTGGAACATGGTCACGGCCATGGTCTCGGAGTGGTGGTCCGGACCGCCCGCGGTGGTGACCCACACCAGGTCGAAGAGCTGGATCGACCCGATGACCGACAGGAACACGCTGATGCGCAGGGTGGGCGCCAGCAGCGGCAGGGTCACGTTGCGGAAGCGCTGCCACGGACCGGCCCCGTCGATGAGCGCCGCCTCCGTCAGCTCTTTGGGGACGGCCTGGAGCCCGGCCAGGTAGAGCATCATGTGGAAGCCGAAGTACTTCCACATCATGACCAGGAACAGCGTCGCCATGACCGTGGACGGATCGGCGAACCACTCACCGCCCAGCCCTTCCAGCCCGATCCGGCCGAGGACCTGGTCGGCGAAGCCGTCGTCCGGGGCGAAGATCATGCCGAACAGGATGCCGGTGATCGCCTCGGACAGGACGTACGGGGCGAAGAACAGCATCCGGTAGACCGCCCGGCCGCGCATCCGCTGGTTGAGCAGCACGGCCATGGCGAGCGCGAACGGCAGCTGCAACGCGAGCGAGAGCACCACCAGCACCAGGCAGCGCCACAGGTCGCCCAGGAACACCTCGTCCTGGAAGAGCCGGGTGAAGTTCTCGCCGCCGATGTACTCGGAGGGCATGCCGAAGCCGCCCCACCGGAAGAACGCGGCGTACAGGGCGAACAGCATCGGCAGCAGCACGAGCCCGATGAACAGCACCAGGGCGGGCAACTGGAAGCCGGTGGCGGTCAGCCAGTTCAGGGCGCGTCGCCGGGCCCGCCTCCGGGCCCGATCGGCGGGGGCCGGGGACGGTGGGCCGGTGTCGGGGCCGGTCCGCTCGCTCGGCAGGAACGTGGACGTCATCGCCGGCTACTGCTCTTCCTTCGCGGTCTTCGTGACCGACTGCGCGACCTGCTCGGGCGACTTGGAACCCGATATGAGCGCGGCGACGCTGTCGTTGACCTCCTGGCCCACGGCGGGCGCGTAGGCCTGATCGAGGTAGAGCTGGAAGCCGGTGGCCTTCTTCAGCTCGGCCTGGACGGCCTTGATGTTGGGGTCGGCGATGGCGCTCTCGGCCGCCGGGACCACGGGCAGGACTCCGGTCTTCTTGACCAGTTCCCGGTCGGTGGCCTCCGAGGCGAAGAACTTCAGGAAGTCGACGGCCGCCTGCGGGGCGTCCCGGCGCAGGGCGTGTCCGCCGCCTCCGCCGAAGACCTCGGTGATGGCCCCCCGACCGCCCTCGACCGCGGGGAACGGGAAAAATCCGAGGTCCTTGCCGAGGCCCTTGCCGGCGTCGGCCTGGACCACGGGGGCCCACTGGCCCATGAGTTCCATGGCGGCCTTGCCGTTGCCGACGCTGGCCGCCTGGCCGGTCGGGCTGGAGTAGGCCGCGCCGAGGAAGCCCTTCTGGAACGGCTGGAGGCCGACGAGTTCCCTCAGGTGCTCGCCCGCCTCGACGAAGGGCGCGCCGGTGAAGTCCTTGTCCTCGTAGGCCTTCTGCAGCGCCTCGGCGCCGGCGGTACGCATCGCCAGGTACGCCCAGTAGTACATGCCGGGCCACTTCTCCTTGCCGGCCAGGGCGAGGGGCGTGATGCGGGCCGACTTGAGCTTGCGCACGGCGTCGAGGAATCCGCTCCAGGTGGTCGGGGGCTCGCCGATGCCGGCCTTCTCGAAGTGCGCCTTGTTGTACCAGAAGCCGATCATGCCGATGTCGAACGGGACGCCGTAGGCCTTGTCGTCGATCAGGTACGGCTCCCGGGCGACCGGCAGCAGGGCGTCGCCCCAGGGCTTGGTGCGGTCCGTGAGGTCCTCGACCAGCCCTGCGTCGACCTGCTGCCGCAGGACGCCGCCGCCCCAGGTGTGGAAGATGTCGGGCAGCTTCCCGGAGGAGGTCAGGGCCGTCATCTTCGACTTGTAGGCGTCGTTCTCGAGTTGGACGATCTTCACCTTGACCGTGGGGTTCTGCGCCTCGAACTTGCGGGCGAGAGCGGCCCAGACGCTCTTGGTGGGTTCGGTGGTGGAGATGTTCCACCATTCGATCGTTGTCGTCCCGGACGACCCTCCGTCCGAGTCCCCGCCGCATGCGGTCAGTGCCGTCATTCCCAGACCGGCCGCGGCGGAGGCCGCCAGGAAGCCGCGGCGGGACAGTGCCGGGTCGCCCATCATGCTCCTCGAAAGTTTCGAATGAGATCCAGAAAGCTGCGTTGATGCCGCACCCTAGAGACAGCCGGTAAACGGTGGCAACCCCTTGTACACGGTGAATCTTTCTGCGACGCGGGTACTGACGAAGGTTGCCGAAACATTCGGCCGAGATGACGAACGTTACGGTTTCAGTGATCACGCTCAGTGCCCGCCCCCGAACCCCGCGATCGACGTGCCGCGCCCCGCGCGTCGGCGCCGCCGCACGCGCCTCAACTGGCGTTTTCGATCAGGTAACCACCCCTGGCGCCGACTACAACAGAAGCTTGACGCGTACGGCACCCGCATTCGCGGGCACGGCATCACGCTCCGCTTACGCTGATCCGGCCGTCCCGTGACGGCCGGAACCAGGTGAGCCGCACATCGGGAGCAGGTCGATGGCCGCCACCGAGCAGCCGCCGAGCCTCACGGAGCCCGCTCCACCCAGTCGCCTGCGCGCCTGGATGGCCTGTCCGACATGGGCAGCAGCGGCGGCCGCACCGGAGCGCACGAGCGGCCGCGGTGAGCAGCTCTTGGTGTCGCGGATACGGCCCACCGGGCGGGCTTCCGTGTCGTCCGGGTCACCCTTGACGTGCTGCATCACGGCGACGCCGGTCCCTGAACCGGACAGACCGAGAGCCAGTTCCGGGAAGATGAGCAGGGCCACGCCGATCATGACGAAGACGTTGCCGTGCTGGGTGGTGAGGGCGCCGGACCAGTCGGTGACCACATGGCCGGCGGTGACGAGGTAGTACAGGCCGACGACCACCACGACGGCGTTCGACGCGAGGTAGGCGCCGACCACGACCGCGACGCCGATCGCCTCCAGGAAGCCCTTGAGGAACACCGCGCCCAGCAGGGGGTGGCTGGCCTTGGGCTCGCCTCAGCGACAGCGCCTGCCGATGCCCCGCCGCCGCGGGCGAGCGACTATCTGCCCGTACTCGACCTCGCCGGTGATCCGCACGCGCAGCACCACGGGCGCGTCGGCGGGCCGGCGCTCCTTGACCGCGGAGTAGTTCGTCACTAGCCCGGTTGTGTCCACCACGATGCCGGGCCGGGTCACCAGTTTGAGGGCCCCGGCACGCAGGTCCAGGTCGATGTGCAGCCTGTCGTGCGTGATCACCGCGTCGGTGAAGTCGAGCGTCACCTCACCCCAGGCCGACCGGATCTCCATGCGCCGCGGCACCACCCATGCGTCACCGCGCCGGGTCGTGGAACCCATCTGCTCGATCCGCACGACCTCCTCGAAGCCGCTCTCCCCCACCGCCTCGGGCAGATCCGCCGTCAGCACCGCGAGCTCCCCCACCGTCCGGGCGGACAGCGCGGTCTCCAGGCGCTCGTCGAGCTCCTCCAGGGTCAGCCGTCCGTCGCCGGCGGCGACACGCAGTACGTCCACGATCCGGTCCCGGTCCGCGTGCGAGGCCCTCACCTCGGACGGTCCCCCCGTGCGCACGAGTTTCCCCACCACCACACACCCCCGATCTCACAGGCACAGCGCCCTGCCGACCCGTGACACTAACGCTATTCGCGTCACACCCAGTCGCCATCCCCCGATCGGGCCAACCGCCCGGATCGCACGCCGTGACACGCACACATCCCGCCCACCGAACGACGCTCACAGAGCCGTACGCGCCCGCCATAAGCCCCCGCGAGACCGCCGACGACTTCAGTCTCACCGCGGGTACCACGGCGCGGGACCCGGGGTTGCCTGGTTGGCACTCGCCACGACATGACGGGAGGGACCCCGCAGCGCGGAGCCCCTCCCGTCGGCCGGACCAGCACGTCTGTCGGCAGATCAGCCCTCGTACGCGTCCAGCGGCGGGCACGAGCAGACCAGGTTCCGGTCGCCGAACGCCTGGTCGATACGGCGCACCGGCGGCCAGTACTTGTCGGCGGCCGAGACCCCGGCCGGGAAGACGGCCTCCTCACGGCTGTAGGCGTGCTCCCACTCCCCGGCGAGGGCGCCGGCGGTGTGCGGCGCACCCCGCAGCGGGTTGTCCTCGGCGGGCCACTCACCGGAACCGACCTTCTCGATCTCGGCGCGGATGGCGATCATCGCGTCGCAGAACCGGTCCAGCTCGGTCAGGTCCTCCGACTCCGTCGGCTCGATCATCAGCGTCCCGGCCACCGGGAACGACATGGTCGGCGCGTGGAAGCCGTAGTCGATGAGCCGCTTGGCGACGTCGTCGACGCTCACCCCGGTCGCCTTGGTCAGCGGCCGCAGGTCGATGATGCACTCGTGCGCCACGAGCCCGCCGGGGCCCGTGTAGAGCACCGGGTAGTGCGGCTCCAGCCGCTTGGCGACGTAGTTGGCGCTCAGCACCGCCACCTGCGTGGCCCGCTTCAGCCCTTCGCCGCCCATGAGCCGGACGTACGCCCACGAGATCGGGAGGATGCCCGCGGAGCCCCAGGGCGCCGCCGAGATGGGACCGACGCCCGTCTCCGGGCCCGCCTCGGGCTGCAGCGGGTGGTTGGGCAGGTACGGCGCGAGGTGCTCGCGCACCGCCACCGGACCGACGCCCGGGCCGCCGCCTCCGTGCGGGATGCAGAAGGTCTTGTGCAGGTTCAGGTGCGAGACGTCGCCGCCGAAGTGCCCCGGCTTGGCGAGCCCGACCAGCGCGTTGAGGTTGGCGCCGTCGACGTAGACCTGACCGCCCGCCTCGTGCACCTGCGCGCAGATGTCGGCCACGTGCTCCTCGAACACGCCGTGGGTCGACGGGTAGGTGATCATCAGCACGGCCAGCTCGTCGCGGTACTGCTCGATCTTCGCGCGCAGGTCCTCGACGTCGATCTCACCGTCCTCGGCGGTCTTCACGACCACGACCTTCATCCCCGCCATCACCGCGCTGGCGGCGTTGGTCCCGTGCGCGGACGACGGGATCAGGCACACGGTCCGCTGCTCGTCCCCGTTGGCCCGGTGGTACCCACGGACGGCGAGCAGACCGGCCAGCTCGCCCTGCGACCCGGCGTTCGGCTGGAGGGAGACCTTGTCGTACCCGGTGACCTCGGCGAGCCGGTCCTCCAGCTCATGGATGAGCGTGAGGTAGCCCTCGGCCTGCTCGGCGGGCGCGAAGGGGTGCAGCTGCCCGAACTCCGGCCAGGTGACCGGCTCCATCTCCGTGGTCGCGTTGAGCTTCATGGTGCAGGAGCCCAGCGGGATCATGCCGCGGTCGAGGGCGTAGTCCCGGTCGGCCAGCCGGCGCAGGTAGCGCAGCATGGCGGTCTCGGAGCGGTGCTGGTGGAAGACCGGGTGCGTCAGGTAGTCGTCGGTGCGCAGCAGGCCGGCCGGAAGCCCGTCCTCGGTGGCTGCGTCCAGCGCCTCGATGACTCCCTCGACACCGAAGGCGGCCCACACGGCCCGCAGCTGGGCCCGGGTGGTGGTCTCGTCGCAGGCGATCGAGACGTGATCGACGTCGACGAGACGCAGGTTGACCCCGTTGTCACGCGCGGCGGCCACGACCTCGGCGGCCCGGCCCGCGACGCGCACGGTCACGGTGTCGAAGAAGGAGCCGTGCACGACCTCGACCCCGCCGTTCGCGAGCCCGGCGGCGAGAACCGTGGCGTAGCGGTGGGTGCGCCGCGCGATGCCCTTCAGCCCCTCCGGGCCGTGGTAGACGGCGTACATGCCGGCCATCACGGCGAGCAGCACCTGCGCGGTGCAGATGTTGCTGGTCGCCTTCTCACGGCGGATGTGCTGCTCACGCGTCTGCAGCGCGAGCCGGTAGGCCTTGTTCCCGTCGGCGTCCACGGAGACGCCGACGAGCCGCCCGGGCAGGCTGCGCGCCATCTTCTCCTTGACCGCCATGTAGCCGGCGTGCGGCCCGCCGAAGCCCATCGGCACGCCGAAGCGCTGGGTCGTGCCGACCGCGATGTCCGCGCCGAGCTCACCGGGCGACTTCAGCAGCGTCAGCGCGAGCAGATCGGCGGCGACGGTGACGACCGCCCCGAGTTCGTGCGCCCGGTCGATGACGGGCTTGATGTCCCGCACGGCACCCGAGGCGCCCGGGTACTGGATCAGTACGCCGTTGATCTCGCGCTCGGCGAACTCGGCCGGGATGCCGTCGCCGAGGTCGGCGACGACGACCTCCACGCCGGTCGGCTCGGCCCGGGTCTGGATCACGGCGATGGTCTGCGGCAGCGCGTCCGCGTCGACGAGGAACAGGCCCTTCTTGTTCTTGCCCATCCGCCGCGACAGCGCCATGGCCTCGGCCGCCGCGGTGCCCTCGTCGAGCAG
Source organism: Streptomyces sp. NPDC094143 (assembly GCF_040303825.1). NCBI lineage: Bacteria > Bacillati > Actinomycetota > Actinomycetes > Kitasatosporales > Streptomycetaceae > Streptomyces > Streptomyces sp. NPDC094143. The sequence continues at coordinate 172,416 of NZ_JBEOTZ010000016.1, forward strand.
GGAGGCCCCGGAGGTCGGCAGTCCGGTGAGGTCGGCGACCATGGTCTGGAAGTTGAGCAGGGCCTCCAGCCGCCCCTGCGAGATCTCCGGCTGGTACGGCGTGTAGGCCGTGTACCAGGCCGGGTTCTCCATGACGTTGCGCATGATCACCGGCGGGGTGAACGTGCCGTAGTAGCCGAGTCCGATCATGGAACCGAGGACCTGGTTACGGTCCGCGAGCGAGCGCAGCTCGGCGATGACCTCGGCCTCGCTGCGGGCGCTCGGCAGGTCGAGGGCCTCGGCGCTCTGGATGACGGCCGGGACCGCGGCGGCCGTGAGCTCGTCCAGCGAGCCGTAGCCTACGTGCGCGAGCATCTTGGCCCGGGCCTCGTGGTCGGGGCCGATGTGGCGCTGCTCGAAGGGGACTGCTTCTTCGAGCTCGGAAAGCGGAATGCGATGGGCGGTCATGGGCGGAGGCCTCCTGGTCTGACACGACCTTCGAGGGGCACCACGGCGCGGGTACCCGGACGGCCTCCCCCTCTGTCATCTCAACCTGAGAGCTTCACCGGATCGCCCGAAGGCCTCCGGCTTTCACCGTCGGTGAGAGCGGAAGCCGACACCCGCTCTTCTTTCCAGAGTGACCTCGTCCGTGCGGTACGTGTGCCTGAGAGATTCCGGGGAGGATTTGCTCCTTCGGCGCCTCCGGTGGTGTCCGGAGGACTCTCCCGCACGGGGTCAGCAGCCGTTGCCAGCGTACCAGCGCGGTCAACGCACGAACCTTCGAGTGGCCGCCTCCTCGATTGTGCCGTTTTGTAGTGCCTACGGATGAGTTGCGAGCCTGTGGAGGTCCCGTGCGTACCGATATCGATCCGCGCAACCTGATCGGCCGCAAGGCATTCGACCGCAACGGAACCAGGATCGGCACGATCGACGAGGTCTACCTCGACGACGCCACCGGCGAGCCGGAGTGGGCAGCCATACGGACCGGCCTGTTCAGCAGGGACGCGTTCGTCCCGCTGGAGCCCAGCGAACTGATCGACGGCGCCCTCCACGTCCCTTTCGAACGCGTCCTGATCAAGGACGCCCCCGACTTCGGCGTGGGCCGCCACCTCTCCCCCGAGCAGGAACTCCAGCTCTACCACCACTACGGCCTGGACATCGCGGCCCCTCCCGCGCTCCCCGATCACGAGTTCGGCAAGCTGGCCGACTCGGACGAACACACCACGTGATCCTCTGACGCGTCCCCCGAAGGCGTACTCACGGGCCCGACAAGGCCGACAGGGCCGACAGGCCCGACAGGGCCGACAGGGCCGACGGCTCCGTCCCCCGGCTCCTCGGGTCTTCGTAACACCAGCGGCAACGGATCCGCCGGTTCCAGCGCGGGATCGTCCACCCGGAAGGTCCGCACCCTGCCGGGCGCCGAGCCGGGCGTCTCGAAGCGCACGGTGACCCTCCCCAGGCCACTGCCCTGCACCCATCCGTGCCCGAACTCGGCGTGCCGCACGTCATGCCCGGCGGGCCAGCGCCGCTCGGCGCGCGACGGCTGCTCCTCGGCCTGCGCCACGGCGTGCTCCTCGACCGGCCCCTCGGCCACCGCCCGCTCCCCCGCGGCCTGCGCGAACAGGTCCTCCTGCGTGTAGTCGGCGAGTCCGCTGACCCCGACCCCGAGCAGCCGCACCCCGCCCGTGGTGTCCACCGAGTCCAGCAGCCTGGCCGCGGCTTCCCCGATCACCCCGGGGTCGTCCGTCGGCCCCCGCAACGTCTCCGACCGGGTGAGCGTCGAGAAGTCGTACCGCCGCACCTTCAGCACGATGGTCCGCCCGGAGAGACCGGCCCCGCGCAGGCGCCGTACGCACCGGTCGGCCAGCCGCTGCACCTCCAGCCCGACCCGCACCCGGTCGTGGATGTCCACGTCGTACGTGTCCTCCACGGAGACGGACTTCGCCTCCCGCTCCGCCACCACGGGCCGGTCGTCCCGCGCCAGGGCCATCGCGTAGAGCCCGTGCCCGTGGGCCTTGCCCAGCAGCCGGACCAGTTCGTCCTCTCCCGCCTCGACGATCTCCTCGACGGTGGTGATCCCGGCGCGCCGCAGATGGTCGCCCGTCGCCGGTCCGACTCCGGGCAGGGTTCGCACCGACATCGGCCCGAGCATCGCCCGCTCGGTGCCCGGCTCGATCACCACCAGTCCGTCGGGTTTGGCCTGCTCCGACGCGATCTTCGCGAGCATCTTGGAGGCGGCGAGCCCGACCGACCCCGTGAGTCCGGTGACCGCGCGTATGTCGGCGCGCAGCCGCGTCCCGACCAGCCGGGCGGACTCCTCGTCCCAGGCCACTCCGCCGGCCTCCAAATCCACGAACGCCTCGTCCAGACTCAACGGCTCCACGAGTGGCGACAACGCCCTCAGCAGCTCCATGACGCGCTCGCTGATCGCCTTGTAGAGCCCGAAGCGCGGCACGAGGTACGCGGCGTTGGGCGCGAGCCGCCTGGCCTGCCCCATGGGCATCGCCGAATGCACCCCGAAGACCCGCGCCTCGTACGACGCCGTGGCCACCACACCCCGCGGCCCGAGTCCACCCACGACCACGGCCTTCCCGCGCAGACTCGGCTTGGACGCCTGCTCCACCGAGGCGAAGAAGGCATCCATGTCGAGATGCAGGATCGTGGGCGCGGTTCTCACAACTCCGATGCTGCCCTACGCCACTGACAATGCCCCGTCGACCGCCCCGTCCCGCAATCACCCCGGGGAGCAACCGCTTGCGCCCAGCACGACGGACCCGGCCGGTGCGACGGACCCGGCCGGTGCGACCGCTGAGGAAACGTCCCGCCTCCTGCGACCACCCGGAGCACCGCCTCAGCGGCGGCTCATACGGCCCGGTTCCGCCGTCGCGCCAGCTCGTCCGCCGGGTTGGGCCCGACCAGCGTCTCGCCGGTGTCGATCCGCTCCCCGTGCAGCTGGGACAGCGCGCTCTCGACGTCGCGCCACACCACGCCGACGGCGATGCCGAAGACCCCCTGCCCCCCTTGCAGCAGGGCGTGGACCTCGTCCGGCGAGGTGCACTCGTAGACCGTGGCGCCGTCACTCATGAGCGTCATCCGCTCCAGGTCGCGGAAACCGCGTTCCCTGAGGTGCTGCACGGTCGTGCGGATGTTCTGCAACGACACCCCGGTGTCCAGGAACCGCTTGACGATCTTCAGGACGACCACGTCGCGGAAGCTGTACAGCCGCTGCGTCCCGGACCCGTAGGCCGGGCGCACGCTCGGCTCGACGAGACCCGTGCGGGCCCAGTAGTCCAACTGCCGGTAGGTGATACCGGCGGCCGCACAGGCCGTCGGGCCGCGATAGCCGATCTGCTCGGACGCCATGGACGTCGTCCCTCCGCTGCTCGGCACGGCCGTCGGTCGCTGCGGAGCGTGATCGGTCGCGTCGCCGGGCTGGGGGCATCCCCCGCTCGCGCGGAGCCGTGAGCCGGGGGGAGGGTACGGACCGCTCGCCCTGAGACTGCGCTCGGGGCCGCCCCCAGCCGTACCGTCGCCGCTGCTTCTCACGCCGACCTCCGTCCTTGACCTGCCTTCTCGACGGTAGGCAGTCACCAGGGGTGCGTCAACGATCGCCACACTCGCCACGCCGAGTGATAATCACCCTAAGAGTGGTTTCCCGTGCCCCACCGCGGGGAAAGGCTAGCCGAATGAGCTCGGCGCGGACCGTGTGACGCTCTCACTCGCCACTGGCACATGCGGGCATTTCACCCGCCACAACGCGTCGGGCGACCCTGCCGCGGACCACATCGTCCGCCGGGCCGCCCCTCCGCTCACCGACTGCTGCAACTCCTGCCTCCCGGTCCGCTTCGGACAGGGAGGCTCACTGGCTGCTGGTGCCGAAGTCCTCCGGAGAGATCTGGTCGAGGAACTCGCGGAACTTCTCCACCTCGTCCTCCTGCTCGTCCGGGATCGCGATACCGGCGTCATCGAGCACCGTGTCGCTGCCGTAGATCGGCGTCCCGGTGCGCAGCGCGAGCGCTATGGCGTCGGACGGGCGGGCGCTCACCTCGACACCGCTGGCGAAAACCAGCTCCGCGTAGAAGACGCCCTCACGCAGGTCCGTGATGCGCACTTCTGTGAGCTCCTGGCCGACGGCCTCCAGCACGTCCTTGAACAGATCGTGGGTCAGCGGCCGCGCGGGAGCCATGCCCTGCTGGGCGAAGGCGATCGCCGTCGCCTCCCCCGGTCCGATCCAGATGGGAAGGTAACGGTCGCCTCCCACTTCACGCAGCAGCACGATCGGTTGGTTGGAGGGCATTTCGACCCGGACACCTACGACATCGAGCTCGTTCACACAGTAACCCTAGGCCGTGCTCGGGATGTTTGGGTAGTCGGGCCGGGATCGGGCACCTGATCCGGCCCCCGCGCGGCCCGCCGCTCAGGGCAGCCGTACCCCGAGTGCCGTCTGTACCAGCGCGGCGTGCAGCCGCACCGTGAGCCCCGCCAGCTCCTTCGTGCGCGCCTCCGCGTGAGCCCTGGTCTGCGGGTTCCGGTGCCGCTTGAGCGGGGCCACCACCTGGTCCACGAGCCCGGCCTCCCGGTCGGCTGCGGCCTTCATCGCCCGCAGATGCCGCGGCTCGATCCCGAACCGCCCGAGTTCGACGACGAGTGAGGCCACCTGGACCGCCTCGGCGTCGTACGCCCCGTCCTCCAGTGGAGTGAGCAGCCCGTACGACTCCCACTCCTTGAGCTCCTGCTCGCCGATGCCGGCCGCGGCGAGCAGCTCCTCACGCCCGATCCTGGCCGCAGTGGGCCCCTCGGGGACCTCGGACCCGGGTTCGCCGTCCCGCTGGCGGCCCATCACGGGGAGCTGGACGGCCTCACCACGCTCCATGGCCTCCAGATGCTCGCGGATCACCTTCAGGGGCAGATAGTGGTCCCGCTGCATCCTCAGGACGTGACCGAGGCGCTCGACATCGTGGGCGCTGAACTTGCGATACCCCGAGGGGGTTCGCTGCGGCTCGATGAGCCCCTCCGCCTCCAGGAAACGGATCTTGGAAATGGTGACCTCGGGGAACTCGTCGCGCAGCACGTTCAGCACCGTGCCGATGCTCATCAGCCCACTGTCCGTGGCGGCGGCACCGTGTCCGGCACCGCCGCTCGGTGTTCGAAGCATGGACCTTCCCTGACGGACGGACCTTCGCTGGGCCTCCCCGGACGTGTGCGGGTCAGTAGCCCCGCTGGCTCGCGTAGAAGACCAGCCGGTACTTGCCGATCTGCACCTCGTCGCCGTTGTTCAGGGCGACCTGGTCGATCCGCTCACGGTTGACGTACGTGCCGTTCAGACTGCCCACGTCGGCCACCGTGAACGAGCCGTCCTGGCCGCGGCGGAACTCCACGTGCCGCCGGGAGACCGTCACGTCGTCCAGGAAGATGTCGCTCTGGGGGTGACGTCCGGCCGTGGTCAGGTCGCCGTCGAGGAGGAAGCGGCTGCCCGAGTTCGGCCCGCGGCGCACGACCAGGAGCGCGGAACCCAGGGGCAGCGCGTCCACGGCTGCCTGCGCCTCGGGGGACAGCGTGGGCATCGGCGTCTGGCCGGTGGTCTCGCTGTCGTAGGCCTCGAGACCGGAGATGGAGATCGTGGAGGTCGTCTCGGACGGCCGCTCCGGCGTCGCGCCGGGCCGCAGCGGCGCGCCGCAGTTGGAGCAGAAGCGACTGTTCTCCGCGTTGCGGTTACCGCACCTCGTACACACCAGGGCCGACATCGGATCCTCCTGCCGCGGCTGCTCACCCGGAGCGTGGGACGCGTACGGGTCGGAAAACCCTCCACCCGCACCTGAGGCTGACGGTTGGCCGAAACCTATGCCGCCGGGCTGCGCAGGGTCAACCGACGGCGCGCCCTGACCTCCGGAAATGTCACCACCCGGACCAGCGACCTGGTCACGGAAGAGCGGCCGCTGGCCTTCCGCGTCAGGCTGTGCGCGATGACGAGCGGTGGCATTGCTGTCGCTGCCCTCTCGCGCGCTCTTGCCGAACAACTTCGCAAACAACTTCACGGGCGATTCCCCTTGACCGAAACAGACCCGCCCGTGGGGCAGGACGAACCCTGACTGAACACTCTGGCCGACCCGGACATCCTGACAACGTCCGTCTGCACCAGACAGTTTCCACCACGCACCACCCATTCGGTGCGCCGACCCCCCGCAACCTCATGCCCTCGCCGGACGTCGCCCATGCACCCCCGGTTCACTGCGAGGACGACCGAGCGTAGTCAGGCCGCTTCGCCGCTCGCAAGGCGTCCACGACGATCTTCGTCGATCGCTCGACGGTCACGGTGGCCTGTTCCTTCTCGAGAGTCTGCACCACGCCTCCGGGGATGTTGAGCGCCGGCTCGAGGTCCTGCGGCTTGCCGATGACCTTGAAACGATAGGGCGCGTTGATCTTGTTCCCGTCGACGCTCACGCCCTTGCCGGAATCCGCGAGATACGTGCCGGCGACCACGCGTACGCCGTTCACCTGGATCGCCTCGGCACCCGCCGCACGCAGTTCCTGGATCGCGTCGAGCAGCATGTCCGCCTCGACCGTCCCCTTCGTGTCCTCGATGGTCATGGTGATGCCGGGCCCCTGCGCGGCGACCGTGCCCGCCAGGATGCCGAGTTGCCGCTCCTTCTCGATCGTCTGCTTCCGGGCCTCCTCGGCCTGGTCCGAGCTGTTCTCCAGCTCGTCCCTCTGCTTCTCGAGACCTTGCTTCTCGTCCTCAAGACGCTGAGTACGGTCGTCCAGTTCATCAAGGATGCGGACCAGATCCTCCTGCCGCGCACCGCGCAGGGCACTGTCGCCGTCGCTGTTCGACGCCACCTGCACGGCCAGACCGAAACCGAGGCCGAACAACAGCAGCGCGACGATGAGTTGGGCTCGGGTGACACGCGGCGGCCACAGCCCCTGCACCAGGCGCTGCCTGCCGGTCAGCCGCGGCTCGGCCTCCGCCTCCGGAACCGACGCGGATTCGGACTCGGATGCGGGCCCGGGCTCGGCGCGCGGGGTCGCCCGCGCGGCGGGCACCGGGGCTGACACCTCCTGCGGCAGTTCCTTGCGCAGCCTGTTCCCGGCGTCACCGCTCCCCTCGGGCCGGTCCGCCCGCGTGTCGTCCCGCTCTTCGGGACGCGTCTCGTCGTGCTCGCTCATCGGCCTCACGCCCGGAACACGTGCCGGCGGATCGCCGCGGCGTTGGAGAAGATCCGGATGCCGAGCACGACCACCACACCCGTGGACAGCTGGGCCCCGACGCCCAACTTGTCGCCCAGGAACACGATCAGCGCGGCCACCACCACGTTCGACAGGAACGACACCACGAAGACCTTGTCGTCGAAGATCCCGTCGAGCATGGCCCGCAGACCCCCGAAGACTGCGTCCAGAGCCGCTACGACGGCGATCGGCAGATACGGCTCGACCACCGCCGGAACCTCAGGCCGGACCAACAGGCCGGCCACGACTCCCACGACGAGGCCCAGTACGGCGATCACGATGTGCCCTTCTCGCTCTTCTCAGTGCTCGGCTGTGCTGTTCGTACGATCACACTCGGCGCGGCAGGCAGCCGGAGGTCGTCCTCGACGGAGATGCCTGTCCTGATGCCGTAGCTCTCCTGCAGCGCGGCCAGGTACAACCCGTCCGCGCTGTCCTGGAACCGTGTGCTCAGCCGCTGCCCGTCCCCCACCGCGAGCACCGTGTACGGCGGCACCAGCGGCTTGTTGTCGACCAGTATCGCGTCTCCCGCGGCCCTGATCGCGGACAGCGCCGTCAGCCGCTGCCCGTTGATGGAGATCGCCTCGGCCCCCGACTCCCACAGCCCGTTCACCACTCGCTGCATGTCCCGGTCGCGCACCCGGCCGGTGTCGGAGAACCCGGAGCTGCCACGCGGGTCACCGTCACCGCCCGTGCCGGCTTCCTCGGCGTCGTTCACCACGAGTTTCACGCCGGGGCCGTGCACCGCGACGGAGCCCGAGAGGATGCCGACGAGCTCAGACTGAGCGCTTCCGCCGCTGTGCTTCAGCGCCTCGCGCTGGCGCGCACTGACGTCCTCGCGCAGCTCGTCGACCGTGTCCTCCAGCTTGTCCGCCGCCTCGGTCTCCCGGTCGATCCGGTCGATCAGCTCCTCGCGCTCCTTGGCGACGACGGGAGCGGCGACCCGCGCCTGAGCCGCTCCCACGGTCACGACGAGGGCCGCGAGCACCAGGCCGGCCGCAAGCCCCAGCTTCGCCCGGAGAGTCTTCGGCATGCCGCCGTCGCCCGCGGCCTTCTTGCGCGCGGCGGCCTCGGCGTAGCCGTCGTCCAGGCTGTGGTCCATGACGTTGGTGATCAACGACATGGACGCATCCGGGCGCCGGGGCCGCGAGGGTGTGCTGCGAATGGGGGGTTGCTGCGGCATGCCGCACATCGTCGCACGTCGCGGCCACTACCTCCGAACGGCCCCACCGGCGTGCCGGACAGGCCCCGTTGGGGACACTTGTCCGGCACGCACGCGTGCAGGCGGTATTACCGTCCGGCGCTGTCCACGACAGCCGACCACTCGTCCAGCAGGGCCTGCGCGGAGGCGTCGTCCGGCCCCTCGGCCCACAGGTGGGTGACGGCCTCGGCCGGGTCGGGCAGCACCATCACCCAGCGGCCGTCGGTCTCCACCACCCGCACACCGTCCGTGGTGTCCACGAAGCGGTCACCGGCCGCCTCGACGACCCGCCGCATCACGAGCCCCTTGACGGCCCACGGGGTCGCCAGGTCCCGCTTCAGCACGTGCGCCCGCGGGATCCGCGCGTCGATCTGGCTGAGCGTGAGCTGCGTCCGCGCCACCAGCCCGATCAGCCGCACGAAAGCCGCCGTCGCGTCGTAGACGCTGCTGAACTCGGGGACGATGAAGCCGCCCTTGCCGTCACCGCCGAAGATCGTCCCTTCCTCACCGCCCACGCGCGTGAGGTCGTCGGGAGAGGTCGTCGTCCACTCGACCTGGGTCCCGTGGTACGCCGCCACCTGTTCGGCGATCCGGGTCGTGGTCACCGGCAGGGCGACCCGGCCACTGCGCCGCTCGGCGGCGACCAGGTCCAGCATGACCAGCAGCGCCCGGTCGTCCTCGATGATCCGGCCCTTCTCGTCCACAAGGGAGAGCCGCTCACCGACGGGGTCGAACCGCACGCCGAACGCGGCTCCCGAGGACGCCACGATCTCCCCGAGCCGCACCATGCCCGACCGCCGGATATCGGCCGTCTCGGTCGGCCGGGACTCGTCGAGGCCCGGGTTGATCGTCAGCGAGTCGACGCCGAGCTTGCCGAGCAGGCTAGGCAGCACGAGACCGGCGCTTCCGTTGGACGCGTCGACGACGACTTTGAGCCCGGACTCCGCGATCCCGGTCGTGTCCACGTTCCGCAGCAGCGACCCCGTGTACGAATCGAAGACGCTGGCAGGGAAGTGCAGGTCACCGATCTCGCCGGGGAAGGCACGACGGTACTCCTGCCGCGCGAACACCCGGTCCAGCTTCCGCTGGCTTCCCTGCGACAGGTCGGCGCCCTGCCCGTCGAAGAACATGATGTCCACGGAGTCCGGCACCCCGGGCGTCGTACGGATCATGATTCCGCCGGCACTGCCTCGCGCGGTCTGCTGGCGCGCCACGGGCAGCGGCACGTTCTCCAGGTCCCGTACGTCGATGGCGCTGGCCTGCAGCGCGGAGATCACCGCCCGTTTCAGCGCGCGGGCACCACGCGAGTGGTCCCGGGCCGTGGTGACGGTCGACCCCTTCTTCAGCGTCGTGGCGTAGGCGCCTGCGAGACGCACGGCGAGTTCCGGCGTGATCTCGACGTTCAGGATTCCGGAGACACCTCGAGCACCGAAGAGGTGCGCCTGCCCTCTGGATTCCCAGATCACCGAGGTGTTGACGAAGGCACCGGCCTCGATGGTCTTGAACGGGTAGACCCGCACATTGCCCTGCACGATCGATTCTTCACCGATCAGGCACTCATCACCGATGACCGCCCCGTCCTCGATCCGGGCCGCGCGCATGATGTCGGTGTTCTTTCCGACCACGCAGCCGCGCAGATTGCTGTGGGGGCCCACGTAGACGTTGTCGTGAACGACGGCCTTGTGCAGGAAGGCGCCGCTCTTGACGACGACATTGGAGCCCACGACGGTGTGCTCACGGATTTCGGCGCCGGCTTCGACCTTGGCGTAGTCGCCGATATAGACGGGCCCGCGCAGCACGGCGTCCGGGTGCACCTCGGCACCCTCGGCCACCCACACACCGGGCGAGATCTCGAATCCGTCGATGTCGACGTCGACCTTGCCCTCGAGCACGTCGGCCTGCGCCTTCACGTAGCTCTCGTGCGTGCCGACGTCCTCCCAGTAGCCCTCGGCCACGTAGCCGTAGACGGGCTTGCCTTCCTTCATAAGCTGCGGGAAGACATCTCCGGACCAGTCGACGGGCACATCCGGGTCGACGTAGTCGAAGACCTCGGGCTCCATCACGTAGATGCCGGTGTTCACCGTGTCGGAGAAGACCTGGCCCCAGGTGGGCTTCTCGAGGAAGCGCTCCACCTTGCCTTCCTCGTCGACGATGGTGATGCCGAACTCCAAGGGATTGGGCACACGGGTCAGACAGACCGTGACCAGCGCACCCTTTTCCTTGTGGAAGTTGATCAGCTCGGTGAGGTCGAAATCAGTCAGCGCATCGCCGGAGATGACGAGGAAGGCATCGTCCTTCAGCGCCTCTTCAGCGTTCTTGACGCTTCCGGCGGTACCGAGTGGCTTCTCCTCATTGGCATAGGTGAGCTCCATTCCGAGCTCTTCGCCGTCACCGAAGTAGTTCTTGACGAGCGAGGCCAGGAACTGGACAGTCACGACTGTTTCATTGAGCCCATGCCTTTTGAGCAGCCGCAGAACGTGCTCCATGATCGGGCGGTTGGCCACAGGCAGGAGCGGCTTGGGCATGCTTGAGGTCATGGGACGAAGGCGTGTGCCTTCGCCTCCGGCCATCACGACGGCCTTCATGTCGGAAGCGTCCTCCTCGAAGAGACGACGGTCTAGCCGACTTCCCCCGCGAGGATTCTCCCGCACTTTTCGACCACGGGCCATCGCACCGCGCTGGGCGGAGGAATCCGCGAGTTCAATCGGTCTTGGCGTCCGCACGGACCAGGCGGCGGACTTGTACCACGTAGAGGACTCCTGCCCACCAATACAGCGTTGTACCCCATCCGGCGAACGCCCATCCGAAAATAGCAGCCAGTGACGAGATCCAACCACTTCCGTCACTGAGCAGGAGCAGGGGGAAGGCATACATCAGGTTGAACGTGGCGGCCTTCCCCAGGAAGTTCACCTGCGGCGGCGGATAGCCGTGCCGGCGGAGGATGCCCACCATCACCAGCAGAACCAGCTCCCTCGCCAGAAGCACGGCGGTCAGCCACAGGGGCAGAATCTCACGCCACGTGAGACCGACCAATGTCGAGAGAATGTAGAGCCGGTCGGCCGCGGGGTCGAGAAGCCGGCCGAGACTGCTGATCTGGTTCCAGCGCCGCGCGAGCTTGCCGTCCAGGTAGTCACTGATGCCGCTCAGAGCCAGTACCAGGAGAGCCCAGCCGTCACTCTTGGGCCCACCGAACTCGGGCCTCAGAATCAGCCACAGGAAGAGGGGCACGCCGACGAGCCGCGCCATGCTGAGGATGTTCGGGATGGTGAGCACACGGTCCGTCTGGACGCGAGTCTCCTGAACCTCCACCCGGGTGCCTCCTGGGGAAACGTGCCAACGATGCTCCCTGACCTTACCGCAACGCAAAAAAGCTCCGGCTCTCGGGCTGTGATGCCCAAGAGCCGGAGCTCTAAAAGGAGTTCGGCGGCGTCCTACTCTCCCACAGGGTCCCCCCTGCAGTACCATCGGCGCTGTAAGGCTTAGCTTCCGGGTTCGGAATGTAACCGGGCGTTT
>NZ_JBEOTZ010000017.1:0-3508 GCF_040303825.1 Streptomyces sp. NPDC094143
GGAACGGTCGCTTCCTTTGTACTCACCCTCTCGGGCTTTCCTCCGGGCGCTTCCCTTCGGTCTTGCGTTTCCGACTCTATCAGATCTTTTCTCGACCCGATTTCCTCGGTGCTTTCCAGGTTTCCGCTTCCGCGTTTCCCTTTCCGGCAGTTCCGACTTTATCAGAAGTCCTGAGCCGGTCTGACCGGCCACTCATTTCCGATTTATCGGGAGGCGCTTCGTTGGAATCGACATCAGTGATTCAAGAAGCAGACAGATACTCACTGTTACCGATCCGGGGTCTGAGCCCCTCTACAGGCAACTGTTCGAATCTACCTCCCCACGCTCACCGTGTCAACGGCTCCTGCGGGGCGAAGAGGAGACTAGCAGTTGAACGGACGTGGTCGCACATCCGGTGGTCGGAGGACGATCACGCGGCCGTGGGGACGGTCGCGCTGCGCTCTGCCGCCTCCACGTCGCCGGTCTCTCCCGCGCGGGCCGCGCGGCCACCCAGGATCCAGACGTACGCCAGGAAGGCCAGCTCGGCGACGACTCCGATGGTGATGCGGGCCCAGGTCGGGAGGCCGGACGGGGTGACGAAGCCTTCGATGGCGCCGGAGACGAAGAGGACCAGGGCCAGGCCGATGGCCATGCCGATGGCGGCCCGGCCCTCCTCGGCCAGAGCGATGCGCCGGGTGCGCGGGCCCGGGTCGATGAGCGTCCAGCCGAGGCGCAGACCGGTGCCGGCGGCGACGAAGACCGCGGTCAGTTCGAGCAGGCCGTGCGGGAGCACCAGCCCGAGGAAGGTGTCGAGGCGGCCGACCGAGGACATCAGGCCGAAGCCGATCCCGAGGTTGAGCATGTTCTGGAAGAGGATCCAGATGACCGGCAGTCCCAGGAAGACGCCCAGGATCAGGCAGAGGGCAGCGGCCCAGGCGTTGTTCGTCCACACCTGGGCGGCGAAGCTGGCCGCCGGGTGACTGGAGTAGTACGTCTCGTACTGGCCGCCCGGGCGGGTCAGCTCGCGGAGCTCGCTGGGCGCCGCGATGGAGGCCTGTACCTCGGGGTGGGTGCCGATCCACCAGCCCAGGAGGACCGCCACGGCCGTGGAGAGGAGCGCCGTCGGGACCCACCAGCGGCGGGACCTGTAGAGGGCGGCGGGGAAACCGTGGGCGAGGAAACGGGTGACGTCACGCCAGGAGGCCCGTCGTGTTCCCGTGACGGCGCTACGCGCGCGTGCCACGAGTTGGCTGAGCCGGCCGGTCAGCTGGGGGTCGGGGGCGCTGGACTGGATCAGCGAGAGGTGCGTGGCGGTGCGTTGGTAGAGGGTGACGAGTTCGTCGGCCTCCGCGCCGCTGAGGCGGCGCTGGCGGCGGAGCAGGGCTTCGAGGCGGTCCCACTCCGCTCGGTGGGCGGAGACGAATACGTCGAGGTCCATCGGTGTGCCTGCTCCTCGGCTGTTCGTCGGCGGCTCGTCGTGGATCAGCTTGTCGTACTGCGGCGCGATGCGCCCTCAGCTTGGCAGACTGGCCCTGTCGGGGGCAGGGCAGGGGAAGGACGGCGTGCGTGAGTGAGCTGGTGACGGGCGAGGCTGTGGCGTTGGAGCTGCGGCCCGCGAGGCTGCCCAGCAGGGCGCTGGCCGTGCTGCTCGATCTGGTGGCGGCCATCGCGGTCTACGTCGCCGTGACCATCGCGCTGGTCGCTTCCACTGCTTCGCTGGACGAGGCGGCGCAGACGGCGCTGTCGATCGCGTCGTTCGTCCTGGTGCTGGTGGGCGGGCCGATCGCGGTGGAGACGCTCAGTCATGGGCGGTCGCTCGGGAAGATGGCGTGCGGCCTGCGTGTGGTGCGGGACGACGGCGGGCCGATCCGGTTCCGGCATGCGCTGGTGCGAGGGCTGATCGGGGTGATCGAGATCCTGATGACCTTCGGGATCGTCGCCTGTATCGCTTCGTTCGTGTCGGCGCGCGGGCGGCGGCTGGGGGACGTGTTCGCGGGGACTCTCGTCGTACGGGAGCGGATCCCGGTCACGCGGACCGGGTTCGTGCCGCCTCCTCCGCCGTGGCTGGCGGGGCGGTTCTCGCAGCTCGATCTGTCGGCGGTGCCGGACGGGTTGTGGCTGGCGGTGCGGCAGTACCTGACGCGGATGCAGCAGCTGGATCCGCAGGTGGGCTGGTCGTTGGCGGAGCGGCTGGCGTCCGATCTCGCGGCACGTACGGGGGCTCCGGTGCCGCACGGGATTCCGCCGGCGGCCTATCTGGCGGCCGTGGTGCAGGAGCGGCAGGCGCGGGAGGCGCGGCGGGCCTTCGGGGGTGGTTCGGGGGCGACTGCGGCTGCGGTTCCCGCCACTGGGCCGGGGCGGTCCGGTGGGGCGGACGGTACCGGTGCATCGACCGCGTCCGGTGCGTCGGCCTCGTCGGCCTTCGCCCCGCCGGCTGTTCCGGCGCCGCCTGCCGCTCCCCCCGCGGCTGCGACGGGATCTCCGGTCGTGGCGTCGGGGGGCCGGTCCGAGCCGGCTCGTGAGGGGCGGACGGCCGCGTCGGATGAGGCGACGGGCGGAAGGCGTCCGGGCACGGGGTTCGTACCGCCGGCCTAGTCGGGGGCCGGCCCGGGCGAGGGCACGGGACTTCCTGCTCAGCTGAACTGCGACGGGGGTGACTCGAGGTCCTCCAGCTCGATGCCGGGGGCCGCGAGCACCACGTCGCCGGCGATGTGCACGGCGTGCTGTTCGCCCGTGTCCAGGGCTGTGACCTGGTATTCGTACACGATCAGCGGGCCGTTGTCAGTGGCGTGTGCTTCTCTTTTCAGCAAGGTCCACGACTGGTCCACGGTGCGCGGGGCGAGGACCGGATCGGTGAAGGCGACGAGGCGAACGCGGGTGGCGGCCGAGGGGGTGAGGCGCAGGAGACGGGCGGTGGCGACGAGGAACGCCGGGGAGGTGCCGGTGAAGGCCTGGGCGCGCACATTGCCTTCGGTGGCGTCGGTTCCGGTGGGGTCGGTGCGGACCCAGGTGACGCCGTCGAGGGCGGCGCCGCGGACCTGCCAGGCGGCGGCGTGGAGTTCGAGGCGGAGAGGGCGGCCGAGTTCGTCGAGGGTGAGGTCGACCGAGCCGTGGTGATCGCCCGAGGGGGTGGTCAGCTGGGAGACGTAGCGCCAGCCGGAGGGGCCGGGGGCGCATTGGAAGTGTTCTTCCGCGAGGGGGGTGTGATCGTGCGGATCGTGGAGCGAATAACGGCCGCGGGGCATGGGGGTCCTGGGTCCTGACGGGCTGGGCCGGTCACCGGCCGGGCCGGAACGGGGCAGGCCCCCCGGCACGGGGGTGCGGGGGGCCTGCCCCGGGGTTCTGACCGGTGGCCGACTGCCGGCAGCGGTGCTGCTGGGCTCAGTAGCGGTAGTGGTCCGGCTTGTACGGGCCCTCGACCTTCACGCCGATGCACTCGGCCTGCTCGGGGCGGAGCTTCGTCAGCTTCACTCCGAGCGCGTCGAGGTGGAGGCGGGCGACCTTCTCGTCGAGGTGCTTGGGCAGCACG
>NZ_JBEOTZ010000017.1:3606-48348 GCF_040303825.1 Streptomyces sp. NPDC094143
GTACTCGGCCTGCTCGGGGCGGAGCTTCGTCAGCTTCACTCCGAGCGCGTCGAGGTGGAGGCGGGCGACCTTCTCGTCGAGGTGCTTGGGCAGCACGTAGACGCCGGTCGGGTACTCGTCGGGCTTGGTGAACAGCTCGATCTGGGCCAGGGTCTGGTCCGCGAAGGAGTTGGACATCACGAACGACGGGTGGCCGGTGGCGTTGCCCAGGTTCAGCAGGCGGCCCTCGGACAGGACGATGATCACCTTGCCGTCGGGGAAGGTCCAGGTGTGGACCTGCGGCTTGACCTCGTCCTTGACGATGCCGGGGATCTTGGCGAGGCCGGCCATGTCGATCTCGTTGTCGAAGTGGCCGATGTTGCCGACGATGGCCTGGTGCTTCATCTTGGCCATGTCCGAGGCCATGATGATGTCCTTGTTGCCGGTCGTGGTGATGAAGATGTCGGCCTTGTCGACGACCTCGTCGAGGGTCGTGACCTGGTAGCCGTCCATCGCGGCCTGGAGGGCGCAGATCGGGTCGATCTCGGTGACGATCACGCGGGCGCCCTGTCCGCGCAGGGACTCCGCGCAGCCCTTGCCCACGTCGCCGTAGCCGCAGACGACCGCGGTCTTGCCGCCGATGAGGACGTCGGTGGCGCGGTTGATGCCATCGATGAGCGAGTGGCGGCAGCCGTACTTGTTGTCGAACTTCGACTTGGTGACGGCGTCGTTCACGTTGATCGCCGGGAAGAGGAGGACGCCGTCGCGCTGCATCTCGTACAGGCGGTGGACGCCGGTCGTGGTCTCCTCGGTGACACCGCGGATCTCGGAGGCGAGCTGGGTCCACTTCTGGGGGTTCTCGCCCAGGGTGCGGGTCAGCAGCTCCAGGATGACGCGGTGCTCGTCGGACTCGGCGGTGTCGGGCGAGGGGACCTTGCCGTCCTTCTCGTACTCGACGCCCTTGTGGACGAGGAGGGTGGCGTCACCGCCGTCGTCCAGGATCATGTTGGGGCCGCCGGTGGGGCTGTCCGGCCAGGTCAGCGCCTGCTCGGTGCACCACCAGTACTCCTCCAGCGTCTCGCCCTTCCAGGCGAAGACGGGGACGCCCTGCGGGTTGTCCGGGGTGCCGTTCGGGCCGACGGCGATGGCGGCGGCCGCGTGGTCCTGGGTGGAGAAGATGTTGCAGGAGGCCCAGCGGACCTGTGCGCCGAGGGCGACCAGGGTCTCGATGAGGACGGCGGTCTGCACGGTCATGTGCAGGGAGCCGGTGACGCGGGCGCCGGCGAGGGGCTGCGCCTCGGCGTACTCCTTGCGGATCGCCATCAGGCCGGGCATCTCGTGCTCGGCGAGGGTGATCTCCTTGCGGCCGAACTCGGCCAGGGAGAGGTCGGCGACCTTGAAGTCCTGTCGGTTCTCGACAGTCGTCATTGCGAGCTGCTCCTCGGGGGTTGGGTCGAGGTGGGTACGGCTGGTCTGCGCGGCGGCGGACACAGGGGTGCCCGGAAGAGGACACAGGCATGCCCGCGTACGCGCAGCGCAGTCCGTCGGAGGCCCTCTCTCCCTCGGCCGGTCCCCGGTGGGACCGCCCGACCGCCATCAGCAGCGACGTCTGGCTCCGTCCCAAGCTACACCGGGGGCGGGGGCGAACCCCAGTCCGTCCGCGAACACATCGAGCCGATCATGTGGCGGAGCCGGGACGGCGACGGGGCCCGCCGGGTGGTCCGGCGGGCCCCGTGGGCGCGAGGTGAGGGGTCAGTGGGCCGCGGGGGCCGGGCCTCCGGGGGAGGCCTCGGGGTCGGGGCCCTTGGCGGCTTCGGTCTCGCTGTAGATGTCCGGTTCGAGGTAGATCACGCGGGCGATGGGGACGGCCGCTCGGATGCGGGCCTCGGCGGCGTCGATGGCGGAGGCGATCTCGGTGGCCGTGTCGTCGTGCCGGACGGCGATCTTCGCGGCGACGAGGAGCTCCTCGGGGCCGAGGTGGAGCGTGCGCATGTGGATGACGCGGGTGACGGTGTCGCCGTCGACGAGGGAGGCCTCGATCTTCTGGGCCTCCTCGACGCCGGCGGACTCGCCGAGCAGGAGCGACTTGGTCTCGGCCGCGAGGACCAGGGCGATCAGGATGAGCAGGATGCCGATGCAGAGGGTGCCGATGCCGTCCCAGACGGCGTCGCCGGTGAGCAGGGCGAGGCCGACGCCGCCGAGGGCGAGGATCAGGCCGACGAGGGCGCCGAGGTCCTCCAGCAGGACGACCGGGAGCTCGGGGGCCTTGGCGTGGCGGACGAACTCCTTCCAGGAGCGCTTGCCGCGCAGGAGGTTGGACTCCTTGATGGCCGTGCGGAAGGAGAAGGTCTCGGCGATGATCGCGAAGACCAGGACGCCGACCGGCCAGTACCAGTGCGTCAGCTCGTGCGGGTGCTTGATCTTCTCGTAGCCCTCGTAGAGGGCGAACATGCCGCCGACCGAGAAGAGGACGATGGAGACGAGGAAGGCGTAGATGTAGCGCTCGCGGCCGTAGCCGAAGGGGTGTTGCGGGGTGGCCTCGCGCTTGGCCTTCTTGCCGCCGACCAGGAGCAGTGCCTGGTTGCCGGAGTCGGCGAGCGAGTGGACGGACTCCGCGAGCATCGACGACGAGCTGCTGAAGAGGAACGCCACGAACTTCGCTACCGCGATCGCGAGGTTGGCGACCAGTGCCGCCACGATCGCCTTGGTGCCGCCTGACGCGCTCATGTGTTCGCGTTGTCCCTTCGTACGCCGTTTTCGGGGCCCGGACGCCGCCGTGTGCGGCGTCCGTGGCTTTGCCCGTGCTTGACGGTGGGCCATTGTTGCAGCCCGTTGCGGCCGCGGTGTCTCAGGTCACCAGCCCGGGGGGTGTCGAAACGGTCAGGCGATGACCGTGGCCCGGAAAAGCGTTCCCGTTCCGGACACTTCGGCCTTTTCGCCGGCCGGGACGAAGACGGACGCGCCGGGGGTCAGGGCGTGCTCGCCGACTCGGACCGTGCCGGCCGTGCAGAGCAGGATCTGCGGGGTCGGGCGGGTGAGGTCGTGGGTGGTGCCGGCCTCGGGCAGGACGTAGCGGGAGAGGCGGAACTCGTCGATGGGTGTCTCGTAGACCTCCTCGCCGTCGGGAGCGGCCTCGGGGCGCAGGACGCCCGGGTCGGCGGCGTGGAAGCGGACGATGCGCAGGAGTTCGGGGACGTCGACGTGCTTGGGGGTCAGGCCGCAGCGCAGGACGTTGTCGGAGTTGGCCATGATCTCCACGCCGAGGCCGTTCAGGTAGGCGTGTGGGACGCCGGCGCCGAGGTAGAGGGCCTCGCCGGGCTGCAACCGGACGTGGTTGAGCAGCATCGCGGCGATGACGCCGGGGTCGCCCGGGTAGTGGTGGGCGATGTCGGCGTAGGGGGCGTAGACCCCGCCGATGCGGGTGCAGGCGGCGGCCGCCTCCTCGACCGTGCGGGACATCTCCTCGCGGTCGGCGGTGAGGATCGCCGTGAGGACCTCGCGCAGGGCGGCGTCCTCGGGGTGGGCGTGGAGCAGGTCGACGTAGGGCTTGAGGGAGTCGACGCCGAGGTTGTCGAGCAGGCCCGCGGCCTCCAGCGGGGCGCGGAAGCCGCACAGGCCGTCGAACGCGGTGAGGGCACAGATGAGTTCGGGCTTGTGGTTGGCGTCCTTGTAGTTGCGGTGCGGGGCGTCCACGGGGATGCCGCGGCGCTCCTCGTCCGCGTAGCCCTGCTGGGCCTGGGCGAGGTCGGGGTGGACCTGGAGGGAGAGCGGGGCCCCGGCGGCGAGGATCTTGAGGAGGAAGGGCAGGCGGGGGCCGAAGCGGGCGACCGCGGCCGGTCCGAGTTCCTTCTCCGGGTCGGCGTCGATGACCTCGACGAGCGTGCCCCGCTCGGTGCGCGAGGGTGCGCCGGGGTGGGCGCCCATCCACATCTCCGCCTGCGGCTCGCCGGTCGGTTCGACCCCGAGCAGCTGCGGGATGGCGGTCGGGGAACCCCAGGCGTAGGGGCGGATGGTGTTGTCGAGGCGGTCCATGGGGTTCTCTCTGCGTGTGCGGGTGGGCGGGCGCGTCAGGGTGTCCCGGGCAAGATCAGGCCCTCGAGGCGAGCGCCAGGTAAACCGCGGCGAAATCCGTCATGGCGATCAGTTCCGCGAGGGTCTCGAGCTCGCCGCCCTCCTCCGGTTCCAGTTCGCTGATCGGTGTGTCGTGGCTGAGGGCGAGGTCGCGGGCGCCGGGGGCGGCGGTGAGGCCGCCGATGGGGCGGTCGCGCAGGAGCACCACGCGCGCGTGCAGGGCGGGCGGTTCGTCGACCCGGTCGCGGAAGAAGTCCTCGGGGTCGGCGCTGGCGGCCAGGGGTCCGGCGAGCAGGGCGCTGTGCGCGGCGAGGGCCTCGGGCAGCTCGGCGACGACCGCGGGGGTGCCGGACAGTTCGGCGAGCGCGGCCGCGAACCGGCGGCCCGCCGGGCCGGCCGACACGCCCTCGGTCCACACGAGCGGGAGCGCGTCGGCGAGTTCGGCGGCCAGGGTCTTGGCGGGGTTGCTGTAGGTGGCGATGGCGGGGCCGCAGCGTTCGGCGACGCGGTCGAGGCGGTCGGCGACCTTGCCGAGGGCGTCCGGCGGGGCGGCGAGCACGCCGGTGCGGTCCAGCAGCGCGAGGAGCGGGGTGAGCAGGGCCCACAGCACGCCGGGCGCGGACGCGGCGAAGGGCTCCTCCTGGTCGTACGGGGCGGTCGCCATGGGGACGAACAGGCCGTGGGAGCCGTTGACGGCGTCGGCGAGCGGCGAGCGGCTGGGAGCCACGGCGACGACGCTGCAGCCGCGGCGGTAGGCCTGTTCGGCGAGGAGGGACAGGCCCGGTTCGGTGCCGTCGGGGGTGGTGATCAGAAGGAGGTCGACCGAGCCGACCCAGCCGGGCAGTTCCCAGCGCAGGGCCCCCGCGGCGGGGGCGACGCCGGTGGGGGCGAGGCGGGTGACGGGGCTGCCCGCGCCGGCCAGCGTGCCGATGAGGTCGGCCGCGTGGGTGGCGGCGGCGCCGGGGCCGGCGATGAGGACGGCGCGGGGGCGGCCGTCGGGCTTGAGGTCGTTGATGCCGGCCTCGGCCGAGTGGCGGGCGGCCGTGCGGACGCGGGCACCGGCTTCCGCGGCGCCGCGGAGCAGACCGCGCTGGTCGGCCTCGGCGAGGCCCTCCGGGGAGTCGAGCAGCGATTCGTCGAGCATGAGCGGCAGCCTCCGGTGGCCGGGGTCCGTTGTGCGGATGTCGTGCTACGCCGGTGCCCGTAGGGCCCGGGAGGTATGTCCGCCCGGGCGGTGCGACGTGCCGGCTACGCGGGGCGGCGGGCCTCGTCGACGAGAAGCACGGGGATGCCGTCGCGCACCGGGTAGGCCAGGCCGCACTGGGTGTCGGTGCAGATCAGCTCGGCTTCCTGCTCCTTGAGGGGGGCGTGGCAGGCCGGGCAGGCGAGGATCTCCAGGAGGCCGGATTCCAGGGGCATGAGGGGTTCCTTCGAGGTGCGGGCGCTTGGGTCGTGCCTGGTCAGGTTACCGCCGGTGGGGCCGGGGCCTCAGCCCCTGATGATCGCCAGCACCTCGTCCCGCACGCGGGCCATGGTCACCGCGTCCCTCGCCTCCGCGTTCAGGCGCAGCAAGGGTTCGGTGTTCGACGGGCGGACGTTGAACCACCAGTCGGCGGCGGAGACGGTGAGGCCGTCGAGACCGTCGAGGGTGATGCCGTCGCGGCCCTCGTACGCCGTGCGGATCGCGGCGAGGCTGGCCTGCTGGTCGGCGACCGTGGAGTTGATCTCGCCGGAGCCGGTGTAGCGGTCGTAGGAGGCGACGAGGGCGGACAGGGTGCCCTGCTGGCCGCCGAGGGCCGCGAGGACGTGCAGGGCGGCCAGCATGCCCGTGTCGGCGTTCCAGAAGTCGCGGAAGTAGTAGTGGGCGGAGTGCTCGCCGCCGAAGATCGCGCCGCTGCGGGCCATCTCGGCCTTGATGAAGGAGTGACCGACTCGGGTGCGGACCGGGGTGCCCCCCTGTTCCTTCACGACCTCGGGCACCGACCAGGACGTGATCAGGTTGTGGATGATCGTGCCCTTGCCGCCGTGCCGGGCCAGTTCGCGGGAGGCGACCAGGGCGGTGATCGCCGACGGGGAGATGGGCTCGCCGCGCTCGTCCACGACGAAGCAGCGGTCGGCGTCGCCGTCGAAGGCCAGGCCCAGGTCGGCGCCCTCCTCGCGGACCCGCTTCTGCAGGTCGACGAGGTTGGCCGGGTCGAGGGGGTTGGCCTCGTGGTTGGGGAAGGTGCCGTCCAGCTCGAAGTACATCGGCACCAGGGTCAGGGGCAGGCCGGCGAAGACCTCGGGGACGGTGTGGCCGCCCATGCCGTTGCCCGCGTCGACGACGACCTTCAGGGGGCGGATGGAGGTCAGGTCGACCAGCGAGCGCAGGTGGGCCGCGTAGTCCGGCAACGTGTCGCGGGCGCTGATCGTGCCCGTCGTCGCGGCGGGCTCCGGGGCGCCCGACTCGCTCCAGCGCTCGACCAGTTCACGGATCTCCGCGAGGCCGGTGTCCTGACCGACGGGGGCGGCGCCCGCGCGGCACATCTTGATGCCGTTGTACTGCGCCGGGTTGTGGGAGGCGGTGAACATGGCGCCCGGCAGGTCCAGCGCGCCGGAGGCGTAGTACAGCTGGTCCGTCGAGCACAGGCCGATCTCCGTCACGTCGGCGCCCTGTGCGGCGGCGCCGCGCGCGAAGGCCCGGGACAGGCCGGGTGAGGAGGGGCGCATGTCGTGCCCGGTGGTGATCGCGCTCGCGCCGGTGATCCGCACGAAGGCCGCCCCGAAGAGCTCGGCCAGGGACTCGTCCCACTGGTCGGGGACGACCCCGCGTACGTCGTACGCCTTGACGACCTGCGACAGATCAGCAGCCACGCCCCGCCTCTTCCTGGAAAGTCCTATCGGTCGGTCCAAACTACCCGCACCCCGCCGGTGGCCCGCCGGGCGGTCGCCGAGTGGACCCACAGCCGTAACCTCAGGTCAGGGCAGCATCCAGCCCAGGGCCGGGGTGCTCTGGCCGACCACGATCAGGCACATCACCAGCAGCAGGCCCAGGCTCCAGGGCAGCACCTTGCGCAGCAGGTCGCCCTCGCGGCCCGCCAGGCCGACGGCCGCGCGGGCGATGGTGAGGTTCTGCGGGGAGACCATCTTGCCGAGGACGCCGCCGGAGCTGTTGGCGGCGGCCAGCAGCTCGGGGGAGAGTCCGGACTCGCGGGCGGCGGTGACCTGGAGGGCGCCGAAGAGGGCGTTGGCGGAGGTGTCCACAGGGCGAGCGAGCCGGCGACGGGTTCCAGTTCCTGGACGTGCACGGGCGCCTCCCCGGTTTCCGCCATGCGAAAGCGTTTTCTCGCGACCTCAGAACGGGATGGTCATGTCCGCGCCAACGTGGCGTCAATGGGCGCGCGTGGGGAGAACGGGGGAGCCGGGTCGGGAGGGACGGGAGCCCGGTCAGCTGTCGGGCGACCGCAGGACCCGCAGGTGCCCGCGCCGCGCGACCTCCATCGGGTCGGCCGCACGGCCGCCGCCACCGGCTCCGGCCGCCCGCTCCTGGGGGCGGGCCGCCTCCCGCACGGCGTTCGCAAGCGCCTCCAGGTCGTCCCCGCTCGGGCGGGCCGGGGCCGAGCCGTCGAGCAGCCGGACGACCTCCCAGCCGCGCGGGGCGGTGAGGCGCTCGGAGTGCTCGGCGCACAGGTCGTAGCAGTGGGGTTCGGCGTAGGTGGCGAGCGGGCCGAGGACCGCGGTCGAGTCGGCGTAGACGTACGTCAGCGTCGCGACGGCGGGACGGCCGCAGGCGGTGCGCGAACAGCGACGTACAGGGCTCACGACGTTGGACGGTACCGCACTCTTGAGCGGGCCGCGACGACTCTCCATCAGGTCACTCCACCGTGTCGTGCTGTGAGACGTCCCACACCCCCTTTCGGGGGTACCTTCCTGACCTGCCCGGACATGGTCGCGAGTGATGCCGAACCGTCCCGTAAGCGGTCAAGAGTCGTCACAAAACCCTCAATTGCCATGAGGTCGCCGGTCTCGGCGGGATACGGAATCGAGCCCAACCTTGGCTTGAATGGTCATGTAACGACATGCCGAAGGGGTCGGCCGGAAGCCGTCCGTGCCGCCGTGCGGTGCCGGGCGCGGGGGCGCGGCGGGGACTACCCTTCACCAGTGATGGACAAGCCCGTAACGCCCCGTGCCGCCGCCCCCGGGCCCCGCCGCCGTGATCGCCACGGCCGGGGCATGCGCGGCCCGATCGCACCCCCGCAGGTGCCGCTCGCCGCGAGCCGCGCGGAGGCGTTCGCGGACCTGGTGCAGGACTCCGTGGAACGCCTGGAGCGGCGGTGGCCGCAGCTCGCCGACATCGATTTCCTGGTACTGGAGGTGCCGCGGCTCGACGGGCCCGGCCAGGCCTGGAACGACGAGGCGGTCCCGCTGGGCGGCACGATCAGCGCGCGCGAGGGCCGGCCCGCGCGCGTGGTGATCTACCGGCGGCCGGTCGAGATCCGCACCAAGGGCCGCGACGAGCGCGCCGCGCTGGTGCACGAGGTCGTCGTCGAGCAGGTCGCCGAGCTGCTGGGGCTCACCCCGGAGACCGTCGACCCGCGGTACGGCGAGGACCAGGGCTGAACCGGCCCCTGGTCGCTTCTGAGGACCAGGGCTGAGCCGGTCCCCCGGCGTTACTTCTGCAGCACCGACAGGTCCTCGTCCGCCTCCGGTACGGCAACCGTCCCCCGGTCGTCGGGGAGCGTCTGCACGGTGAACGCCGGGACGCCGCCCTCCGTCGCCGCGAGCGTGCGGGCGCCGTAGACCGGGCCGCCGGAGACCGGCTCGACCGTCAGCGCGAACGTGCCCTTCAGGCCGGCGGGGACCGGGGGCTCGATGTCCTGGGTCGTGCCGGCCCTGATCGTGTACGTCTTCGACACCGGCGTGCCGCCCTCGCTGCCCGCCGAGGCGGTGACCTTGACGGTGGCCGCGCGGCCGGGGGCGGTCAGGGACAGGGTGCTGTCCTCGGCGCTGTTGTCCGCGGACGTCGCGCGCGTGCCGACGGGGCGGGTGGCCGCGATGAACGCCGACTCCTGCTTGCCGTCCTTGCCGCGCACCACCTGTACGGCCGCCACCACCGGCACCGACCGGTCCGTCGGCGTCAGCACCAGGGAGCCGGCCTCGCCGCGGGTCACGTCACCGAGGTCGACGGCGGTCGTCATGCCCCCCTTGACGTGCACCGTCTCGTGACCGGCCGGGGTGATCAGGCCGGAGGGAGAGGCCAGGCGCACCTTGAGGTCCGCGTCGGCGTCGCCGGGGGCGAAGGCGACCAGGCGCACGGAGGTGGCGTCCTTGGGGATGCCGGGCAGCACCAGACTGCCCGCGGGGTCGGCGGACGCGGCCAGCCAGTCGCCGCCGATCCTGTCGTCCAGGGCCTGCACGGCGGCGCCGACCCGCCCGCTGCGCACGTTGACGTGCACGGTGAGGCCGGACTGCTCCTCGTCGGTCAGGGTGGACAGCAGGACCGGGTCGGTGGAGTGCGGCTGGACCGTCAGGCCCTCCCCCACCACCGACTTCAGGGCGCCGTCCTTGCCGTACAGCTCGATGTCGACCACGGCCGCCGAGTCGTCGGGGTTGGTCAGGTGGACGTAGTCGGTGCGGTCGGCCGCGGTGCTGACGCCCGGGAACCAGAAGTCCGTGTCGGGAGCGGTGCAGTTGACGCCCTGCAGACCGCGGCCGGTCCCGGCGGCGACCTCGGTGGTCTCCTGGACCGTCCAGCCCGGCGCGAAGCGGCCGTCGGCGGTGCCGACCAGGGCGGGTGCCTCGGCGCCGGAGCTGTCGGCGGTGACGGGCTTGCCGGGCTCCTTGGGGGTCAGCACGGGCTTCCCGGGCTGCTTCCCGGTCTGTTCCCCGGTCGGTGTCCCGGTCGGTTTTCCGCCTGACTCGCCGTCGTCCTCGCCCGCGGCCGGTCCGTCCGCCGACTGCTGGGCCGCCGCGCGGAGTTCGGCCTTGCCGCCGCTGCCCGTGCCCTTCGTGACGGGTGTGAAGGAGGTGTAGGACGTCTCCGCGATGTCGGACGTGCTGGGCGCGGGGCACAGCAGGCTCGTGCGCTCCACGGGCAGTTGGGCGGCCGCCTTGGCGGTGGTCTCCGCGCCGGGCGCGTCCGGCTGGGACAGCGCGGCGAAGCCGGTGACGGCGGCGAGCGCGGTCGTGCCGGCGATCAGGGACAGGGTCGTGCGGTTCACTGCTGGCTCCCGTCGGGACGCTCACTGCCCGTGCCGTGGGGGTGATGCTGCTGCGCCGGGTCGTACGGCGTGCCGTAGCCCTGGGTGTAGGCCTGGTCGTAGCCCTGCTGGTCGTAGCCCTGCTGGTCGTAGCCCTGTGGGTCGTGGGACGGGGTCTGGGGACCACCGCCGTACGCGTACGGGTCGTACTGGCCGCCCTGGTACGGATCCGCCTGGTACTGCTGCTGCCCGTAGGCGTCGGCGGGGTACGGGGCGTTCTGGTACGGATCGGCGTAGCCGGGGTGATCGCCGCCCGGGTAGCCGGTGGTGTCCCACTGGCCGTGGTTCTGCTGGGGGACGCTCACCGGGGGCTGCTCGGCCGCCGGGGGCGGGAACTGCGGGAACTCCTCGGGCTCCGGTGCGCCTTCCGTCTCGGCCTCCGCCTGGGCGCGCAGGCGGCGGGCACGGCGGCCCTCGCCGGCGACGGCCTGAGCGGGGACGGCGGGCTCCTCGGGCAGGTCGTCGTCCATGTCGCGGCGCCGACCGGGCAGGGCGAGCACCACCAGGACCAGGGCGAGCGCGCCCTGGGTCCACAGCCAGGCGGTGTGGCCGATCGGCTCGTCGTAGGTGACGTCCAGCCGGCCGCCGCCGGCGGGGAGTTCGAAGCCCTGGGCCCAGCCGTCGACCGTGGTGGGGGTGAGCGGCTTGCCGTCGAGGGTGGCGGTCCAGGCGTCGGAGGCGGTGTCGGCCAGGCGCAGCACGCGCCCGTCGGCGCCGGCCGGGAGCGTGGTGTGGACCTCGACGGGGCCCGCCGCGACCGGCTGGGGCGTGCCGGAACCGGAGGCGGGGACGATCGTGGCGCGGGCGACCTCGCGGTCGATCCGCCACAGCGCGCCGCCGCTCTGCTGGCTGAGCCGGGTCAGACCGGGTGTGGCGTCCAGGACGCGGGTGATCTCGCGGGGCGTGCCCTGCTGGACGAGGACGTAGCGCACGGCGAAGCCGCCGAGCTGGTCGGCCTGGTCGGCGCCGGAGCCCGCCACCAGGTTGGCGACGACCTTGTCGAGCCGGCTGTTCTCGCCATCGGCCGCGGCGATCTCGCCGTCCCCGAGGCGGGCGCCGGAGCCGCGCACCAGCATGTAGCCGACGTGGGTGCCCGCGTCGCTGTCGAGGACGAGGGTGCGGGCCTGGTCGCGGGTGCCGCTCTCCTCGGCCACGAACGCGGGGACCTGCGTGGGGTCGCGCCGCTCCAGCGGTCCGTCGGCGCCGCGGATCATCCAGCCGGCGGCGATCAGCAGCGGGCCCGCGGCCGAGGCGAAGGCGATCAGGGCGGCGACCGGCTGGCGCCAGCCGAAGCTCTGCTCGGCCACGCGCGCGCGTGCCCCGTCGGCGCCGAGCACGGCGGCCGCGAGGAGGGCGATGCCGTAGACGAGGGTGGCGGGGCCGGCCCAGGTGGAGCCGTTGGACAGCACCGCGAAGACGTAGCCGATCAGGGCGGCCGTCCAGGCCGTGCGGATGCCCGCCTGGCGTTCCGAGCGCAGCAGGGCGGCGAGCGCGGCCAGCACGATGCCGATGAGCATCAGGCCGCTGACGGTGCCGGGGCCGCCCGGGCTGGCGCCGAGCAGGTCGAGGGCGGAGGCCGCCGAGGGGCCGTACTCCAGGCCGGCCTCCCGGAAGAAGCCGAACGGGAGCAGCGTCAGCGACCAGGGCGCGAGGAGCAGCAGGGGTGTGCCGAGCTGGGCGAGGAAGCGCAGGCCGTAGGCCGGGAGGTCGGACCGGCGCAGGGCCAGCAGACCGAGGCCGAGCAGCAGCGCGACCGGCCACACCACGGGCGTGAACGCCGTGGTGATGGTCAGCAGCAGCGCGTACGCCCAGGTGGCACGCCAGCTGCCGCGCGTACCGGCGGGGTTGGCCAGGCCGCTCGCGGCGATGCCCGCGCGGGCGACGAGCGGCAGCAGCACCGCCAGCACGGCCGTGCCGATCCGGCCACCGGCGAGGGCGCCGGTGGCGGCGGGCAGGAAGGCGTAGACCACGGCCGCCCAGGCGCGCAGCAGCCGGGACTCGACCAGGGGGCGGGAGGCGAAGTACGCGGTGAGGCCGGCCAGGGGCACCGAGCCGACGAGCAGGAGCGTGACGGCGAGGCCGGCCGAGCCGAACAGCAGGGACGCCAGCATCGCCACGATCGCCACGTACGGGGGCGCGGCGGAGGTCCCGCCGGCGCCGACCGGATGCCAGGCGTCCAGGTAACGCGCCCACAGCTCGGCGGAGTCGGCCGGGGCGGGCAGCAGCGCGCCGCCCGCGAGGGCACCGCCGCCCAGCAGCGCGCGGCAGGCGGCCAGGGAGACGAGCAGGAGCACCAGGAAGAGCACCGGGCCGGGCTTGCGCGCGATGCGCTTGAGCCGGGCGAACTGCTCGATCTCCAGGAAGTCGGCGTCGTCGCCGCCCGGGCCCGACTCGACGGCTCCGCCGTGCCGTCCGGCGCCGGAGGTGATCTCCGGGTCGGAGCGGCCCACGAGGTCGCCTGCGACCTGCTCGACGGTGGCCCGGATGGTCGCGCCGGGCGGCGGGAACAGCTGCCGCAGCTCGCCCTTGTCGATCTGAGGAGCGCCTCTGCCGCGCCGCCCGGCGAGGATCCGCTCGGGCCGCAGCAGCGTGCCCATCAGTCCGCGGATCTCGTCGACGGCCTGTCCGGGGACCTTGCCGACGAGGTAGGCGAGGGTGCGCAGCAGGGTGCCGAGCACGATCCGCAGCAGCACCCAGGGGAGCACGGACGTACGGGAGTTGACGAGCAGGGTGTAGACGGCGCCCGCCTTGTCGACCTTGTGCGGGGAGGCGGCCGTGCGGCCGACGCAGTCGACCGTGCGGCGCTCGCGGGAGGCCGCCTCGGCGTGCCGGACGACCGCCTCGGGGGCGACGAGGACGCGGTAGCCGGCCGCGTGGGCGCGCCAGCACAGGTCGACGTCGTCGCGCATGAGGGGCAGGTGCCGGTCGAAGCCGCCGAGCTGCTCGAAGACGTCGCGGCGGATCAGCATGCCGGCGGTGGACACCGACAGCACGGGCCGGACGTGGTCGTGCTGGCCCTGGTCCTGCTCGCGGCGGTCCAGGCCGGTCCAGCGGCGGCCGGAGTTGGCGATGGTGACGCCGACCTCCAGCAGCTGACGCCGGTCGTACCAGCCGCGCAGCTTGGGGCCTACGACGGCGACGTCCTCGCGGCCCAGCTCGTACTCGTTGTCCACGACCCGCAGCAGCTGGGCCAGGGCGTCGGGCTCGGGGGCGCAGTCGTCGTGCAGCAGCCACAGCCACTGGACCGGCTCGCCGTGCGGGAGCTCGGGCAGGTCGTAGGCGTCGTCACGCCACGAGCGCGTGACGGGGTCCCAGCCGCTGGGCCGCTTCAGGTACGGCAGTTCTTCCGGGGTGAGGTGCGGGGCCGTGCGGTCGCACTCCTCGACGGCCTGGCCGAAGCCCGTGCGGCGGGCCAGGTGCAGCACGCGGTCGGCGCCGAGGGCGTCGGTGACCAGCTGGGCGGAGTCGTCCGCGCTGCCGGTGTCGGCTCCCATCGCGTACTGGACGGGCCGCTCCTGGCCGAGCAGTCCGGCCAGCGCGTCGGGCAGCCAGCGGGCGCCGTCGTGGGAGACGAGGACCGCGGTCACCACATGACGCGGGAACTCAGGTGTGGCAGCGCTGTCGTGACGAGCTGCCGGGTGGCTGTGCACGGACATCGAGGTACGGGCCCCGGTTCGGTGGACTGCGGTGGACGCCCGCGACCGGTGGGGGCAGCGTGGCGTCTCGGACGAGCGACCACACTATCGGCTGCGCAACAAGGGGGCCCGCCGCCTGTGGACAACCCGCCCGCGACGGGCCGTTCGCACCGGGGGCCGGGTCAGACGGCCGCCTTCTTCAGCCGGCGGCGCTCCCGCTCGGACAGGCCGCCCCAGATGCCGAAGCGCTCGTCGTTGGCGAGGGCGTATTCGAGGCATTCGGAGCGGACCTCGCAGGCGAGGCAGACCTTCTTGGCCTCCCGGGTCGAGCCGCCCTTCTCGGGGAAGAAGGACTCGGGGTCGGTCTGGGCGCACAGTGCGCGCTCCTGCCAGCCGAGCTCCTCGTCCGCGTCGTCGACCAGCAGTTGCTGCACCGTCTCGGTCATGTGCGCCCCTCGTCTGTCTTTCGCGTCCCCGTGATCTAGCCGTTACCGATTCCGGCTGAACGACACGAGTGAAATTACAAGTGTGCGGCTCCGGGCGAGTCAAGCCGAGATCTGCTATTGAGCCCCTTATTCACTCTGCGGAACCAAGCCCATGCGGAAAGTGTTCAAATCACCATAAAACCTGACACACCGACGGAGCCCCGAAGGGCTCGCGCTGTCCGCCGGACCCCTCGCAGACCTCTGTGGAGAAGGACGCCCAGGAGTTCGCTCCCGTTCCGACACGTCCCTCGAAGCGAACCGGATCACAGTCGGATCACGAGTGCGCAACGAGGTTTGTCCGTCCGGATGGACGCCATGTGTCCCGGCAAGGCCATGAACAAACCTTTCATCTGAGGGATCGACCGGATGAGGTGAACCTCATCCCACATACCGGGTGCCGAGTTGACAGTGCGGGTGTGAACCGGTGTCCTTGTGGGCATGCTCGCGAACTTGGCACTCACCACGACCCGCACCGC
Source organism: Streptomyces sp. NPDC094143 (assembly GCF_040303825.1). Taxonomy (NCBI): domain Bacteria; kingdom Bacillati; phylum Actinomycetota; class Actinomycetes; order Kitasatosporales; family Streptomycetaceae; genus Streptomyces; species Streptomyces sp. NPDC094143. Next base: position 18,492 of record NZ_JBEOTZ010000017.1, read on the forward strand.
CGGGTCCGTCGGTGCTGCCCGCGCTCGCTGTAGCTGTTGCTGTTCCAGCTGTTGAGCCCCACCCGCTCCAGCTGAAGGCCGGGCCACCCGTCTCCCGGCCGCCGTTCCCTCTGACCTTCTTTTCACTGAGGAACCACCACACCCATGAACAGCGACAGCGACCTCCAGATCGCCGGCGACATCCTCGAGGTCACGCACCTGCTCCAGACCCCGCGGGAGCACCCGTCCACCGTCGCCGAGTTCGTCGGACTCGCCCGCACCCTCGCCGAGGACCGCTCCCAGTGGGAGCACCTCGTCCGCTACGACGCGACCAGCCGCTGGTACCACCGGCTGCGCAGCGGCCCGGGCTACGAGGTGTGGCTGCTGTCCTGGGTGCCCGGGCAGGGCAGCGGGCTGCACGACCACGGCCGTTCCTCCGGGGTGCTGACCGTGCTGGAGGGCACGCTGACCGAGCGCATGGAGCGGGGCACGCGCGCGTTGCGAGCGGGCGCGCAGCGCGTGTTCGCGCCGGGGTACGTGCACGAGGTGGTGAACGACGCACTGGAACCGGCGGTGAGTCTGCACGTGTACCACCCGGGGCTGACGGAGATGCCGATGCACACCGCCCCGCACTGCGAGGCCCGCACCGAGCCGGGCGCCGTCACGGCCTGAGCGGTGCGCGTCGCCGGTTGTGGACTCGACCGGTCCGCGTCGCGGTTGTGGACCTGACCGGTCCCGCGTCGCCGGTTGTCCACAGCCGCGCACCGGTTGTCACAGGCGCCTGCGAGACTGGCTCCCATGCGCATTGTGGTTCTGGCAGGCGGCATCGGTGGTGCCCGGTTCCTGCGTGGTCTGAAGCGGGCCGTGCCGGACGCGGACATCACGGTCATCGGCAACACCGGCGACGACATCCACCTCTTCGGGCTGAAGGTCTGCCCGGACCTCGACACGGTGATGTACACGCTCGGCGGCGGCATCAACGAGGAGCAGGGCTGGGGCCGGGCCGACGAGACCTTCCACCTGAAGGAGGAGCTCGGGGCGTACGGCGTCGGGCCCGAGTGGTTCGGCCTCGGCGACCGGGACTTCGCCACGCACATCGTGCGGACGCAGATGATCGGCGCCGGGTACCCGCTGAGCGCCGTGACACAGGCCCTGTGCGACCGGTGGCAGCCGGGCGTGCGGCTGATCCCCATGACCGACGACCGGGTCGAGACCCATGTGGCGGTCGAGATCGACGGCGAGCGCAAGGCGATCCACTTCCAGGAGTACTGGGTGCGGCTGCGCGCCTCGGTGCCCGCGCAGGCGGTCGTGCCGGTCGGTGCCGACCAGGCGAAGCCCGCGCCGGGCGTCCTGGAGGCCATCGCCGAGGCGGACGTGATCCTGTTCCCGCCGTCCAACCCGGTGGTGTCGATCGGCACGATCCTCGCGGTGCCCGGCATCCGGGAGGCGATCGCCGAGGCCGGGGTGCCGGTGGTCGGCCTCTCCCCCATCGTCGGCGACGCGCCCGTGCGGGGCATGGCCGACAAGGTGCTGGCCGCGGTGGGCGTGGAGTCGACGGCGACGGCGGTGGCCGAGCACTACGGGTCGGGCCTGCTGGACGGCTGGCTCGTCGACACGGTCGACGCGGGCGCGGTGGAGCGGGTCGAGACGGCCGGGATCCGCTGCCGGGCCGTGCCGCTGATGATGACCGACGCCGACGCGACCGCGCGGATGGCCCGGGAGGCGCTGGCCCTGGCGGAGGAGGTGCGCGGCGCGTGAGCGGTGCGGAGCAGCGCGCCGGCGGATACCGGGTGTGGGCCGTGAGCGGGCTCCCCGAGGTCGTCGCCGGGGACGATCTGGCCAAGCTGATAGCCGCCGCCGAGCCCGGGCTGGCCGACGGGGACGTCCTGCTGGTCACGTCGAAGATCGTGTCCAAGGCGGAGGGCCGGATCGTCCGGGCGGCGGACCGGGAGGCCGCGATCGACGCCGAGACGGTCCGGGTGGTCGCCCGCCGGGGCAGCCTGCGGATCGTCGAGAACCGGCAGGGCCTGGTCATGGCCGCGGCCGGGGTCGACGCCTCCAACACCCCTGCCGGCACGGTGCTGTTGCTGCCCGAGGACCCGGACGCGTCGGCCCGTGCCCTGCGCGAGGGGCTGCGCGACGCCCTCGGCGTCGACGTCGGGGTCGTCGTGACCGACACCTTCGGGCGGCCCTGGCGGGCGGGGCTGACGGACGTGGCGATCGGCGCCGCCGGGGTGCGTGTGCTCGACGACCTGCGTGGCGGCACGGACGCCCACGGCAACCCGCTCAGCGCCACCGTCGTCGCCACGGCCGACGAACTCGCCGCGGCGGGCGACCTCGTCAAGGGCAAGGCCGCCGGGCTGCCCGTCGCGGTGGTGCGCGGGCTGCCCCACGTCGTGGCGGAGGACGGCGGAGAGGGGGCGCGGGCCCTGGTGCGCGGCGCCCGCGACGACATGTTCCGCCTCGGCACGTCGGAGGCGGTCCGGCTGGCGGTGACCCAGCGGCGCACGGTCCGGGCCTTCACGGACGAGCCCGTCGACCCCGGTGCCGTACGGCGGGCGGTGGCCGCGGCCGTGACGGCGCCCGCGCCGCACCACACGACGCCGTGGCGGTTCGTGCTGCTGGAGTCGCAGGAGTCGCGGACGCGGCTGCTGGACGCCATGCGGGAGGCGTGGATCGCCGATCTGCGGCGGGACGGAAAGTCGCAGGAGTCGATCGCCAGGCGGGTGCGGCGCGGGGACGTCCTGCGCAACGCGCCCTACCTCGTCGTCCCCTGCCTGGTCATGGACGGCTCGCACACCTACGGGGACGCGCGGCGGGACGGCGCCGAGCGGGAGATGTTCGTCGTCGCCGCCGGTGCCGGCGTGCAGAACCTCCTGGTCGCGCTGGCCGGGGAGCGGCTGGGGTCGGCGTGGGTGTCCTCGACGATGTTCTGCCGGGACGTGGTGCGCGAGGTGCTGGAGCTGCCGGCGGACTGGGACCCCATGGGCGCGGTGGCGGTGGGACATCCGGCGGAGGAACCCCGGCCGCGGACGGAGCGGGACCCGGGGGCGTTCATCGAGGTGCGGTGAGGGAGGTGGGGTGAGAAGGACCGGCCGGGGCCTACCCTCGTAGGGCCCTCTAGGTCTTCGTCTCCTCACCCAGGGACTCATCCATGGCAGGACGGTTCGCTCCCCGGCCACCGCGCACGACGGTGCGCGGGGGGCATGTCGCCGTGGGCTCGGGCGTGCCGCGGCAGGCGGCGGGGCCCGGGCGGGTGCGGGAGTGGGTGCCGGACGGGCCGCTGGACCTGGGGCTGGTGCTCGGGCCGTTGCGGCGCGGGCCGGGGGATCCGACGTTCCGGGCGATGCCGGACGGGTCGGTGTGGCGTGCCGCCCTGACGCCGGCCGGGCCGGGGACGCTCCGGGTGTCCGCGGCCGGTGGCCGGGTCCGCGGGGAGGCCTGGGGGCCCGGGGCCGAGTGGCTGCTGGAGCGGTTGCCGGAGCTGCTCGGGGCGGCCGATGATCCGTCGGCGTTCGTGCCGCGGCACCGGCTGCTGGCGATGACGCGGCATCGGCGGCCGGGGCTGCGGCTGACGCGGACCGGGCTGGTGCTGGAGTCGCTGATCCCGTCGATCCTGGAGCAGAAGGTCACGACCGACGAGGCGTACCGGGCGTGGCGGCTGCTGGTGCGCAAGTACGGGGAACCGGCGCCGGGGCCCGCGCCCGGGCGGATGTACGTGATGCCGGCGCCGCGGACCTGGGCGCTGATCCCGTCCTGGGAGTGGCATCGGGCCGGGGTCGACGACAAGCGGGCGTCGACGATCCTGCGTTGCGTCCGGGTCGCCGCGCGGCTGGAGGAGGCCGTGCGGATGGAGCCGGTGGCGGCCCGGGCGCGGCTGGAGGTCGTGCCGGGGGTGGGTCCGTGGACGTCGGCGGAGACGGTGCAGCGCAGTCACGGCGCGGCGGACGAGGTGACGGTGGGGGATCTGCATCTGCCGGGCATCGTCGGGTGGGCGCTGGCCGGGGACCGGGACGCGGACGACTCCGTGATGCTGGAGCTGCTGGAGCCCTACGCGGGGCAGCGGCACCGGGCGGCCCGGCTGATTCTGCTGAGCGGGCGGGTGCCGGGGCGCAGGGCGCCGAAGATGCCGCGGTGGGACATCGGGCAGATCTGAGCAACTGCCCGATGCCCTGGGCTCGGCGTCGGTGCTGAGGCGGAGGTCGTGGCCCGGCCCGGCGAAGCGGGCCGGCGGCCCCCTACTGGTCCGGCGAGAAGCGGACCGCTCCCGCCGGGATCCGGGCGTCGCACCATATGCGGGCGCCGTCCCGGAGTTCGTTGTCGGCGCCGATCACCGCGCCGTCGCCGATGACCGTGCCGGTGAGGACCGAGCGTTCGCCGACGCGGGCCCGGCTGCCGATGAGGGAGTCGGTGATGACCGCGCCGGGTTCGATGACCGCGCCCGGCAGGATCGTGCTGCCGAAGACGCGGGCGCCCTCGGCGACGAACGCGCCCTCGCCCACCACCGTGCCGCCCGACAGCTTCGCGTCCGCCGCGACCGTCGCCGTCGGCAGCACCAGGCGGTCGCCGCAGCGGCCGGGTACCGCGGGGGACGGGGCCCGGCCCAGGACCAGGTCCGCCGAGCCCCGGACGAAGGCCGCCGGGGTGCCGAGGTCCAGCCAGTACGTCGAGTCGACCATGCCCTGCAGGTGGGCCCCGGCCGACAGCAGGTCGGGGAACGTCTCCCGCTCCACCGACACCGGCCTGCCGGGCTGGATCGTGTCGATGACCGAGCGACGGAAGACGTAGGCCCCCGCGTTGATCTGGTCGGTGACGATCTCCTCGGGCGTCTGCGGCTTCTCCAGGAACGCCAGCACCCGGCCCGTGTCGTCGGTGGGGACCAGGCCGTACGCCCGCGGGTCGGTCACCTTCGTCAGGTGCAGGGAGACGTCCGCGCCCGTCGACTCGTGGGTGTCGACCAGGGCCCGGATGTCCAGGCCCGTCAGGATGTCGCCGTTGAAGATCAGGACCGGGTCGTCGGGGCCGGAGTGCAGCCGGGAGGCGACGTTGCGGATGGCGCCGCCCGTGCCGAGCGGCTCCTCCTCCGTCACGTACTCCAGGTGCAGGCCCAGCGCGGAGCCGTCCCCGAAGTACGGCTCGAAGACCTCGGCGAGGTAGGACGTGGCCAGGACGATGTGCTCGACGCCCGCCGCTCTCGCTCTCGCCAGCTGGTGCGTGAGGAAGGGCACCCCGGCCGCCGGGACCATGGGCTTGGGCGTGTGCACCGTGAGCGGGCGCAGCCGGGTGCCCTTGCCGCCGACCAGGAGGATCGCTTCTGTCACGTGTCGTCTCTGCTTCCTGCCGGGACCGGCCGAACTGTCTTTCGGCCGGTCAGTGTATGCAGACCGTTCCGTGGCGCCTTCGCTGGCCGTGCGGCAGTTCCGTCCCATGTCCCCGCATGCCCCCCGACGGCGGTCGAACGTGTGCTCAGCGGCCCTGGTACCGGGCCGCCTTGGAGCGGGCCGAGCCGAGCTTGCCGTAGAGCTTCCGTCCCGGGCACTCGGTGATGAAGCCGTCCCGGTGCCCGGAGATCACGTTCAGTCGTACTTTCTTGCCTTTGCGGTGCAGATTGCTGCCGGCCGACTTCAGGTAGGTCTTTCCCTTCGGATTCACCCGGTACAGGCCCAGCTTCCACGCGGCCAGCCGGGCGACGGCCTTGACGGCGGCCTTCGACGGCTTCTTCGTGTCGTACGACCCGAGGACGGCGATCCCCATGCTGTTGCTGTTGAAACCGAGGGTGTGCGCGCCGAGGACCGGTCGCGCCACGCCCCCGGCGCGGCCCTCGTAGATCTTTCCGCACTTGTCGATGAGGAAGTTGTAGCCGATGTCCCGCCACCCCATGCTCCTGACGTGGTAGCGGTGGATACTGCGGATGAGTGACGGGACCTGCGAGCAGCGGTAGTTGTTGCCGCTGGCGGTGTGGTGCACGAAGGCGGCCCGGATCTTCTTGGTGTACCGGAAGCCGCTCTCCCGCAACCCCTCGTCCGCCCCCCAGCCGCGTCGCGTGACGATACCCGGGCGCGGTCCGACGTACGGCTTGGCGCGCAGTTGCTGCTCCGTCAGCTCGCCGGCGTTGAGGGCGAGGAACTCCCGCTCGGTCTCCGCCCGGTTCAGGGCCGCGATCTCGGTGGCGCCCAGGGGGGCGAGGTCGGCGTTGACGGCGGAGGCCTCGGCGGCGGAGTTCTCGCCGGCGAGGGCGGCGGTGCGGGGACCGTCCGCCGGGGCGCCGGGCGGCCGGGCGTCGTCGCCAGGGTCGACGAGTTCGAGCCGGAGACCGGACGGGAGCGGGGGCGCGGCGGGCAGGTCGCGGGCGCCCGTGCCGTGCTGCGCGGAGCCGTGTTCCGCGCTGCCGGTCTCGGAGCGGACCCGGAGTTCCACACCGTCGGAGTCGCCCACCCACAGCGGGGCGGTGGCGCCGCGGACGCGGCCCGATGCGCTCTCGGCGGTGTTCCGGTCGGCGCCGTGGTCGGCGTTGTGCGTCCGCACGTCCTGCCAGCCGGACCAGGTGCCGGTGTCCGCGGCACGGGTGCGGACCTGGACGCGGCCGTGCAGTTCGGCCTCCGGGTCGTCCCAGACCACGCCGACGAGGGAGAAGTGGCGTACGGCGCGGCGGTGCAGGCCCTGCTCGGTGGCGGGGGCGGAGGGGGTGGCGCGGTCGCGGGTGAGGGGTTCGAGGGGGAGCGACTGGGTGCTGCCGGGGGTGGCCGCTTCGGCCGCGCGCCGGGTGGTCGTGGCGGTGGCCGGGGTCCCCGCGTGGAGCGCGGGTCTCGCCACCGTCGCCGCCTCCGTGGTCGGCACCGGTCTCGCGGTCGCCGCGACGGCGGGCGGGGTGAGGGGAAGGGCCAGAGCGGCCGCACAGGTGACACCGATCGAGGAAGCAAGGAATCCACGCATGCCCCTGATCTTGGACATAGTCGTATAAGTCTGTCCATTTGGGATTTGACGGTCCGTCGGTCGCGTTCGGCCGAACCGGTGGCCGATCCGGGGCGGGGCGAGCGCCGGGCCGTTGGGGCGCGGGGGGTGCGGCGCGTACGCTTGCGCGGGTGAACGCCACCGATCGCACCCCCGCCGACCTGCTGGGTTCCTCGCTCGCCGCGGATCCGGGACGCCCGCTGGTGACCTTCTACGACGACGCCACCGGCGAACGGGTCGAACTGTCCGTGGCCACCTTCGCCAATTGGGTGGCCAAGACCTCGAATCTGCTCCAGGACGAGCTGTCCGTCGAGCCCGGCGACCGGGTGGCACTGCTGCTGCCGGCGCACTGGCAGACGGCGGTGTGGCTGCTGGCGTGTTCGTCGGTGGGCGTCGTCGCCGACGTGACGGGCGATGTGCGCGCCGCCGACGTGGTGGTGAGCGGGCCGGACCGGCTGGAGGCGGCGCGGGCCTGTTCCGGGGCCCGGGTCGCGCTGGCGCTGCGGCCGCTCGGCGGGCGGTTCCCGCAGACGCCCGAGGGCTTCGTCGACTACGCGGTGGAGGTGCCGGGGCAGGGGGACCGCTTCGTGCCGTACGCGCCCGTGGACCCGGAGGGGCCCGCGCTGATCGTGGCCGGGCGGGAGTTCAGCGGGGCCGAGGTCGTGGAGCGGGCGCGGGCCGAGGCGACGGGGCTGGGGCTGACCGGGCCCGGGTCCCGGATCCTGTCGGGGCTCCCGTACGACACGTGGGAAGGGCTCAACGCGGGGCTGTACGCGCCCCTGGCGACGGGCGGTTCCGTGGTGCTGTGCCGGAATCTGCAGCAGGCGGGCGACGGGGTGCTGGACCAGCGGGTGGAGAGCGAGCGGGTGACGGCCATCACCCGGTAGGCCTGCGGGGCGCCGGGCAGGGCGGGTCTTTCGCGGACACCTCCCCCGGACGCCCACGGCCCCTCCCCCGTCCGGCCCATCCCGACCCCGCCCCGGCCGTCCATCCACGCCATCGTCGTAGGAGCACTGCGCGTGGGACGTGCCGGCGTCAGGAGGGGTGGTTGCTGCCGTGGGCTACAGGGTCGGGCCGGGCGTGGGGGCGTCCGCCAGCGGGCGGGGGCTGCTGCGGCGGCGCCGGGCGCGGCGGGTGCGGATCGCGGCGCTCGCGGCCGTCGGCCTCCTCGTCGCGGGCGTGGCGGCCGGCTGGGCCGTGTACGCGAAGCTCAGCGGCAACATCACCCCCGACGAGGCGGCCGCAGCCGAGCTCAGACGGTACGAGAAGGAGCGGCCCACCTCGCTGGTCAAGGACGCGCGGAACATCCTGCTGATCGGCTCGGACTCGCGCCGCGGCGACGACAACGCCCGCTACGGGCGCGACTCGGGCACCGAACGGTCGGACACCGCGATCCTGCTGCACCTGTCGGCGGGGCGGCGCAGCGCCACCGCCGTCTCGCTGCCCCGGGACCTGATGGTGGACCTGCCGGCCTGCCGGCGCCGGGACGGGTCGCGCAGCGCGCCGCGGTTCGCCATGTTCAACCAGGCGTTCCAGGTGGGCGGCTCGGCCTGCACCATCCGCACCGTCGAGAGGCTCACCGGCATCCGCGTCGACCATCATGTCGTCGTCGACTTCCACGGCTTCAAGGAGATGGTCGACGCCGTCGACGGCGTCGAGGTGTGCCTGCGGGAGCCGATCGACGACCGGGCCGCCAGGCTGCGGCTGCCCGCGGGGCGGGTGACGCTCGACGGCGAGCAGGCCCTCGGTTACGTCCGGGCCCGCAAATCCCTGGGCGACGGCAGCGACACGGAGCGCATGGAACGGCAGCAACGATTCCTCGGAGCGCTCGTCAACAAGGTACGCAGCAACGACGTCCTGCTGAATCCGGCGAAGCTGTATCCCGTCCTGGACGCGGCCACGTCCTCCCTCACCACCGACCCGGATCTGGCGAGCCTGCGCGGTTTGTACGAACTCGTGCGCGGTCTGCGCGACATCCCCATGGAACAAGTCCAATTCCTGACCGTTCCCCGGGAGTCGTATGCCTACGACGCCAATCGCGACCAACTGGTGGAGCCCGAGGCGGACCGGCTGTTCGAGCGGCTGCGAACGGACACGCCGGTGGTGATCGCGCGGGACGCGCCGCGTGGTTCCGCCCCCTTGCGGCCCACCCGTGCCCGTGACGGGTCGTACGGGTATTCGTACGCGGGGCCGTTCTCCGCGCCGCTCGTCACCGTTTCTCCGCCGCCGACGTTCGAGGGGAACACCGCGGCCGAGGACACCTGCGAGTAAAGCGGGCGCCAAGGCACCTTCAACGTAACGAACTCTTCATCTGGGAAATGGGCGAATTGCCCAGGTGTAGGGACGTGGAATTTGTCACCGCCGTCGCTCTGCACTGAAGTGGGCGGTTAATGTGAGCGATCCGGTGCGCCCGGCCCTGAGGACGGTCCTGAGGTCGCGCACTGTGTGACCGAGACCCGGGCGCCTTGGTGGGGGAGGCGCCGCGTGCCCCGACGGAGGAAACAGGCAACCGTGGACGCGCAAGGCCGTGGGCGGGCGGGCGACATCGACCCCGCAGACCAGTGGGTACTCAACCCGGACACCGGCGAATACGAACTGCGACTGCCCGCTTCCCCACCGCAGTCGGGCGTGCCCTCGCCCCGCAGGCCGCCCGCGTCCGGCGCGGGCCCTCGCGCACGCTCCCGCGCGCAGGCACCGGGCCGTTCCCGCACGGACGCCCCCGGCCGCTCCGGAGCGCCGGCGTCCGGCCGCTCGCGGCCCGAGACGCCCGGCCGTGCGGTGCCGTCGCCGCGCAGACGGCGCGGGGCACCGGAGGAGCCGCCGCCGGGACGGCGCGGGCGGCGGCCGGCCAAGGCCTCGAAGGGCAGGAAGGCCCTGCTGTGGACCGGCGGCACGATGGCGTTCGTGCTGCTCACCGGCGCGGGTGCGGCGTACTTCTACATCGAGCACCTGAACGACAACATCGCCTCGGTCTCCGACGACGGCGCCAGCACCGGCGGCTTCCAGAAGGACAAGGCGATCAACATCCTGCTGATCGGTACCGACAAGCGCACCGGCGCGGGCAACGACAAGTACGGCGACGCGGGCAGCCCCGGCCACGCGGACACCACGATCCTGCTGCACGTCTCCAAGGACCGTTCGAACGCGACCGCGCTGAGCATCCCGCGTGACCTCGTCACCGACATCCCGGACTGCCCGACCACGCAGGAGGACGGCAGCCGGAAGATCATCCCCGGCACGCCGAACGCCCGCTTCAACACCAGCCTCGGCCAGGACGGCCGCACGCCGAGCTGCACCATGCGGACCGTGACCGAGCTGACCGGGATCAAGCCGGACAACTTCATGGTCGCCGACTTCAACGCCGTCAAGACGCTGACCAGCGCGGTCGGCGGGGTCGAGGTCTGTCTGGCCAAGGACATCGACGACCCGGACTCCAAGCTGAAGCTGTCCAAGGGCACGCACACCATCGAGGGCGAGCAGGCGCTGGCCTTCGTGCGCACCCGGCACTCCGTGGGCTTCGGCGGCGACCTGAGCCGGATCGGACTGCAGCAGCAGTTCCTCAGCGCGCTGATGCGCAAGCTGAAGTCCAACGACACCCTCACCAGTCCCTCCAAGATGCTCGACCTGGCGGAGGCGGGCACCAAGGCGCTGACCGTCGACTCGCAGCTGGACAGCATCGGCAAGCTGAAGGACCTCGGTCTGGAGCTGGGCAAGCTCAACGTCAAGAACCTGACCTTCACCACGGTCCCGGTGGTCGACAACCCGGCGGAGCAGGTCAAGAGCACGGTCGTCCTCAACGAGTCGACCGCTCCGCAGGTCTTCGACATGATCAGGAACGACGTGTCCTTCACGGCCGTCAAGGAGCAGAAGAAGAAGGAAGCCGCCGCGGTGGCCGCCCGGCTGAAGGGCAGCAAGGCCCCGGCCTCCGAGGTGCGGGTGCGCATCCTCAACGGCGGTGCCGTCGCCGGCAGCGCCCAGGAGACCCTCAGCTGGCTGCAGAACGAGGAGGGCGTCACCAAGTCGGAGAACGCCGGCAACGCCCCCGCGCAGCTGGCGAAGACGACCCTGGAGTACGCCCCCGACCAGGCCGCCCAGGCCCGTCGCCTCGCCGATCTGATGGGCCTGTCCGGGTCCGCGATGAAGCCGGGCGAGAGCGTGGACAACTCACAGGGGCTGCCCGCGATGACACTGACCCTCGGCAAGGACTTCAAGGGTGCGGGCATCTCCCTGACGACGCCCGCGAAGGCGCCCGAAGGGGTGCAGAAATCCACGGCCGACAAGGTCGAGTGCGCCAAGTGACGTCATTCCAGCGGGTGTTCACCGAACTCCCGGCAAACGAATGGGCGGTATTGCCCAGTTGTAAGAACGTGGAGTTTGTCACCCACGTCGCTTGACGCCGAAGTGTGCGGATAGTGTGTGCGATCCAGTGCTCTCACCCACGAGGTCCGTCCCGGGGACGGGCACTGCTTGACCAACACCGTGCGCCTTCCGGGGGAGGGCGCCGCGTGGCCCGACGGAGGAATCAGGCAACCGTGGACGCGCAAGGCCGTGGGCGGGCGGACGACGTCGACCCCGCAGACCAGTGGGTACTCAACCCGGAGAGCGGCGAATACGAACTGCGACTGCCCTCTTCCGCACCGCAGTCGTCCGTTCCCGGCCCCCGCGCCTCCGGCTCCCGCGGCGCCGGAGCGGCGGGCGGCGCGGCGCGTGCCCGCCGGACCACCGCCCCCGCCCGGCGGCCCGGGGCCTCGGCCCCGGGCGGCGAGCCGGCGTCCCCGCGCAGACGCGCCGGTGCCCCGGCCGAGCCGGCCGCGGGACGGCGCGGGCGCCGCCCCGCGCCGCAGAAGTCGAAGGGCAGGAAGGCCCTGATGTGGACCGGCGGCTCGCTGGCCTTCGTGCTGGTCGGCGTGAGCGCGGCCGCCTACCTCTACTACGAGCACCTCAACGACAACATCACGTCCGTCTCCGACGACGGCGCCGGCACCGGCGGGTTCAGCAAGGACCGCGCGATCAACATCCTGCTGATCGGCACCGACAAGCGCACCGGCGAGGGCAACGAGGGCTACGGCGACCAGGGCAGCTCCGGGCACGCGGACACCACGCTGGTGCTGCACGTCTCCAAGGACCGCTCGAACGCGACGGTGCTGAGCATCCCGCGTGACCTGATCACCGACATCCCGGACTGTCCGACGACCCAGGAGGACGGCACGGAGAAGGTCATCCCGGGCAAGCAGCGCACGCGCTTCAACGAGAGCCTCGGGCAGGAGGACCGGACGCCGAGCTGCACCATGCGTACGATCACCGAGCTCACGGGTCTGAAGATGGACCATTTCATGGTGGCCGACTTCAACGCGGTCAAGACGCTGACCAGCGCGGTCGGCGGGGTCGACGTGTGCCTGGCCAAGGACATCAAGGACAAGGACTCCAAGCTCGACCTGCCCAAGGGCGAGCACACGATCGAGGGCGAGGAGGCGCTGGCCTTCGTCCGGACGCGGCACTCCGTGGGCTTCGGCGGCGACCTGAGCCGGATCGAGCTGCAGCAGCAGTTCCTGGGCTCGTTGATGCGCAAGCTGAAGTCCAACGACACGCTCACCAGCCCCGGCAAGATGATCAAACTGGCGGAGGCGGGCACCAAGGCGCTGACCGTCGACTCCCAGATCAGCACGATCAAGAAACTGGCCGATCTCGGGGCGGAACTGGGCAAGTTCGACACGAAGAACCTCACGTTCGCGACCGTGCCCGTCGTCGACAACCCTTCGGAGACGGTCAAGGCGACGGTGGTCCTGAAGCAGCCGCAGGCCCAGCAGCTCTTCGCGATGGTCCGGGACGACGTGTCGCTGACCGAGGTCAAGCAGCAGAAGAAGAAGGAGAAGGACGCCGAGGCCGCCCGGCTGAAGGGCAGCAAGGCCCCGGCCTCCGAGGTGCGGGTGCGCATCCTCAACGGCGGTGCCGTCGCCGGGAGCGCGCAGGAGACCCTCAGCTGGCTCCAGGTCAGGGAGGGCGTCACCAAGTCGGAGAACGCGGGCAACGCGCCCGCGGGGCTGGCGAGGACGACCCTGGAGTACGCCCCCGACCAGGCCGCCCAGGCGCGCAGGCTGGCCGAGATCCTGGGCCTGTCCGGGTCCGCGATGAAGCCGGGCGAGAGCGTGGACAACTCCCAGGGGCTGCCCGCGATGACGCTGACCCTCGGCAAGGACTTCAAGGGCGCGGGCGTGCCGCTGACCACTCCGTCGAAGGTCCCGGACGACGTGCGGAAGTCCACGGCCGACAAGGTCCAGTGCGCGAAGTGACCTGACCGTCCTTTCCCGCGTCTCACAGGTGGGCGGGACATGCCCGGACATACGAGCCGGGTGTACATCCGAGCGGGCATGTCAGATGTCCAACCAGGAGCGGGAACCGCCGTGTCCGGCGGAGACCGGGAGATCCCCGGTCCGGACGGACGCGGTTCGCCCGTGATCCGAACACGACGCGGGACGGGCCCGCGGGTCGGCCGTAGGGGTGGGAGGCAGGGTATGGCGCAGAGTGACGTGCGCGGAGGCGGCACCCGGCGCGACGCGGGGGGCCTGGTCCAGGACGAGCGTCCGGGAGCCGCGGCGGCCGCCGCGGGCGGGGACGACTCGGACAAGGGCGGCCCGGGCCGGCGGCTCGGCCGGCCCCGGGGCGGCGGACGCCGGATACTGCGCTGGTCCGCGTTGGTGCTGTCGGTCCTGATACTCGGGACGGCCGGCGCCGGATACCTGTACTACCGCCATCTCAACGCCAACATCGACAAGGGCGAGCGCAACGCCGGCGACTCCGACGTCCGGCGGTCCGAGCCCAACGCGGCCGGCCAGACCCCGCTGAACATCCTGCTGATCGGCTCCGACAGCCGGAACTCCGCGGAGAACGTCAAGCTCGGCGGCAGCAGGGACAACGTCGGCAGCAAGCCGCTGGCCGACGTGCAGATGCTGCTGCACGTCTCGGCTGACCGGGAGAGCGCGTCCGTGGTGAGCATCCCGCGGGACACCCGGGTGGACATCCCCAAGTGCACCGACCCCGACACCGGTGAGACCTACCCGGCGAAGAACACGATCATCAACGAGTCGCTCCAGCGCGGCGGGCCGGGCTGCACCCTGGCCACCTGGCAGGAACTGACCGGCGTGTACATCGACCACTGGATGATGGTCGACTTCGCCGGCGTGGTGGACATGGCGGACGCGATCGGCGGCGTCCCGGTCTGCGTCAACCAGAACGTGTGGGACCGGCCGCTGCCCGGCCAGCGCGGCGGCTCCGGTCTGAAGCTCGAGGCCGGCACGCACAACGTGCAGGGCAAGCAGGCGCTGCAGTGGCTGCGCACCCGGCACGCCTGGGGCAGTGACCCGCTGCGGGCCAAGGCGCAGCACATGTACATGAACGCGATGATCCGCACGCTGAAGAAGCAGAACGTCTTCACCGACACGGGCCGGCTGATGGGCCTGGCCGAGGCGGGCACCAAGGCGCTGAAGGTGTCCGAGGAGATCGGCACGGTCAAGGAGCTGTACGACCTGGGCATGCAGCTGAAGTCGGTGCCGACCAGCCGGATCACGATGACGACGATGCCGTGGATCGAGGACCCGCTGAACCGCAACCACCTGCTGCCCAAGCCGGTCGACGCGGACAAGATGTGGGCGATGCTGCGCGACGACGTCTCCTTCGACAAGGGCGGCAAGGCCGGCAAGGCCGGCGCGGGTCCGTCCCCGGCCTCGGCCCGGGCCACCGGGCCCGCCGCCGCGCCCGCGGAGGGGCTGTCGGTCACGGTGGTCAACGGCACGGCGGGCGAGCAGGGTGCGGCGGTGCCGAACCGGGCCGCCGCGATCGTGGCCGCCCTGCAGCAGGAGGGGTTCGTCCGGGCGGTCGCCTCGGGGGAACAGGACCCGCAGGCCCGGACGCGGGTGACCTATCCGGAGAGCACGGGGGCGCAGGGCAGGGCCAACGCGCTGTCGGTGGCCGAGGCGGTCGGCATCCCGAGCGGCCAGGTGCGTGCCACCGACGACGTCACGACCACGCTGGTCATCGGCGCCGACTGGCGGGAGGGCACCAGCTATCCGAAGCAGGAGCCGGTGAAGGCGGGCGATCTACCCGACAGCGCGGACGCACTCACGGCGGACAAGAAGGAGTGCATGGACGTCTACCGCCCCTACCGGTGGTGAGCCCGGCCTCGGCATGACCACGGGGCCCGCCGTCCGGACGGGAGGACGGCGGCCCCGGTGCGTCACCGAAGGCCGGCGGCGCGACGCCCGCACGGGACGCCGCCGACGACGGGCCCCGGCGCGCCGCCCGTCGGCAGCGCGCGCAGTCGGCGCACACCCGGCACCGGAACCACCGAACGGACACACGCCCAACGACAGCGCACGCAGTCGGGCACACAGCCGGCGGACCGGAGCCGCCGACGGGCACACGCCCGACGACAGCGCACCCACTCAGACACACACCCAGCACCGGAACCACCGAACGGACACACGCCCAGCGATGGGCGTGCGCGGTCGGGCGCAGGGCCGGAGTCGCCGGGCGGGTACCGGACCCCGGTGGGCGGGCCTAGCGATCCGGTGGCGTCGGGGGAGCGCCGGCCTTCCCGTCGGCGGGCGTCCGCACGCGCCACGGGCCCCTCCCCCGGTCGGGGAGGGGCCCGTGCTCGCGTCGGTCAGCCGGCCGCCGCGTCCGCGCGGCCGTCCGCGCGGACCGCCGGGCGCCGGGACGCGATGACCTTCTTCGCCAGCGACCGCGGGCTGGTCAGGAAGCCCCAGCCCCACGACATGTGCATCGTCGCCAGCGCCACGGGGATCTGCAGCCGCGCCTTCAGCGGCAGGCCCTTGCCCGCGGGCACGGAGCCCAGCAGGATCGCCGCGAGGTAGCCGCCGGGCACCACGAAGCCCCACGGGGTCAGCGCCGCGCCCACCAGGATCCCGGCCGCGATCGCGCACACGGCGGTCGGCGGGGCGAGGTAGCGCAGGTTGATCGAGCCCTCGTGGTAGCGGGCGACCACGTGCCGCCAGCGGCCGTAGTCCTTGTACTGCTTGGCGAGCGCCTTCACGCTCGGCCGGGGCCGGTACGACACCTTCAGCTCGGGCGAGAACCAGATCAGCCCGCCGGCCTCACGGATGCGGAAGTTCAGCTCCCAGTCCTGGGCGCGGATGAACTCCACGTTGTAGCCGCCCTGCTGCTCCAGCGCCTCGCGCCGGAACACCCCCAGGTAGACGGTCTCGGCCGGGCCCGCCTGGCCGCCCGTGTGGAACGCGGCGTTGCCGACCCCGATCTTCGAGGTCATCGCGGCGGCGACCGCGTGCTCCCAGTCGTTCTCGCCCTCGGCGTGCATGATCCCGCCGACGTTCTGCGCGCCGGTCTCCTCCAGGAGCCGTACGGCGGTGGCGATGTAGTTCGGCGAGAGCATGCCGTGGCCGTCGACGCGGACCACGATCGGGTGCCGGGAGGCGTTGATCGCCGCGTTCAGCGCCGCGGGCGTACGGCCGGTGGGGTTGGGGACGGTGTGCACACGCGGGTCTTCGGCCACGAGCTCGGCGGCGATCTCGTCCGTGCGGTCCGTGGACGGACCGAGGGCGATCACGACCTCCATCTCGCCGGCGTACTCCTGCGCGAGGATGGCTTGGACTGCTCCCCGCAGATGCCGCTCCTCGTTGAGGACGGGCATGATCACGGAAACGGCGGGGAGCCGCACGTCGGGATTGGCGTTCATAGGGGGCTCACGTTACCGCGAACGGGGGACACCGGTGCGCGCCGCGGGGGCGGTGGCGCGGGCCGCAGATCGTATCGGCCTACGGTTTCACGGATCCCACGTACGGCCGTCGTCCGGAGGTGTCCCCATGCCCACGCCGCCGCGGTCTCCTCGGTCCACCGCCGCTCCCGCGCGCCGTCCGCAGCCCGCCCCCCGCCGCGCCCCGCGCCGGCCCGCGCCGTCCGCCCGGCGCCGCAGGCCGCGCTGGGGCATGCGGGCCGTCACCACGCTGTCCGTGGTGGTGCTCGCCTCGGCCGGGATCGGGCACGCGGTGGTGACCAGCCTGGACGCGGACATCGCCCGGGTCGACGCCTTCAAGGACATGAAGAACCGGCCCCGGGCGGGCCACGGCATGAACGTGCTGCTGGTGGGCACCGACGGCCGCGAGAAGATCAGCAGGGCGGAGCGGCACAAGTACCGGCTCGGCGGCGCACCCTGCCACTGCACCGACACGATGATGATCGTGCACATCTCGGCGGACCGGGAGCGCGCGAGCGTGGTGAGCCTGCCGCGCGACTCGTACGCCGTGACGCCCCCGCACGTGGACCGCACCTCCGGCAAGCGGCACGGCGGTCACCCGCTGAAGCTGAACGCGGCGTACGCGGAGGGCGGGCCGCAGCTGACCGTGCGGACGGTCGAGAGCATGACCAAGGTGAAGATCGACCACTACGTGGAGGTCGACTTCACCAGCTTCATGAAGACGGTCGACGTGGTCGGCGGCGTGCGGATCTGCACCGCCGACCCGCTGAAGGACAGCTACACCGGCCTGGACCTCCCGGCCGGCCGGCACACCCTGGCCGGCGGGCAGGCGCTGCAGTACGTGCGCGCCCGCCATGTCGACGGCGCCTCCGACCTGGGCCGGATGAAGCGGCAGCAGCGCTTCCTGGCCGCGCTCGTGGAGCGGGTCACCTCCTCCGGCATCCTCCTCAACCCCATGAAGTTCCGGGACGTCACCCGGGCGGTGCTCGGCTCGGTGCGGGCCGACAAGGGCTTCGGCACGGACGAGATGCTCGACCTGGGCCGGGCCATGCGGAACTTCTCCCCCTCCTCCTCGGAGTTCACCACCGTCCCGATCGTGCGCACGGGGTACGCCGTGAAGGGCGTCGGCTCGACGCTGAAGTGGGACCCGGTGAAGTCGGAGCGGCTGTTCCACGCCCTGCGCCAGGACCAGCCGCTGTCCGCGCACCGCTCGCGCGGGGTGGCCCGGATCGTCTCGGTGGCCCCGCAGCAGATCCGGGTCCAGGTGGAGAACGGCACGGGCACGCCCGGGCTGGGCCGCCGGGTGGACGCGGCGCTCGCCTCGACCGGCTTCCGCACGACGAAGGCCCCGCGGAACGCGGCGGTCCGTGACGTCAAGCGCACGATCGTCGCCTACGACCCCCGCTGGGACCGGTCGGCCAAGTCCCTCGCGACGGCCCTGCCGGGCAGCGAGCTGCGTCCGGTCAAGGGCCTGGGCGCGACCCTGAAGGTGATCGCGGGCGCGGACTTCGAGCGGGTGCGCAAGGTCCGGGCCGAGGACCCGGGCCAGGGCGAGTTCGGGGTGGTACGCGGCGACGAGGTGGCGTGCTCGTAGGAGGCGCGGGCTCGTAGAGGCTGCGGGCTCGCAGGAGGAGCGGGCTCGTAGAGGCTGCGGGCTCGCAGGAGGAGCGGGCTCGTAGAGGCTGCGGGCTCGCAGGAGGCGCGGGCCCGCAGGAGGCCGCTCGCCTCAGTCCTCGAAGCCCTCCGCCGCCCGCTTCTCGCGCAGTTCCATGATCGCTCGGCGGCGGGCCAGGCGGTGGGTGCGGCGGATCTGGGCCTCCTGGTAGCGGCGCTTGTCGCGCTCGGTCTCCGGGAGGACCGGCGGGACGCGGCGGGGCTTGCCGTCGGCGTCGACCGCCGCGAAGACGAGGTAGGCGGAGCCGACCTGGGTGGGCGGCGCGGACTCGTTCCAGCGTTCGGCCAGGACCCGGACGCCGACCTCCATGGAGGTGCGGCCGGTCCAGTTGACCTGCGCCTTGACGTGGACGAGGTCGCCGACGCGGACCGGCTCCAGGAACGCCATCTCGTCCATGGAGGCGGTGACGGCCGGCCCGCCGGAGTGCCGCCCGGCCACGGCCCCGGCCGCGTCGTCGACCAGCTTCATGATCACTCCGCCGTGCACGGTTCCCAGCAGGTTCGTGTCGTTGTGGGTCATGATGTGGCTGAGGGTGGTGCGGGAGGCCGAGGTCGGCTTGCCCGGGATATCCGTGGTGCCGGAATCCGCAGCTGGGGCCTGGTCTGTCATGGCCCCTACCTTATGCCGAGGCGTGGTGAGGGGGATTTGTGTCAGCTTCGCCACAGCCGTGCTCTGATTTTCCGACGACTCTTGTATGGCACACCACCGGGACCTGCACACTGTCGGCATGAATGATTGGCCCGAGGGGTTCTCCGGCGACAACCGCGGCAGCCGGTACGGACGGGGCAGCTCCAGCGCACAGCCGGAGAGCGCCCGTGTCATGCGGCAGGTCCGCCGCGGTCCGGCGGCACCGCCCGGGCAGGGCGCCTACGGCGGGGTACCGCAGCAGCCGTCGTACGTCGACGGCGGCTACGCCGAGCCGCCCAGCGGGTTCGACAGCGGCTACAACACCGGCCAGGTCTACGGCTCCCCGGGTGGCCGCGGCCCCGGCGGCCCGGGCGGCGGCGGGTACGACCCGCGTCCCGCGCCGAACTGGCGCCGCCGGATCAAGCTGACGGCGATCACGCTGGTGACCGTGCTGGTCGTGACGAGCGTCGCCACGTACTTCTGGGCCGACTCCAAGCTCAACCGCGACGTCGACCTGTCGAAGGTCATCGACCGGCCGGAGGCGGGCGAGGGCACCAACTACCTGATCGTCGGCTCCGACAGCCGTGCGGGCATGTCGGCCGAGGAGAAGAAGAAGCTGCACACCGGGTCCGCCGAGGGCAAGCGCACGGACTCGATGATGATCCTGCACACGGGCGGCAACGGTCCCACGCTCATCTCGCTGCCGCGCGACTCGAACGTCACGATCCCGTCGTACAAGGGCTCCGACTCCGGCAAGCTCTACCCGGCCACGGGCCGTCAGACGAAGCTGAACGCGGCGTACGCGGAGGACGGCCCCGAGCTGCTGGTGCGCACCGTCGAGGCCAACACGGGCCTGCACATCGACCACTACGTGGAGATCGGCTTCGGCGGCTTCGCGAACATCGTGGACGCGGTCGGCGGGGTCGAGATGGACATCCCGCAGGACATCAAGGACACCAAGTCCGGCGCGGACCTGAAGAAGGGCAGGCAGACCCTCGACGGTGAGCAGGCGCTGGCCTTCGTCCGCACCCGCTACGCCCTGAAGGGCTCCGACCTGGACCGCACGAAGAACCAGCAGAAGTTCCTCTCGGCCCTGGCCAACCAGGTCGCCACCCCGAGCACGATCCTGAACCCGTTCAAGCTCTACCCGACCATGGGCGCCGGCCTGGACTCCCTGGTCGTCGACAAGGACATGGGCCTGTTCGACCTGGCCTCCATGTTCTGGGCGATGAAGGGCGTCAGCGGCGGCGAGGGCAAGTCGATGAACATGCCCATCTCGGGCAGCGCCCCGAACGGCAACCTCCAGTGGGACACGGCGAAGGTGAAGACCCTGGTGAGCCAGTTGAAGAACGACGAGACGGTCACCGTCTCGGGCAACTGAGCACGCGGCGCGCAGAGGAAGGGGGGCACCCGGGCGGGTGCCCCCCTTCGTCGTGAGGCGGTGCTCACATCGTGGTGGCCGACATCGCGCGGCACGTCTCGGCGCACGCGCGACAGGACTCGGCGCAGCGCATCATCTGGGCGTCGTCCGGCATGGACATACACGCCTCGGCGCACATGTCACAGGCCCGGGCGCACATCGCGCACATGTCGGCCGCGAGGGGCGAGCGGCGCATCATCATGTCGGCGCACATGCGCGTCATCTCGGCGCAGTCCATCACGGCGCGCATGATCTGCATCTGGGCCGGACCGCCCATCTGCAGGCAGGAGCTCATGGTCTCCTCGCACACGCCGTGGCAGGTCATGCACGCCTGGACGCAGTCCTGCATCTCCTTGCTGAGCGGGGCGGTGGTGGCGGGCTGCTGGGTCATGTCTTCCTCCCGTGGGGACGGCGAGGGCCGGGGGCCGGCCCCCGTTCCTTCCGTCCTACGCCTTCGGCCCCATGAGCACCACAGGGCGGACGGCCCGTGTGCGGCTCGCCACGGCCCTGCGTGAAACCGCCGGCAGCGGCAAAGAGGACCAGCAGGCGCGTCCCGGGGCTGGCGGCGCGCGGGCAGGGGGCGGTGAGCAGCCCGTGGCAGGGGAGACCACACGTGACACAGCAGACGTACGAGGAACGGCGGGCACCGGAGCCGAGAGCGCCCGAGGAGCGCAAGCAGCGGCTGCGCAGGCGGCTGGAGCGGCTGATCGGCATCGCGGCGACCGAGGGCAACGACCTGATGCCGTTGCGCAACGGGGACGAGATCTTCCCCGCGATGCTGGAGGCGATCCGGGCCGCCGAGCACACCGTCGACATGATGACGTTCGTGTACTGGCGGGGGGAGATCGCCCACGAGTTCGCCGACGCCCTGGCCGATCGGGCCCGGGCGGGTGTGCGGGTGCGGCTGCTGCTGGACGGCTTCGGGGCCAAGGAGATCGAGCCGGACCTGCTGAGCGCCATGGACGAGGCCGGGGTCCACGTGGCCTGGTTCCGGCCGCCCACACGGCTGTCCCCGATGCGGCAGAACCACCGCTGCCACCGCAAGGTGCTGGTCACCGACGAGCACACCGCGTTCACCGGGGGCGTCGGCATAGCGCAGGAGTGGTGCGGCGACGCCCGCAATCCCGACGAGTGGCGCGACACCCACGTGCGGGTCCGCGGTCCCGCCGTGGACGGCATCGCCGCGGCCTTCGCGCAGAACTGGGCCGAGTGCCACGACGACCTCTACGACGAGCACGACCGCTTCACCGCGCAGGAGCAGCCGGGGCGCTCCACGGTGCAGGTGGTGCGGGGCTCGGCCTCCTTCGGCTGGCAGGACATGCAGACGGTGCTGCGGGTGCTGATCACCTCGGCGCAGGAGCGGCTGCGGCTGGCCACGGCCTACTTCGCGCCCGACGCCTACTTCATCGACCTCCTGGCCGGCGCGGCCCGGCGCGGGGTCCAGGTGGAGATCCTGCTGCCCGGACCGCACACCGACCAGCGCGCGTGCCTGCTGGCCGGGCGGCAGCACTACCAGACCCTCGTCGACGCCGGGGTGGACGTGCGGGAGTACCAGCCGACCATGCTGCACACGAAGATCGTCACGGTGGACGGGGTGTGTGCGCTCATCGGCTCGACCAACTTCAACCGCCGCTCCATGGAGCACGACGAGGAGGTCGTCCTGGCCGTCCTGGACGAGGACTTCACCGCCGCGCTCGACGCCGACTTCGACGCCGACCGGAAGCTGAGCGAGCCGATCGATCCCGCCCGCTGGCGGCGGCGGCCGCTGCCGGAGCGCCTCACCGAGGCCGTGGTCACTCCGATCCGCCGCTTCCTGTGAGGGCGCGCGCACGGACAGATCGGTCCCCGGCGGAGGCCGGGGACCGATCTGTCCGTGCGTGCGTGCCCGCGGGCTACGGCAGGTTGCGCGCCATCACGATGCGCTGGACCTGGTTGGTGCCCTCGTAGATCTGCGTGATCTTGGCGTCGCGCATCATGCGCTCCACCGGGTAGTCGCGGGTGTAGCCGTAGCCGCCGAGGAGCTGGACGGCGTCCGTGGTGACCTCCATCGCCACGTCCGAGGCGAAGCACTTGGCGGCGGCGCCCTGGTAGGTGAGGTCGGCGTCGACGCGCTGGGAGGCGGCGGCGGCCTGGTAGGTCAGGGCGCGGGCGGCCGAGATCTTCATGGCCATGTCGGCGAGCATGAACTGGATGCCCTGGAAGTCGGCGATCGGCTTGCCGAACTGCTTGCGCTCCTTGACGTAGCCCTTGGCGTAGTCGAGGGCGCCCTGGGCGATGCCGAGGGCCTGGGCGGCGATGGTGATGCGGGTGTGGTCGAGGGTCTTCATCGCCGTGGCGAAGCCGGTGCCCTCCTCGCCGATCATGCGGTCGGCGGGGACGCGGACGTTGTCGAGGTAGACCTCGCGGGTCGGGGAGCCCTTGATGCCGAGCTTCTTCTCCGGGGCGCCGAAGGAGACGCCCTCGTCGGACTTCTCCACGACGAAGGCGGAGATGCCCTTGGAGCGCTTCTCCGGGTCGGTGACGGCCATCACCGTGTAGTACTCCGACTCGCCCGCGTTGGTGATCCAGCGCTTCACGCCGTTGAGGATCCAGTGGTCGCCGTCGCGGACGGCCCTGGTCTTCATGCCGGCGGCGTCGGAGCCGGCGTCCGGCTCGGAGAGGCAGTAGGAGAACATGCCCTCGCCCTTGGCCAGCGGGGTCATGTACTTCTTCTTCAGCTCCTCGGAGCCGGAGAGGATCACGGGCAGCGAGCCGAGCTTGTTCACGGCCGGGATGAGGGAGGACGAGGCGCACACGCGGGCGACCTCCTCGATCACGATGACGGTCGCCAGGGCGTCGGCGCCCGAGCCGCCGTACTCCTCGGGCACGTGCACCGCGTGCAGGTCGTTGGCGACCAGCGCCTGGAGGGCCTCGCGCGGGAAGCGGGCCTCTTCGTCCACCGCGGCGGCGTACGGCGCGATCTTCGCCTCGGCCAGCGAGCGGACGGCGTCACGGAGCATGTCGTGCTCCTCGGACGGGCGGTACAGGTCGAAGTCAGCCGATCCGGCCAAGGTCTCTCACGCTCCAAAACGCTGCGATGGTGGCGCTAACTACCGTTAAGTAATCAAAAGTTTATGGGGTCGCCCCCGGGAGGGATACGTGAGCTAGGCGACAGCTGAGAAGTTGCCCGGTGAAGCGCGCTCCCATGCCCCGGCTATGCTCGGGCGCGCACCACATGCCGTAGACCCACTGGAGCACCCATGGCCCTGAAGATCACCGTGATCGGCACCGGTTATCTCGGCGCGACACACGCCGCGGCCATGGCCGAACTGGGCTTCGAGGTGCTCGCTCTCGACGTCGTCCCCGAGAAGATCGAGAAGCTGGAGCGGGGCGAGGCCCCGATGTACGAGCCGGGTCTGGACGAGCTGCTGCGCCGGCACGTGCCGGGGTTCGAGGGCTCCAGCGGCCGGCTGCGCTTCACGCAGGACTGGGCCGAGATCGGCGCGTTCGGCGATGTGCACTTCGTCTGTGTGAACACCCCCCAGCGGCACGGCGAATACGCCTGCGACATGTCGTACGTCGACTCCGCGTTCGCCTCGCTCGCGCCGCATCTGCACGGGCCCGCGCTGGTGGTCGGCAAGTCGACGGTGCCGGTGGGCTCCGCGGACCGTCTCGCGGCGTACCTGGCCGCGCACGCGCCCGCCGGGGAGGACGCCGAGCTGGCCTGGAACCCGGAGTTCCTGCGCGAGGGCTTCGCCGTCGACGACACGCTGCACCCGGACCGGATCGTGGTGGGCGTGCGCAGCGAGCGGGCCGAGAAGCTGCTGCGCGAGGTGTACGCGACGCCGATCGCGGAGGGCTCGCCCTTCGTGGTGACGGACTTCCCGACCTCCGAGCTGGTGAAGACGTCCGCCAACTCCTTCCTCGCGACGAAGATCTCCTTCATCAACGCCATGGCTGAGGTGTGCGAGGCCGCCGGCGGCGACGTGGTGAAGCTGGCGGAGGCGATCGGCTACGACGACCGGATCGGCAAGAAGTTCCTGCGGGCCGGGATCGGCTTCGGCGGCGGCTGTCTGCCCAAGGACATCCGGGCCTTCATGGCGCGCGCCGGTGAGCTGGGCGCGGACCAGGCGCTGACGTTCCTGCGGGAGATCGACTCGATCAACATGCGCCAGCGCGGGCAGATGGTGGAGCTGGCCCGGCAGGCGCTGGGCGGCGGGCCGTTCCTCGGCAAGCGGGTGGCGGTGCTGGGCGCGACCTTCAAGCCCGACTCGGACGACGTGCGCGACTCCCCCGCGCTGAACGTGGCCGGGCAGATCCACCTCCAGGGCGGCCAGGTCACGGTGTACGACCCGAAGGGCATGGACAACGCCCGCCGGGTCTTCCCCACCCTCGGTTACGCGGACTCGGCGCTGGAGGCCGTGCGGGGTGCCGACATCGTGCTGCACCTGACGGAGTGGCGGGAGTTCCGCGAGCTGGACGAGGAGGCCCTCGGCGAGGTCGCGGCGGCCCGGGTCGTCCTGGACGGCCGCAACGCCCTGGACCCGGAGCGCTGGCGCAAGGCCGGCTGGACGTACCGGGCGATGGGACGCCCCAAGGCGTAGGCGCCAAGAGGCACGAGAACAGGCGACGCCGGTTCGGCCGAGGCTCAGTCGGCCGAACCGGCGTCTTGTTGCATTCTGCCCCACCGGGCCCGGACACGGGGCGTCTCGGTCCCCCTCGGCCGGGGCGCGCGCCCCACGCCGTCCGGCTCAGCCCGGCAGGACGTGTCCCGGGCGCGGCTGAGCCCGGAGCCGGGAGCGCCTCGACCCGGTAGCGCGTGGCTCAGGCCTCCTCGACCTGGTAGCGGCGTGGCTCAGGCCCCCTTGGACCGGTAGCGGCGCATCTTGGCCCGGGCTCCGCAGACCTGCATGGAGCACCAGCGGCCGCGGCCGGCCGGGCTGCGGTCGTAGTAGGCCCAGTGGCAGTCGGGGGCCTCGCAGGCCTTCAGGCGGGTCCAGGTGCCGGCGACGAGGGCCTCGGCGACGGCGGCCGCGACGCGGGCGCGCAGGGAGGTGCCGTCGGCGGGGGCGAGGGCGGCCGAGCCGTCGGCCGGGTCGACCGTGACGACGAGGGGGGCGGCGGCCAGCAGCTCGCCGAGCGGGGGCACCTCACGGTGCGGCGGGTGGCCGGCGTGGGCCAGGAGCACGGCCCGCAGCGACTCGCGCAGGGCGCGGGCGCCCTCGGCCTCGCCCTCGGTGATCCCGACGCGCGCCCGGCCTTCCGGCGTGTCCAGCGCATCCGCGCCCGACTCTATGTCCAGCGTGTTCACCAGGGCCTCGACCAGGGCCAGGCCGCCGGGTGCGGGCGATCTCTCCGTCATGGCTGGACCGTACCTCTCGCATTTTTCCTTGCGAGGTTACCTCCGATAGGGGAGCATGCAGTAACGGTTACCGGTTACCCGCTCTGTATAGGTAACAGCGACTTCGAGGAGGAAGTCATGGCTCTCGCCAAACTGGGTGTCGTCGTCCTGGACTGTCCCGACCCGCGCGCCCTGGCGGGCTTCTACGCGCAGGTGCTCGGCGGCACGCCGGCGGTGCAGACGGACGGCCAGGACGAGTGGGTGGACCTGGAGGTGCCGGGCGGACCGGCGCTGGCGTTCCAGGCCGCCCCCGACCACGTGCCGCCGCGGTGGCCCTCGCCCGAGCACTCGCAGCAGTTCCACCTCGACCTGGTGGTGGAGGACCTGGACACGGCCGAGAAGGGCGTGCTGGCGCTCGGCGCGAAGCCGCTGGACGCCGAGGACCGGGAGCGCACCTTCCGGGTTTACGCCGACCCGGCCGGGCACCCGTTCTGCCTCTGCGCCACTTGAGACCGGGAGGCTCCATGTCCGCTGTGGCACGTTTCCGTTCCGTGGTCCTCGACTGCCCCGACCCGCGCGCCCTGGCTCGCTTCTACGCGCAAGTGGGCGGCGGTACGCCGGAGGACGACGACCCCGACTGGGTGGTGCTGCGCGTCCCGGACGGGCCCCGGCTCGCCTTCCAGCGCTCCCCCGGCTACACACCGCCGGAGTGGCCGCGGGCCGACCGCAACGCCCAGCAGTTCCACCTGGACTTCGACGCCGGGTCGACCTGGGAGGAGATGGACGCGGCCGAGGAGCGGGTGCTGGCACTGGGCGCGCGGGTGCTGGACCGGGAGGACGACGAGAAGAAGGACTTCCGGGTGTACGCCGATCCGGTGGGGCATCCGTTCTGCCTGTGCCGGATCGAGCACGACTGACGCCACGTCGGCAGGACCGGCCCGCGGGTCCGTCCGCGAGGACGGGCCCGTCAGCCGTCCAGGTCCGAGATCGTCGCCGTGGACGGGGCGCGGCGCTGCTGGGCGGCACGGGCCGTGAAGTCGGCGCCGCGCAGCACGCGCTGGACGTTGCCCCAGGTCAGCAGGGCCACATCGACCTCCTCCCAGCCGCGGCGCAGCAGTTCGCCGATCAGCCGCGGGTAGCAGGAAATGTCACCGAGCTCCTGGGGGTGGGCGGAGCCGGTGTCGTAGGTGCCGGACAGGCCGACACTGTGGGCTCCGGCCACCGCCCGGATGTGGTCGAGGTGGTCGGCCACGTCGCGGACGGTCGGCCCGGTCTGCTCGGCGGTCAGCGGCACCAGGCACAGCCCCTTGGCCGCGCCCAGCTCCGCGAGCAGGTCGTCGGGGAGGTTCGCCGGGTGGGGGCGGACGGCCCGGGCGGCGGAGCGGCTGCACAGCACGGGGGCCCGGGAGAGGCTGAGGGCGCGGCGCAGGGTCTGCGGCGAGGCGCCGGAGAGGTCCGCGATCACACCCAGCCGGTTCATCTCGCGCACGACCTCCTCGCCGAACCGGGTCAGCCCCGCCTCGCTCGCCCAGGACACCCCGCTCAGGGTGAGCACGCGCAGTCCGAGCAGGTGCAGCTGGCGCAGGGTGCCCAGGGAGTCGCCGAGGGCGGAGGCCCCGGCGGGGCCGAAGAGCACGGCGACCCGGCCGCAGCTGCGGGCGTCCGCAACCTCCCCGGCCGTGATGGCGGGACGCAGGCCCTCGTCGCAGGTGCGGACGACCGTCTTGGCCAGGTCCAGGTGCTCCAGGGTGGCGCCGACGGCCCGGTCCCCGTCCAGCCCCTCGGGCAGATGCAACGACCAGAACAGGGCGCCCACATGGCCGTCGCGCAGCCGGGGCACGTCCGTGTCGACGGTGCTCTCGCCGAGCTCCAGGTCGTAGTACGACAGGCGCTTGAGGGCCCAGGGCAGTCCGTTGTAGCCGTCGGCGACCGGGTGCGCGGCGAGGACGGCGTGGGCGCGGCTCAGCGGCGCGTCGCCGGGGTCGGAGACGGGCTCGTACGATTCCGCCGTGACGACTGACTCCTCGGGGTACGGGTCGGCCAGGTCGTCGAGGTCGCCGGCCGCGGCGGTGGGGCGCAGGTCGTCCTGGAGATCTGCCATGGCGGCTCCCGTACGGTCGTTCGTGAGGTACGGTCACCGTCGCACGGCGCGGGGGGCGGTTCCTGGTGGGAGCGGCGTTCGGGGTACGACCCGGTGACGCCGCGCGCTCAGGGCAGCCGGGCCGCCTCGATCACCTCGTCCAGGGTCTCGCGGGAGCGGACCAGGTCGCCGATCATCCGGTCGATGCGCTCCCGTTCGGCGGTGAGGTCGGCGACGAGCTTCGGCGTGGCGACCACCGAGGGCCCGCCGTCGATGTCCCGCATGCAGGGCAGCAGCTCCGCGATCTTCGCGCTGCGCAGGCCCGCCGCGTACAGCTCCTGGATCCGGATGACCCGGTCCACGGCCTTCTCCGGGTACTCCCGGTGCCCGCCCGGGGTCCGCTCGGCGGTGAGCAGTCCCTGCTGCTCGTAGTAGCGCAGCGACCGCTCGCTCACGCCGGTGCGCCGGGCCAGTTCGCCGATCCGCACGTGGCCTCCCGGACTTGATTCTGACATCAGTGTCAGGTTCTAGCGTACGGGCATGACGCAGCAGACGACAGCGCTCCTCGCCCCGTTCCGGCTCCCCGCCCTCAAGCTGCCGAACCGCCTGGTGATGGCCCCGCTGACCAGGAACCGGGCCACGGCCGACGGCACGCCGACCACGCTCATGGCCACCTACTACGCCCAGCGCGCCTCGGCCGGGCTGATCATCGCCGAGGCCTCGACGCCCAACGCGGCCGGGCAGACGTACCCGAACATCACCGCCGTCCACCGGCCGGAGCATGTGGCCGGCTGGCGGCGGGTCACAAAGGCCGTGCGGGAGGCGGGCGGGCGGATGTTCCTGCAGCTGCAGCACGGCGGCCGGGTCGGCCACCCCGCGACCAGCGGGCTCACCCCGGTGGCGCCCTCCGCCGTCCCGCTGCCCGGGACGATCTTCACGCCGCAGGGGCACCGGCCGGCCGTGGTACCCCGGGAGATGACCGCCGAGGACATCCGCACCACGATCGCCGACTTCGCCCGGGCCGCCCGCAACGCCCTGGACGCCGGGTTCGAGGGCGTGGAGGTGCACTCGGCCAACGGCCATCTGCTCCACCAGTTCCTCGCCCGCAACACCAACCTCCGCACCGACGGCTACGGCGGCACGGTCGCCCGGCGCATCCGGTTCACGGCCGAGGTGACCGAGGCCGTGGCCGCCGGGATCGGTGCGCAGCGCGTGGGGCTGCGGGTCTCCCCCGGCAACACCGTCAACGGCATCGCGGAGGGCGAGACCGAGGAGCTCTACCCGGCGCTCGCCGAGCGGCTGGGCGGGCTGGGGCTCGCGTATCTGCACCTGGGGTACGCCGATCCGCGGACCCCGGTGTACCGGACGGTGCGCGCCGCATGGCCCGGGGTGATCGTCGCCAACCCGGTGCTGGGGGAGGTCTCCACGGACGGTGTGCTCCGGGCGTCGAAGGAGCTGCTGAGCGCCGGGGCCGACCTGATCGCGCTCGGCCGGCCCTTCCTCGCCAACCCCGACCTGGTGGAGCGGCTGCGGCTCGGGGCGCCGCTGAACCCGATGCGCGACCGGTACTTCATGTACGTGGGCGGGGCGACCGGCTACACCGACTACCCCGCCCTCGGCGCTCAGGAGACGGGCGCGTCCAGCGACTCGATCGTGGCGTTGGACGGCGGCCGGGTCTGCTGAAGCGCCCGGGCCACGTCCTCGGCCGCGTCCAGCACCCGCACCGCGTTCTTCCAGGTCAGCTTGGCCAGGTCGGCCTTGGACCAGCCGCGGTCGAGCAGTTCGCTGATCAGGTTCGGGTAGCCGGAGACGTCGTCCAGGCCGTCCGGGGTGAAGGCCGTGCCGTCGTAGTCGCCGCCGATGCCGAGGTGGTCGACGCCGGCCACCTCGCGCATGTGGTCCAGGTGGTCGGCGACCGTGGCGACCGTGGCGACCGGGCGCGGGTGCCGCTCCTCGAAGGCGCGGTGGACCTTCATGGCCTCGGCGGTGGTGTCGAGGTGGTGGAAGCCGTGGGCGCGCATGTTCTCGTCGGCCGCGGCCGTCCAGTCCACGGCCGCCTGGAGCACGAACTTCGGCGC
>NZ_JBEOTZ010000017.1:48446-184103 GCF_040303825.1 Streptomyces sp. NPDC094143
CGGCGGTGGTGTCGAGGTGGTGGAAGCCGTGGGCGCGCATGTTCTCGTCGGCCGCGGCCGTCCAGTCCACGGCCGCCTGGAGCACGAACTTCGGCACGAACGTCACCATCGCCATGCCGCCGTTGGCGGGCAGTCGCTCCAGGACGTCGTCCGGGACGTTGCGGGGGTGGTCGCACACGGCCCGCGCGGAGGAGTGGGAGAAGATCACCGGGGCCGAACTCGTGTCGAGCGCGTCCCGCATGGTCGTCGCCGCCACGTGGGAGAGGTCGACGAGCATGCCGAGCCGGTTCATCTCCCGCACGACCTCGCGGCCGAACGCGGTCAGGCCGCCGGCCCGCGGCGCGTCGGTCGCGGAGTCCGCCCAGTCGACGTTGTCGTTGTGGGTGAGCGTCAGATAGCGCACGCCGAGGCCGTACAGGCCGCGCAGGGTGCCGAGGGAGTTGGCGATGGAGTGGCCGCCCTCCGCGCCCATGAGCGAGGCGATCCGCCCCTCGCGGCGCGCGGTCTCCATGTCGGCGGCCGTCAGCGCGGGCCGCAGGTCCGCCGGGTGGCGGGCCATCAGCTGCCGCACGCAGTCGATCTGCTCCAGCGTGGCCGCGACCGGATCGGGCGCGTCCGTGCGGACGTACACCGACCAGTACTGCGCACCGACCCCGCCGGCCCGCAGCCGCGGCAGGTCGGTGTGCAGGTGCTCGCTCTGGTCGACGGCGACGTCCCGGGCGTCGAGGTCGTAGCGGACCTGCTCGCGCAGCGCCCAGGGCAGGTCGTTGTGCCCGTCGACGACCGGGAACTCGCTCAGGAGTTCCCGGGCCGCCTCCCGGGACGTCACCGCCGTCACTTCCCCGCGCCGAAGCCGAAGCCGCCCGTGCCCTCGACCTTGGAGCGCAGGCGCTTGCCCTTCTCGGTGGCCTGGTCGTTCAGCTCCTGCTGGAACTCGCGCATCCGCGTGCGCAGGTCCTCGTCGTGCGCGGCGAGGATGCGGGCCGCCAGCAGACCGGCGTTGCGGGCACCGGCGACCGAGACCGTGGCGACCGGGACGCCGGCCGGCATCTGCACGATCGACAGGAGGCTGTCCATGCCGTCGAGGTACTTCAGCGGCACGGGCACTCCGATGACCGGCAGCGGCGTCACCGAGGCGAGCATGCCGGGCAGGTGGGCGGCGCCGCCCGCCCCGGCGATGATCACCTTGAGCCCGCGGGCGTCGGCCTGCTCGCCGTAGGCGACCATCTCGCGCGGCATGCGGTGCGCGGAGACGACGTCGACCTCGTAGGCGATCTCGAACTCGTCGAGGGCCTTCGCGGCGGCCTCCATGACGGGCCAGTCGGAGTCCGACCCCATGACGATGCCAACAACAGGGCTCATTCGGTGATGGTGCCTCTCAGGTAGCCGGCAGCGTGACGGGCGCGCTCCAGCACGTCGTCCAGGTCGTCGCCGTAGGTGTTGACGTGACCGACCTTGCGGCCGGGCTTCACGTCCTTGCCGTACATGTGGATCTTGAGCTGCGGGTCGCGGGCCATGCAGTGCAGGTACGCGGAGTACATGTCCGGGAAGTCGCCGCCGAGGACGTTGACCATCACCGTCCACCGCGCGCGCGGGCGCGGGTCGCCCAGGGGCAGGTCCAGGACCGCGCGGACGTGGTTGGCGAACTGGCTGGTGACCGCGCCGTCCATCGACCAGTGGCCGGAGTTGTGCGGGCGCATCGCCAGCTCGTTGACGAGGATGCGGCCGTCGCGGGTCTGGAACAGCTCGACCGCGAGGTGGCCGACGACGCCGAGTTCCTTGGCGATGTTCAGCGCCATCTCGGAGGCCTGAAGGGCGAGGGCCTCGTCCAGGTCGGGCGCCGGGGCGATGACCGTGTCGCACACGCCGTTGACCTGCCGCGACTCCACGACCGGGTAGGCGACGGCCTGGCCGTGCGGGGAGCGGACGACGTTGGCGGCGAGCTCGCGGACGAAGTCGACCTTCTCCTCGGCCAGCACGGGGACCCCGGCCCGGAAGGGGTCGGCGGCCTCCTCGACGGAGCCGACGACCCACACGCCCTTGCCGTCGTAGCCGCCGCGGACGGTCTTCAGTACGACGGGGAAGCCGTCACCCTCGGCGGCGAAGGCCGCCACGTCCTGCGGATCGGACACGATCCGGTGCCGTGGGCAGGGCACGCCGATCGCGTCGAGCTTCGCGCGCATCACCCCCTTGTCCTGGGCGTGCACCAGCGCGTCCGGGC
Source organism: Streptomyces sp. NPDC094143 (assembly GCF_040303825.1). Taxonomy (NCBI): domain Bacteria; kingdom Bacillati; phylum Actinomycetota; class Actinomycetes; order Kitasatosporales; family Streptomycetaceae; genus Streptomyces; species Streptomyces sp. NPDC094143. The sequence continues at coordinate 50,668 of NZ_JBEOTZ010000017.1, forward strand.
CGGGGCGCACGGGAATCCCGTCCGCCTCCAGCGCCCGGAGGTGCTCGGTGGGTACGTGTTCGTGATCGAAGGTGATCACATCGCACCCGCGCGCGAACTCCCGCAGCGTGTCGAGGTCGCGATAGTCGCCGACGACGACATCGCCCACGACCTGCGCGGCGGAGTCCTGCGGGGTGTCACTGAGGAGCTTGAACCTGATGCCGAGCGGGATGCCAGCCTCGTGCGTCATACGCGCGAGCTGGCCCCCGCCGACCATGCCGACTACCGGGAACGTCACGCCCCCCAGGGTATCGGCCGCGCCAGGGTGGCCGGTTTCCGGTCCCTCCCGCCCCGGTCCCGGACCGTCTCCGGCCGTCCACCGGCATCCACAGGAAGATCGCGCACGAGGGTGGTTAGCATGGCTGGGTTGACGCCAACCACGGACGGGGGCCTGCACGACCATGGGACATGGTGCTTCGCGGCTCCGGCGGCTCGTCCACGAGGTCGCCAAGTTCGGCGCGGTGGGCGGGGCCGGCGTGCTGGTCAACCTGCTCGTGTTCAACCTCGTACGGCACGTCACCGACCTGCCGGTGGTCCGTGCGAGCGTCATCGCGACCGTCGTCGCGATCGTCTTCAACTACGTCGGCTTCCGGTACTTCACCTACCGTGACCGCGACAAGTCCCGCCGCACGCGGGAGCTGACCCTGTTCCTGCTGTTCAGCGCGGTCGGGCTGGTCATCGAGAACGGCGTCCTGTACACGGCGACCTACGGCTTCGGCTGGGACACCCCGCTGCAGAACAACGTCTTCAAGTTCGTCGGCATCGGGATCGCCACGCTGTTCCGCTTCTGGTCGTACCGCACCTGGGTGTTCCGCGCGCTGCCCGCCCGGGAGGCCGTGCCGGACGCGGAGTCGATCCTGGAGCGGGAGCGCACCAGGCAGCGGGTGCCGTAGCCGGCCGGCGGGCGGTCGACGGGGCGGTCGGAGGGCCGGCCGGCGGACCGGTCAGCGGATCGTCGGCTCCTCGCCGCCGTCGGCCTGCTTCCGGACGGCCGTGCGGGACAGGAACAGGCCGAAGACCGGGGGCTTGGTCTGCAGCATCTCCAGCCGGCCGCCGTCGGCTTCCGCCAGGTCGCGGGCGACGGCGAGGCCGATGCCCGTGGAGTTGCGGCCGCTGATCGCGCGCTCGAAGATGCGGGCGCCCAGGTCGGCGGGGATGCCGGGGCCCTCGTCCGTGACCTCGATGACGGCCTGGTTGCCGGTGACGCGGGTGCGCAGCGCGACCGTGCCGCCGCCGTGCATCAGGGAGTTCTCGATCAGCGCGGCCAGCACCTGGGCGACCGCGCCGGGCGTGCCCACCGCCTGGAGGTGTCGTTTGCCGGAGCTGACGATGGCCCGGCCGGCGCTGCGGTAGGCGGGGCGCCACTCGGCGAGCTGCTGCTGGATGACCTCGTCGAGGTCGAAGGTGACGGCGGAGCCGGTGCGCGGGTCACGCGAGTTGGTCAGCAGCCGCTCCACGACGTCCGTGAGCCGCTCGACCTGCGTCAGCGCGATCGTCGCCTCCTCCTTCACGGTGTCCGGGTCGTCGGTGAGGGTGATCTCCTCCAGCCGCATGGACAGCGCCGTCAGCGGGGTGCGCAGCTGGTGGGAGGCGTCGGCGGCGAGCCGCCGCTCGGCGGTCAGCATGCGCGCGATGCGCTCGGCGGAGCCGTCCAGCACGTCCGCGACCCGGTCCAGCTCGGGCACGCCGTAGCGCTTGTGCCTCGGGCGCGGGTCGCCCGAGCCGAGCCGTTCGGCCGTCTCGGCGAGGTCGGTCAGCGGCGAGGCCAGCCGGTTGGCCTGGCGGACCGCCAGCAGCACCGCGGCCACCACCGCCAGCAGCGCCACCAGGGCGATGATCAGCAGGGTCCGGCCGACCTCCCGGGTCACCGAGGAGCGCGGCTCCTGGACGGTGACCGTCTCGCCCTCCTCGCCGGGCGCGGTCGCGCTGATGACGTCACCGGGGGGCTTGTCGCCGATCTCGATGGGCGCCTCGCCGGGGATCCGGATCACGGCGTAGTAGCGGTCCTGGGTGACCTGTTTGCGCAGCACCTCCGCGTCGACCTGCTGGGCGACGAAGAGCCGGCTGTCGACGATGCTGGCCAGCCGCACCGCCTCGGACTCCACCCGCTCCTGGGCGCTGTTGCTGATGGTCCGGGTCTCGACGATGACGAGCGAGACCCCGAACACGGCGATCACGACCAGCACCACGGCGAGCGTGGACTGGATCAGTCGGCGGCGCATGTCCTGTTATCCGATCACCGATTACCCGTGCTCCGCGGCTCAGCTCTTCTCGAAGCGGAAGCCCACACCGCGCACGGTGGCGATGTAGCGCGGGTTGGCCGCGTCGTCGCCGAGCTTCTTGCGCAGCCAGGAGATGTGCATGTCGAGGGTCTTGGTCGACGACCACCAGGTGGTGTCCCAGACCTCGCGCATCAGCTGGTCGCGGGTGACGACCCGGCCGGCGTCGCGCACCAGCACCCGCAGCAGGTCGAACTCCTTGGCGGTGAGCTGCAGCTCCTCCTCGCCCATCCAGGCGCGGTGCGACTCGACGTCGATGCGCACGCCGTGGGTGGCGGGCGGCTGCTGGGGCTCGGCGGCACCGCGCCGCAGCAGGGCCCGGACGCGGGCGAGCAACTCGGCCAGCCGGAACGGCTTCGTGACGTAGTCGTCGGCGCCCGCGTCGAGCCCGACGACCGTGTCCACCTCGTCGGCGCGCGCGGTCAGGATGAGAATGGGGATGCTGTGGCCTTCGCCACGCAGGCGGCGGGCCACCTCCAGTCCGTCCATGCCGGGCAGACCCAGGTCGAGCACGACCAAGTCGACGCCGCCCTGCATTCCGGCGTCGAGAGCGGCGGGTCCGTCCTCACGCACCTCGACCTCGTAGCCCTCCCGGCGCAGAGCACGGGCCAACGGCTCCGAGATGGACGCGTCGTCCTCGGCGAGCAGTACTCGGGTCATGTGGTGATGGTAGACCTGCGGGGCCCTGAGCCGGGGTGTGACCGGAAGCCTTGGTTCTTACCGGCTCCACACCGCTTTCTTACGCACCGAGGGAACCGGCACGGACCTGCACCTGTGGGGTGGGATCCTGGTAACGACCTTGGAAACGGGTCGTACGGTTCCCTTGTCACCTGTGATCCGTGTCTCAAGTCCTTCCATATGCGGCGGTGTCCTGCCGTATGGTGAATCGGCGCCTGTAGCACCATGGCGACCTTCGGAGGCAGTTCGCCCTGGAGGTCTCTTTTGTGTGCGGGCCGGTTCGTCGCCGGCCCCCCAAGTGAAACGACCTGTGGCCGGGCCTTGTCGTGCGGCGACGCGCGTAGAGGCGTGCGTCCCGGTGGCGACCGCCCACCGCTTCGTGATCGGAGCGGACCCCCCGCAGGCGTCGGGCGGACGGCCGTACGCACCGGTGCCGGCAACCCCCACCGGGCGCACCACCGCAGTCGCGGAAGGCGCGTCCCGAGCAGCAAGGAACCACCATGGCGTCCAGCCTGACGAAGGACTCGGCCCGCCCGGGCACCCCGGGCCCCGAGAGGACCTTCTTCGGCCACCCCCGCGGACTGGCCACCCTCTTCATGACCGAGATGTGGGAGCGGTTCAGCTTCTACGGCATGCGGGCCCTGCTCGTCGTCTACCTGCTCTCCGGCGGTCCGGACGCCAAGAAGGGCAGCATGGGCGGCGGTCTGGGCATGGACCTCGCCACGACGACGGCGATCTACTCGGTCTACCTGTCGATGGTGTACCTGCTCGCCATGCCCGGCGGCTGGCTCGGCGACCGGGTCTGGGGTCCGCGCAGGACGGTGGCGATCGCCGCGGTCACGATCATGGCGGGCCACCTGGTGCTGGCCCTGCCCGGCGGGCAGGCGCCCTTCTTCGCCGGTCTGGCGCTGGTCGCGCTCGGTTCCGGCCTGCTGAAGGCCAACATCTCCACGATGGTCGGCCACCTCTACGACGGGCCGGACGACCCGCGCCGTGACGGCGGCTTCACGATCTTCTACATGGGCATCAACATGGGTGCCTTCTTCGCGCCGCTGATCATCGGCACCGTCGGCCAGCAGGTCAGCTGGCACCTCGGCTTCGGTCTGGCCGCGGTCGGCATGGGCATCGGTCTGATCGCCTTCCTCCTCGGCACCCGCCACCTGAGCCCGCAGAGCAACGTCGTGCCCAAGCCGCTGGCCGCCGAGGAGCGCACCGCCTGGCTGCGCAAGGGCCTGCTGTGGCTGATCGCCGCGACCGTCTTCTACGGCGTCGTCGGCTTCACCGGTCACTTCACGCTCAACTGGGCGATGATCCCGCTCACCGTGATCGGCCTGGTCATCCCGGCCGGCGTGCTGATCCGCATCAAGCGGGACAAGGAACTCAGCGACGTCGAGCAGTCGAAGATGACCGGCTACATATGGTTCTTCGTCGCGGCGGCCGTGTTCTGGATGATCTACGACCAGGGCGGTTCCACGGTCCAGGCGTTCGGTGAGACCAAGGCCGCGGGCTCGCTGCTCGGCTTCGACTTCCCGTCCTCCTGGTACCAGTCGCTGAACCCGGTCTTCATCATGGCGCTGGCCCCGGTCTTCGCCTGGATCTGGCTGTGGCTGAACCGCAAGGGCAAGGAGCCGAGCACCGTCGCCAAGTTCGCCGCGGCGCTGTTCTTCATCGGCGTCTCGTTCTTCTTCTTCCTGCTGCCGCTGGGCATGGCCGACGGCGACACGCCGGTCAGCCCTATGTGGCTGGTGGGCATCTACCTGATCCAGACGGTCGGCGAGCTGTGCCTCTCACCGGTCGGCCTGTCGGTGACCACGAAGATGGCCCCGGCCAAGTACGCCAGCCAGATGATGGGCGTGTGGTTCCTCGCGGTCACGGCGGGCGACTCGGTGACGGGCCTGCTCTCCAACCCGGCCGTCGGCGGCGTGGACCTGAGCGGCACCGGCGCGGTCGCCGTGGAGGCCGTGCTGGCTGCCCTCGCCGGTATCGCGGTGTACATGTACCGCCGGAAGGTCAAGGCCCTGATGGGCGACGTCCACTGACGCCGGCCACCGGACCGTGACAAGGGCCGCCGCACCGTCGAGGCGCGGCGGCCCTTTCGCGCGCTCTTCGGGTTCCCCGCGCTGACTCATGACCTGCGGGTTCCCGGTGGGCCGGCGTCCGGGGCGCGCCCCACGGCAGGCTGACGGGCGCCGGGGCGCGACGGGTAGGCGCAGGCGGCGGGCGGGGCGGACCGCGTGACCGGGCTGCGAAGGCGGACGGTCCTCGGTTCACCCGTTCTGCCGTACAGAGGGCACTCACTCGGAGAGGGGAGATCCGTGGCCCGGAAGGAAGGAAGGAAGGAAGGAAGGAGAAGGAAGGAAGGAGCAGGCAGCAGGGAGGCCGGGCAGAAAGAAAGCCCCGGCAGCAGGGGAGCCTGGGCGAAACGAAGCCTGGAGCACATGAGCCCCCGAACCGCCGGGCCCTGGAGCACGCGGCCCGGGAACGGTACTGCCGGGAGCGGTACGGCCCGGCCCGGGGAACGGTAGGGCCCGGGATGAACGGGCCGGGTGGCGCGCGGGCCCGCCGTCAGGCCGGTGCGCCCAGTTCCGCCCACACCGTCTTGCCGCCGACTCCCGGGGTGCGCACGACGCCCCAGTCCAGGCACAGGCGCTGGACGATGAACATGCCGTGTCCGCCGGGGCGGCCCGCCCGGTGGGGTGTACGGGGTGCCGGCTGGCCGGTGCCGCGGTCGCTCACCTCTATGCGGATCACCTTGTTGTCGCAGGTGATCTGGAGCCGGTCCGGCCCCTCGGCGTGCAGACAGGCGTTGGTGACCAGCTCGGAGACCACGAGCAGGACGTCCTCGGCGGCGGCCCGCTGGTCGGCGGAGGCGGCGGGCAGCCAGCCCCACGCGTACAGCGCCTGGCGGGTGAAGTCGCGCGCGAGCGGGACGACCCCGCTCTCCCCCTCGAAGCTCAGCCGGCGCACCTGCCGGCCCCCCGGCGGCGCCGCGCCTCCGTCCTGCACGGCCATGCCCTCGCCGGCCGCTCCGGCCGCCGCCACGCCACCCTCGGACGCCCCGGAAGCGCCGCTGGGCTCCGGCCCGCGGTCGCCCGGCGAGTAAGGCCGGGTGGTGCTCATCAGCGCTTCACCTCACCGATTCACCAGTTCATGATTCAAAAGATTCAGTACACAGTCAGTCACGCGGTGCGCGGCACGCCCGGTTTCACAGCACCCCCGGTCACCCCGCGTCCGACAGGCTCAGGATGTCTCCTGCCCGGGCGGACCCGGGGAACACCCCTGTATTGCGCACGAAACCCGTGACGGGGGCAGGACACCGGTCACAGGGGTGCGTCAGGGGCGCGGCAGGCCGTGGCACGCCGGTCAGCCCGACTCGTCGCCGAGGGCCGCCTCAAGCGTGTCATGGACGCTGAAGACCGCATCCGCCCCGGTGATCTCGAACACGCGCGCCACCACCGGCTGCATCCCGGCGAGCGACACACCACCACCGGCGGCCTCGGCCTTCAGGCGCGCCCCGAGGAGCACGTTCAGCCCCGTGGAGTCGCAGAACTCAAGGCGCGCGCAGTCGATGACCAGGCGCTTGAATCCCTTGGCGAGGCAGTCCTCCAGTGGCTCGCGCAACAGATCGGCGGTGTGGTGATCCAACTCACCCGCCGGGGTCACGACGGCACTGGGGCCCTCTTCCCGCACCTCCACCAGAAGCCGGCCAGACTGTGCGCTGCCGACCGTCCCGCGGTCCATGCCGCCTCTCTCTCCCGACGTCGTGACTGTTGCTGACGCCCTCGAACACTACGCCTTCCTCACACACTCCGACACCCGAACAACCACGCACAAACGGACATATGCCCGCAGAGCGCACTTGCGGTCGGCTCACGGAAGCGGGTAGGCCTAGTAAGGACACGTAACCGACACGGCCGGCTTTGGAGGCGCCGCACACCGCAGTGCACGTACTGGCTCCGGCAGCCATATGCCGAGAACGATGGAGGACATCATGTCACCCCGGCTCGACGCATCGCGTACCCAGAAAGCGACGTCGGCACCCCCTCCGGAACATCTGGCACCCATCGAGCACGACGAGACGCTCGTCACACCCGACGACCTGCTCTCCGGACTTCCGGACATCCCCCCGTTCGAGGAAGTCGACGCGGTCGACGCGCGGGCCCTGTCCAAGACCCTCTTCGCGCGGCTGGAGTCGCTGGAGGAAGGGACGCGCGAGTACTCGTACGTCCGCAACACGCTCGTCGAACTGAACCTGGCGCTGGTCAAGTTCGCCGCCTCCCGGTTCCGCTCCCGCAGCGAGCCGATGGAGGACATCATCCAGGTCGGCACCATCGGCCTGATCAAGGCGATCGACCGTTTCGAGCTGTCCCGCGGTGTCGAGTTCCCCACGTTCGCGATGCCGACCATCATCGGCGAGATCAAGCGCTTCTTCCGTGACACCTCGTGGTCCGTGCGCGTGCCGCGCCGGCTCCAGGAGCTGCGGCTCGACCTGGCCAAGGCCGGTGACGAGCTGGCGCAGAAGCTGGACCGCGCCCCGACGGTGCACGAACTGGCCGAGCGCCTCGGTATCTCCAACGACGAGGTCGTCGAGGGCATGGCCGCGTCCAACGCCTACACCGCCTCCTCGCTGGACGCCCAGCCGGAGGAGGACGACTCCGAGGGCGCGCTCGCGGACCGCATCGGCTACGAGGACCACGGGCTCGAAGGCATCGAGTACGTCGAGTCGTTGAAGCCGCTGATCGCGGAACTCCCGCCGCGCGACCGGAAGATCCTGTCGCTGCGGTTCGTCGCCGGCATGACCCAGTCGGAGATCGGCGAGGAGCTGGGCATCTCGCAGATGCACGTCTCGCGGCTGCTGTCGCGGACGCTGGTGCGGCTGCGCAAGGGGCTGACGGTCGAGGAGTGATCCTCACCGGGTGATCGTGTCCTTCGGGGGCGGGCTCATGGCCCGCCCCCAGGCACGTGCGGCCGCCCTTTCCTCACGAGTTGAGGACCAGCGCGGCGGTCGGGACGAGCGGAGCCGTCAGGCTCAGCAGCCAGTAGGTGTGCGGGGCGAGGGCGGTCCGGCGCCGGAGCGGCGCGTTGGCGAGCCACCAGATCAGCCCGTACAGCGTGACGACGGGGACGACGATCACGAGCCAGAGGGCCATGCCGTCGTTCTCCGTGGGTTCCCGCGTGGTCCAGCCGAGCGACGCCAGCGGCCCGTTGACCGCGACGTACCACAGCAGCCAGAACGGCACCACGCCCGGGACGCCGAGCAGGAGGTTCACCAGGAGCGGTGCCGGCCAGTGCCATGCCATGCGTCGGTGACCTCTCACACGACGCGCTCTCCGCGCCGCCAGACCCCGCTCACCAGCGGCACACCCGGCCGGTAGGCGAGGTGGACGTGGCTCGGCGCGTCCAGGAGCACCAGGTCGGCGTAGGCGCCCGGGGTGAGGCGGCCGACGTCGGTGCGGCGCAGGGCCGCGGCGCCGCCCGCGGTGGCCGACCAGACGGCCTCGTCCGGGGTCATCCCCATGTCCCGTACGGCGAGCGCGACGCAGAACGGCACGGACGAGGTGAACGACGAGCCCGGGTTGCAGTCCGTGGACAGCGCGACCGTCGCACCCGCGTCCAGCAGCCGACGCGCGTCGGGCCAGGCGGCCCGCGTGGAGAACTCGGCGCCGGGCAGCAGCGTCGCGACCGTCCGGCTGCCCGCCAGGGCGTCCACGTCCGCGTCGGTGAGGTGGGTGCAGTGGTCGGCGCTGGCCGCGTCGAGTTCGACGGCGAGCTGCACGCCGGGGCCGTGGGAGAGCTGGTTGGCGTGGATGCGCGGGTGCAGCCCCCGGGCCCTGCCCGCGGTGAGGATCGCGCGGGCCTGGTCACCGTCGAAGGCGCCCTGCTCGCAGAAGACGTCGATCCAGCGGGCGTACGGCGCGCAGGCGTCGAGCATCTCGCCGATGACCAGGGCGACATAGCCGGCCGGGTCCTCGGCGAAGTCGGGCGGCACGATGTGGGCACCGAGGTAGGTGACCTCGTCGGTGTGGGCGGCGGCGATGCGCAGGGCGCGGGCCTCGTCCTTCACGGTCAGGCCGTAGCCGGACTTCGTCTCGAACGTGGTGGTGCCCTGGCGCAGGGCTTCGGCGAGGTAACGGGTGACGTTGGCCTCCAGTTCCCCGTCGCTCGCGGCCCGGGTGGCGGCGACCGTGGTGCGGATGCCGCCGGCGCTGTACGGGCGGCCCGACATGCGGGCGTTGAACTCCTGCGTCCGGTCGCCCGCGAAGACGAGGTGGGCGTGGGAGTCGACGAAGCCGGGGAGGACGGCCCGGCCGCCGGCGTCGACCCGATTGTCAGTGGCGGGTGCTTTGCTGTGATCACCGGTCCACACCACGCGGTCGCCCTCGATGACGACGGCCGCGTCCTGGACCAGTCCGAGGGGGGAACCGTCACCGAGGGAGGGGTCGTTGGTGACCAGGGCGGCGATGTTGGTGATGAGCGTGCTTGCGGTGCTCGCGGAGTGGGCGGGGCTGACGGTCGTCGCGTTGCTCATGGCGTCCTTGGTGGCCTGGTCGGCGGTGGGGTCGGGTGCGGGGGCGGGGCCGGGCCGCGCGGGCGGGTGGCCCGGGGTCATCCGCGCAGGGCTGCGACGGCGTCCGCGAGGGCGCGCGGCACGTCCGGGACGAGTACGTGGACCCCGTCCCGCACGACGTGCCGGCCTGCCACGACCGTATGCGACACGTCCGCTGCCGACGCGGCGAATACGGCCGTCTCGGCCCCGAGCCGCGGAAGCGGCCCTGCCGTCCTGACCGAGTCGAGGGCGATCGTGGTGAAGTCGGCGAGCGCGCCGGGCTCCAGGGCGCCCGCCTCGTCCCAGCCGAGGGCCGCGTGGCCGTCGGCCGAGGCCGCCCGCAGGAGGGCCGCCGCCGTCCAGTGACCTCGGGTGCGGGTGCGCAGGCGCTCGTTCAGCTCCATCGCCCGCGCCTCCTCGAACAGGTCGATCACGGCGTGGCTGTCGGAGCCGAGACAGAGCGGGGAGCCCTCGTTCTGCAGGGCGACGGCGGGCCCGGTGCCGTCGGCCAGGTCGCGCTCGGTGGTCGGGCACATGCAGGTGCCGGTGCCGCTGGAGCCGATGAGCGAGATGTCCTCGGCGGTGAGGTGGGTGTTGTGGACGCCGGTGGTGCGCGGCCCGAGCACGCCGTACCGGGCCAGCAGCTGCGTCGGGGTGCAGCCGTGCGCCTCGCGGCAGGCGTCGTTCTCGGCGGTCTGCTCGGACAGGTGCACGTGGAGCGGGGCCCGCCGCTCCTCGGCCCAGCGTGCGACGGTCTCCAGCTGTCCGGCGGGCACGGCCCGTACGGAGTGGATCGCCGCCCCGATCCGTGCGTGATCCCGTTCCTTGAGAAGTGCACAGCGTGCGGCCCAGGCGTCCGCGTCCCCGTCGGAGAAGCGGAGCTGGTGGCGGTTGGGCGGCTGCCCGAAACCGGAGGAGAGGTAGGCGGTGTCGAGGAGGGTGATGCGGATGCCGGCTTCGGCGGCGGCCGCGAGGAGGGCCTCGCCCATGGCGTTGGGGTCGGCGTACCGGGTGCCGTCCGGGGCGTGGTGCACGTAGTGGAACTCGCCGACGGACGTGATGCCGGCGAGGGCCATCTCGGCGTACACGGCCCGGGCGAGCGCGTGGTAGGTGTCCGGGGTCAGCCGGTCGGCCACGGAGTACATGACCTCGCGCCAGGTCCAGAAGGTGCCGGAGCCGACCTGGGCGGTGCCGCGCAGGGCGCGGTGGAAGGCGTGGCTGTGGGCGTTGGCCAGGCCGGGGAGGGTGAGGCCGCGCAGGGGCTCGGCGCCGGGGGGCGGGGCGGCCACTTCGGTCCGGACGGCGGTGATCCGGCCGTCGGCGGTGTCCAGGGCGACGCCCGGCTCGACGTGTGTGCCGAGCCAGGCGTGCTCCAGCCAGTAGGTGCGGCTCTGCTGGGCGGGCGTCACGGGCAGGCCAGTCCTTCCAGTACGTCGGCGAGGGCGAGCACTCCGGTCACGCAGTCGTCCTCGGCGGCGGACTCGGCCGGGGAGTGCGAGACGCCCGTGGGGTTGCGCACGAACAGCATGGCGGTCGGGACGCTTCCGGAGAGGATCCCGGCGTCGTGTCCCGCGCCGGTGCCCAGGACGGGGACGGTGAGCCCCGGGTCCCGGTCCTTGCCGAGAATGCGGGCGAGTTCGTCGCGCAGGGCGTGGTCGAACTCGACGACCGGGGTGAAGGACTCCCGGGTGACGGAGAGTTCGACGCCGTGGGCGGCGGCGTGTTCCCCGGCCGCCTTCCGCACCCCGGTGACCACGGCGTCCAGGCCGTCCTGGTCGGCGGCGCGCGAGTCGAGCCAGCCGCGCACCAGGGAGGGGATGGCGTTGACGCCGTTCGGCTCCACGGCGATCTTGCCGAAGGTGGCGACCGCTCCGGCCAGTTCGGCCTCACGGCGGGCGGCGAGCACCGTCTCGGCGTAGGCGAGCATGGGGTCGCGCCGGTCGGCGAGCCGGGTGGTGCCGGCGTGGTTGGCCTCACCGGCGAAGTCGAACCGCCACCGGCCGTGCGGCCAGATCGCGCTGGCGATGCCGACCGGGTCGCCGGACAGGTCCAGGGCCCGGCCCTGCTCGACGTGGAGTTCGACGAAGGCGCCGATGCGGGCGAGCCGTTCGGGGTCGGGCCCGATCGACTCGGGGTCGTACCCGGCGGCCTCCATGGCCCGGGGCAGGGTCGTCCCGTCCCCGTCGGTCAGCCGGTGGGCGTCCTCCACGGTGAGCTGCCCGGCCGTGAGCCGGGAGCCGACGCAGGCGAGCCCGAACCGGGCGCCCTCCTCGTCGCCGAAGTTGACGATGCCGAGGGGCCTGGTGAACTCCGCTCCCCTGCCGCGCAGTTCGTCGAGGGCGGCGAACGCCGACACGACGCCCAGGGGCCCGTCGAAGGCGCCGCCGTCGGGGACGGAGTCCAGGTGCGACCCGGTCACGACGGCGTCACCCCGGGCGGGGTCGCCGAGCCAGGCCCACTGGTTGCCGTTGCGGTCGGTCTCGTAGGTCAGCCCGCGGAACTCGGCCTGCTCCTTGAACCAGGCCCGGCAGTCCAGGTCGGCGCCGGTCCAGGCGAAGCGGCGGTAGCCGCCGGAGGCGGAGCTGCGGCCGATCGGCAGCAGCTCCGCCCACATGCTGTGGAAGGTCACGCCTGGTCACCCTCGCGCATCGGGATCCGGACACCGCGCTCGCCGGCGACCGACTCGGCGATGTCGTACCCGGCGTCGACGTGCCGGATGACGCCCATGCCGGGGTCGTTGGTGAGGACGCGGCGGATCTTCTCCCCGGCGAGCGGGGTGCCGTCGGCGACCGTCACCTGCCCGGCGTGGATCGAGCGGCCCATGCCGACGCCGCCGCCGTGGTGGATCGACACCCAGGACGCCCCGGAGGCGACGTTGACCATGGCGTTGAGCAGCGGCCAGTCGGCGATCGCGTCGGAGCCGTCCAGCATGGCCTCGGTCTCGCGGTAGGGGGAGGCGACGGAGCCGCAGTCGAGGTGGTCGCGGCCGATGACGACCGGGGCGGCCAGCTCGCCGCTCGCGACCATGTCGTTGAAGCGCTCCCCGGCCTTGTCGCGCTCGCCGTAGCCGAGCCAGCAGATGCGGGCGGGCAGGCCCTGGAAGTGGACCCGCTCCCCGGCCATCCTGATCCAGCGGGCCAGGGACTCGTTCTCCGGGAAGAGGTCGAGGATCGCCTTGTCGGTCTTGGCGATGTCGGAGGCCTCGCCGGACAGGGCCGCCCAGCGGAAGGGGCCCTTGCCCTCGCAGAACAGGGGGCGGATGTAGGCGGGGACGAAGCCGGGGAAGGCGAAGGCCCGGTCGTAGCCGGCCAGCCTGGCCTCGCCGCGGATGGAGTTGCCGTAGTCGAAGACCTCGGCGCCGGCGTCCTGGAAGCCGACCATGGCCTCGACGTGCCTGGCCATGGACTCGCGGGCGCGGGTGGTGAAGCCGGCCGGGTCCTTGGCGGCGTAGGAGGCCATCTCGTCGAAGTCGACGCCGAGCGGGAGGTAGGCCAGCGGGTCGTGCGCCGAGGTCTGGTCGGTGACGATGTCGACGGGCGCGCCCAGGGCGAGCAGCTGCGGGACGAGTTCGGCGGCGTTGCCGAGGACGCCGATGGACAGCGGGCGGCGGGCGTCGCGGGCCTCGGTCGCCAGCCGCAGGGCGTGGTCCAGGTCGTCGGCCTTCACGTCCAGGTAGCGGTGCTCGATGCGGCGCTCGATGGCGCGCGGGTCGCAGTCGATGCACAGGACGACACCGTCGTTCATCGTCACGGCGAGGGGCTGGGCGCCGCCCATGCCGCCGAGGCCGGCGGTGAGGGTGATCGTGCCGGCGAGGGAGCCGCCGAACTTCTTGGCGGCGACGGCGGCGAAGGTCTCGTAGGTGCCCTGGAGGATGCCCTGGGTGCCGATGTAGATCCAGGAGCCGGCGGTCATCTGGCCGTACATGGTCAGGCCGAGCTGTTCGAGGCGGCGGAACTCCTCCCAGTTGGCCCAGTCGCCGACGAGGTTGGAGTTGGCGATGAGGACGCGCGGGGCCCACTCGTGGGTCTGCATGACGCCGACCGGGCGGCCGGACTGGACGAGCATGGTCTCGTCCTGCTTGAGGCCCTTCAGCGTGCGCACCATCGCGTCGAAGGAGCGCCAGTCGCGGGCCGCCTTGCCGGTGCCGCCGTAGACGACGAGCTGGTCGGGGTGTTCGGCGACCTCCGGGTCGAGGTTGTTCTGCAGCATCCGCAGGGCGGCTTCCTGCTGCCATCCGAGGGCGCTCGGTTCTGTGCCGCGCGGCGCTCGGACGGGGCGGGGTCCGGACATGGTCTGCCTCCTGGTGGGGTCTCTCCCGGCGGATGTTGCTGCTCTATTCACATCCTGACCCTATGAATAGAGCTAGTCAATACGTCGGGAGGTCGGCACGGCCGTGGCGTGGATGTTTGGCTGGAAGCATGGGCGCACACATCGAGACGGAAGATCCCGACGGCACGGAGGGCACGGACGGCACGGAGGGCACCGGCGGTTCGGACGGCTCCGGGGCCGCGCGGGCGGCACGGCGGGACGAGGCGGTGCGGGCCGCGGTGGAGCAGGGGCTGCTGGGCCCGGACCGCCCCCTGGTGGGACTGCTGGACGTCGTCGGCATCCGGGAGTCGGCCGCGGAGCTGCGGGCGGCGTTCGAGGCGGTGACCGCGCCGGGCACACCCGTGCTGCACGCCTTCGCGGTGAAGGCCACCCCGCTGGTGCCGGTGCTGCGGCTGCTGCGCGAGGAGGGCGTCGGCGCGGAGGTGGCCAGCCCGGGCGAGCTGGCGCTGGCCCGGGCCGCGGGGGTGCCGGCGGGGATGACGGTGCTCGACTCGCCCGCGAAGACGCCGGCCGAGCTGCGCGAGGCGCTGGACCTGGGCATCGCGGTCAACGCCGACAACCCGCAGGAGCTGGACCGTATCGACGGGCTGATACGGACACGGCCCAGCCGCTCCCCCCTCGGTATCCGGGTGAACCCGCAGGTCGGCGGCGGCGCCATCGAGGCGCTGTCCACGGCGACGGCCACGTCCAAGTTCGGGGTGGCGCTGCGGGACGAGGGGGCGCGGGAGTGGGTCGTGCGGGCGTATCTGGACCGGCCGTGGCTGACCCGGCTGCACACGCACACCGGGTCCCAGGGGGTCCCGCTGTCCCTGATGGCACGGGGCGTGGCGGAGGCGTACGGGCTGGCGGAGGAGATCAACCGGCGGGCCGGACGGCGGCAGGTCGACACCCTCGACATCGGCGGCGGACTGCCGGTGAACTTCGCGTCGGACGCGACGACACCGACGTACGCGCAGTACGCGCGGATGCTGGCCGGGGAGGTGCCGGGGCTGTTCGACGGGCGGTACGGGCTCGTCACCGAGTTCGGGCGGTCGCTGCTGGCCAAGCACGGGACGGTGGTGGCCCGGGTCGAGTACGCGAAGACCTCCGGCGGGCGGGCGGTCGCCGTGACGCACGCCGGGGTGCAGGTGGCCACGCGGACGGTGTACGCGCCGGGGAGCTGGCCGCTGCGGATCGCGGCCTACGACGCGAAGGGCCGGGTGAAGGACGGGCCCGTGGTGGTGCAGGACGTCGCGGGGCCAGCCTGTTTCGCGGGGGACCTGCTGGCTCAGGGGCGGTCCATGCCGCTGCTGGAGCAGGGGGACTACGCGGCGGCACTGGACACGGGGGCGTACTACTTCGCCCACCACTACGGGTACAACTCGCTGCTGCGGCCCGGGGTGTACGGGTTCTGGGCCGGGGGGCGGTTCGCGGTGGTGCGGCGCGCGCAGACCGTGGAGGAGGTCGTCGCGGAGTCCGGTGGGGCGCAGGCGGACGCGCTGACGGAATCGCCGTAAGTGGTGCCGTGGGGCGCGGGGTGCGGGCCTCGTCGTGGCCGGTCGCGCAGTTCCCCGCGCCCCGGGGGGCGTGTCCTCGCCGTCGATCAGACGAGGGCCGGCGTCTTCCTGCGCGTTCCGCCGGGGGCCGGCGTCTTCCTTCGCGTTCCGCCGGGGGCCGCGTCGCCCGCCGCGATGCCCGTGCTGCGGAACGCCTTGACCCGCTTGCCCGTCGGGCGGGAGACCCCCGCGTGCAGCCAGTCCACGCGGACCCACAGCAACACCTCGTCCGCGCGCTCGCGACGGCCCAGCCACGCCGCCTTCAGCCACAGGCCCACCGCGCAGCCGGCCAGCAGCATGCCGCCCGCGGCGGGCAGCGCGAAGGAGGTGCCCAGGGCGGCCGGGAAGGCCGGCAGGAGCCACCAGCGGTGGGCGCGGCGCCAGTTGCGGGCCGTGACCGCGCGGTCCTGGAGCACGTCGTGCTTGCCGGCCCGGGCGGCCGAGGCGGCCAGGGCCGTGTAGCGCTTGCGGCGGGCGGTGGACACCACGGCCGCGGCCAGCAGGAAGAGGGCCGCTCCCGTCAGCACCCCGATGCGGCGGCCGGTGAGCCCCTCGGGCAGCAGGCCCAGTCCGGCCGTCAGCACTCCCAGCCACCACAGCGGGGCGGCACCCGCCCGTACGACGACGGCCACCCGGGCCAGTCCATGTCCTCCGCGCATGTCAGTCAGCCTCCGTCCGGTACCCGAAGCGTCTGAAGAGTGTTGTAGGAGAAGGACGTTAGCGGCGCAACGTGAGACGAGTCTGAGAATCGGGCGCGCTTCGTCAGTCGACGAACAGGCCCCGTGCCGCCGCCTTGGCGTCGAACTCCTCCAGGCGGGCCTGGGCCTCGGGCAGGTCGTCGCACATGGCCTCCAGCAGGACCCGGCCGAGCAGCATCGGGGCGCAGGCCGTGTCGAAGGCGAGGCCGGTGCCGACGGCGGCGGGGATGAGCAGGTCGGAGACCTTGGCGACGGGGGCGAAAGCGGAGTCGGCGACCGTGACGACGGTCAGACCGGTCTCCTTGGCGTGGGCGAGGGCGTCGACGACCTCACGCGGGTGCCGGGGCAGCGCGAAGCACAGCAGTGCGGAGGCGCCGGCGCGGACGGCGGCGTCGATGCGGTCGGCGAGCATCGTGCCGCCCTCGTTGAGCAGCCGCACGTCGGGATGGACCTTGGCGGCGAAGTAGGCGAAGCCGTGGGCCTGGGCGGCCGCCGCGCGCAGGCCGAGGACGGGCAGCGGGCGGGAGGCCGCGAGGAGCCGCCCGGCCCGCCGCACGGGCCCGGGGTCGGCCAGCGCCTCCGCCAGGTGCCGCAGGTTCTCGATCTCGGCCTCGACGGCCTGCTGGTACTCGTTGGCCGACCCGGCCTCCCCCGCGGGCTCCGCCGGGGCGACCTCGCGCAGGTGGCGGCGCAGGGCGGGGTAGCCGTCGAAGCCGAGGGCGACGGCGAAGCGCGTCACGGAGGGCTGGCTGACACCAGCCAGCTCGGCCAGCTCCACGCTCGACAGGAACGGCACGTCGGCGGCGCGGCGCACCATGCTGTGCGCGATGCGCCGCTGGGTCGGCGTCAGCCGGTGGCCCTCGAAGAGCGCCTGCAGCCGCGCGGCAGGGCTGTCGGTCGCGCTCATGGCGTGCTCCCCCTCGCCTATTCAGTAGCTGAGGATTCTGCATGAGCATATGCAGACCGGCAAGCGGCGTCCGGCGCTCCGACGCCGTCCGGCAGACCACCGGTCCGACAGGGGGGCTAACCCCAGTGCGGCCCCGGCCCCGGCTCCCTACCGTGGACGGCATGAGCGGAATCGACGCGCGGGACACCGAGCTGAAGAAGGAACTCGACGCCACGCTGCACGCCCGCAGGGAGCTGGGCGAGGAGTACGAGTCGGCGCTGGTCGACTCCTTCCTGGAGAAGGTCGACCAGCGCATCGACGGCGCGGTCGAGCGCCGGGTGCGCCGGCAGCTCGCCGAGCAGCAGATGCAGACGGCCCGGGACTCCCGGACGCCGGGGGCCACCGACTCCTGGGGCGAGCGCTTCGGCTTCGGAATCGTCTCCCTCGTCCTCGCGGTACCGCTGTCCGCCATCGGCGGCGGCGTGGCCCACCTGCCCGGCCTGCTCGCCGCCTGGGCGGGCATCGTCGGGGTGAACGTCGTGCAGGCGGCCCGCACCAACCCCGGCCTGTTCGGACGCCGCAAACCCTCCCAGGACAGCGGCTGGGATGACTGAAGGGCCCGCCGGCGGTCAGGCCTGCCGGGTCGGCAGTGCCACGATCTGCCGCAGGTTGACCCGGCGCGGCCGGCTCGTCACATAGGCCACGAGGTCGGCCAGTTCCTCGGCGGACAGCGCGCCCACCGCGTCCAGCATGCCCTCCACCTGCCGGGACAGCTCCGCGTCGGAGATGTGCGTGCGCAGCTCGCTCTCGACGAATCCGGGCTCGATGTTGGTGACCCGGACGTCCCGCGGCCCGAACTCGCCGCGCAGCGATTCCGACAGGTAGGTGACGGCCGCCTTGGTCGCGCCGTACACCGCGTAGTTGGGGAAGCTGACGTGCGCGGCGATCGACGAGATGTTCACGAGGTCGGCGGCACGGCCCGCCCGGGCCGCGCCCACCAGGTCGGCGGTGAAGGCACCGGTGATCCGCAGGACTCCGGCGACGTTGGTGTCGAGCATCCGCTGCCACTCGTCGGCGCGCCGGGCCTCCACGGGGTGCGGCAGCATCACGCCGGCGGCGTTCACCACCAGGTCGGCGGGCCCGTACTCGGCGTGGACGCGGTCGACGGCGTCGGCGACGGACGTCTCGTCGGTGACGTCGGCGGCGACCGCCAGGGCCTGTCCGCCGTCGGCCCGGATCTTCCCGGCGAGGGCCGCCAGGCGTTCCTCGCGCCGGGCGAGCAGCGCCACGCGTGCGCCCTCGGCGGCCAGGAGCGCCGCGACGGCCGCTCCGATGCCGCTCGCGGCTCCGGTGACGACGGCGGTGCGGCCGGCCAGGTTCTCGTACGCCATGGGAGTTCTCCTCGGTGGTGGCCGGGGCGTCTCCCCGGCTTCGCCCACCACCCTCGGCGCCACCGGCCGCCGTACCCAGGGTGACGCTTTTCCTGGGTCCGGCAGTACCAGGATCGCCGGGCCCGGGCCGCCTACGCTCGAAGCCATGGACGGAGAACTGGGAGACTTCCTGCGCTCGCGCCGCGCCCGGATCCGCCCGGAGGAGGTGGGGCTGCCCTGCTACGGCCGCCGCCGCGTCCCGGGGCTGCGCCGTGAGGAGGTGGCACAGCTGGCGGGGGTGAGCGTCGACTACTACGTGCGCCTGGAGCAGGGCAGAGGGCCCGGGGGTCCCGCCCGGACGAAGGCGGGGGGCGTCTCCGACGCCGTGCTGGACGCCATCGCGCGGGTGCTGCGGCTGGACGCGGCCGAGCGGGAGTACCTGCGGGCGGTGGCCCGGCCGCAGCGGCGGGGAGCCGGCGGACCGGCCGTGCCGGGGGTGCGCCCCGGGGTCCGGCTGATCCTGGACGGCATGGACCGCAACCCGGCCTACGTACTGGACCACCGGATGAACGTCCTCGCCTGGAACGCCCTCGCGGACGCCGTGCTCGGCTTCGACGGCACCGGCGTCGAGGACCGCAACCTGCCCCGCCGGACCTTCCTCGACCCCGCCGCCCGCGACCTCTACCCGGACTGGGCCGCGATCGCCGAGCAGACGGTCGCCCACCTCCGGCTGAAGGCGGGCCACCACCCGGGCGACGCCGCCCTGGGGCAGCTCGTCGGGGAACTGACCCGCGCCAGCGCGGACTTCCGCCGTCTGTGGGCCGACCACCTGGTCAAACCGTGCGACCACGGCGTGAAGCGGCTGCGCCACCCGGTCGCGGGCCTGCTGACCCTGCCGTACGAGACCCTCACCGTCCCGTCCGCACCCGACCAGACGATCGTGGCCTACGCCCCGGAACCGGGTTCGGAGACGGCGGAGCGCCTGGCGCTGCTGGCGAGCTGGGCGACGAGCCGCACGGGCTGATCCGCCCGGGAGGGCGGTGGCGGCGCAAGGAGATGCGCGGGGACCGCCGCACCCCCGTGAACGAGGGGCGGGACGACGGCGGTCCCCGCGAAGGACGCGGACCTGGTCAGGGCCGGGCCCCCGCGTCCGTGGCGTCGGTGGAGGTCCGGGAGCCGCTCCGGAGGTCCGTGACGCCTACGGCGCCGGCGGGGGCGGGGAGCCGCTCCCGCCCTGCCGACACCCACCAATGTGCAGGACCCGTGTTAAGCGGGTGCTGCGCGGACGTGACGCCCTCGTACCACTTCCGCGAAGTCCACGAAGATCGCGGACGTCACGACTTCACCCGGTACGGGGGCCGTTCACCGGGCGTTCGCCGTCACTTCCCGCCGCGGGCGAGGAAGGACAGCAGATCCTGCCGGCTCACCACGCCGGTCGGCTTGCCCTCGACCAGGACGATCGCCGCGTCCGCCTTGCCCAGCACGGCCATCAGGTCCGCGACCGGCTCACCGGAGCCGACCTGCGGCAGCGGGGCGGACATGTGCTTCTCCAGCGGGTCGTCGAGCGAGGCGCTCTTGCTGAACAGCGCGTCCAGCAGCTCGCGTTCGACCACGGATCCGACGACCTCGGCGGCCATCACGTCGGGGTGCCCGGCGCCCGGCTTGACGACCGGCATCTGCGAGACGCCGTACTCGCGCAGCACGTCGATGGCCTGACCGACCGTCTCCTCCGGGTGCATGTGGACGAGGGAGGGCATGCGGTCGCCCTCCTTGTCGTTCAGGACGTCGCCGACGCGGGCGCTCGGGCCCGTGTCCTCCAGGAAGCCGTAGTCGGCCATCCACTCGTCGTTGAAGATCTTGCTGAGGTAGCCGCGGCCGCTGTCCGGCAGCAGCACCACCACGACGTCGTCCTCGCCGAGCCGCGCGGCGACCTCCAGCGCGGCCACGACCGCCATGCCGCAGGAGCCGCCCACCAGCAGGCCCTCCTCCTTGGCCAGGCGGCGGGTCATCTGGAAGGAGTCCTTGTCGGACACGGCGACGATCTCGTCCGCGACGGTGCGGTCGTAGGCGGTGGGCCAGAAGTCCTCACCGACGCCCTCGACGAGGTACGGCCGGCCGGAGCCGCCGGAGTAGACGGAGCCCTCCGGGTCGGCGCCGATGACCTTGACCTTGCCGTCGCTGGCCTCCTTCAGGTAGCGGCCGGTGCCGGAGATGGTGCCGCCGGTGCCGACGCCCGTCACGAAGTGGGTGATCTTCCCCTCCGTCTGCTCCCACAGCTCGGGGCCCGTGGAGTGGTAGTGGGAGAGCGGGTTGTTCGGGTTGGAGTACTGGTCGGGCTTCCAGGCGCCGGGCGTCTCACGGACCAGCCGGTCGGAGACGTTGTAGTAGGAGTCCGGGTGCTCGGGGTCCACCGCGGTGGGGCACACCACGACCTCGGCGCCGTAGGCGCGCAGCACGTTGATCTTGTCGGTGCTCACCTTGTCGGGGCACACGAAGATGCACTTGTACCCCTTCTGCTGGGCCACGATGGCGAGCCCTACGCCGGTGTTGCCGCTGGTCGGCTCGACGATCGTGCCGCCGGGCTTGAGCGCGCCGCTCTCCTCCGCCGCCTCGATCATGCGCAGGGCGATGCGGTCCTTCACCGAACCGCCGGGGTTGAAGTACTCCACCTTGGCCAGGACGGTCGCCCTGATGCCCTTGGTCACGCTGTTGAGCCTCACCAGCGGGGTGTTGCCGACGAGACTGATCATCGAGTCGTGAAATCGCACCGTTGTCTCCGGATGCCGCAAAAGTTTCGGTCGTAGTGTGCCGCCAGCCTATGACCTCGCCGTCGCCCGTGACGGTCGTTCACTCCCCGTCGAGATTCGACGACCCCCTGTACGGGGCAAGCACTGGGTGTACGGGTTCGAGGAGGTGGCGGCGACGCATGTCGAACATGTCGAGGGCGAGGGTGGCCCGGCGGATCGCGGCCGGCGCCGCGTACGGCGGCGGCGGGATCGGTCTGGCCGGTGCGGCCACCGTGGGGCTGGTGCTGGCCGAGGTGCAGCTGGCCCGGCGCCGGGTGGGCAACGGCACATCGGGACACGTGCCGAACGCGGACGGGTTGTACGGCCGGACGTACGCCGTCTCCTCCGAGCTTCCGCCGCTGCGGCTGACCATGCTGGGTGATTCCACGGCCGCCGGCCAGGGCGTGCACCGGGCCGGGCAGACGCCGGGGGCGCTGCTCGCCTCGGGGGTAGCGGCGCTGGCCGAGCGCCCGGTGGAGCTGCGCACGGTGGCGCTGCCGGGGGCCCGGTCGGACGACCTGGACCGCCAGGTGGCCCTGGTGCTGGCCGGTCCCGGCCCGGTGCCCGACATCTGCGTGATCATGATCGGCGCCAACGACGTCACCCACCGCATGCCCCCGACCCGCTCGGTGCGCTGCCTGGCCTCGGCGGTACGGCGGCTGCGCACGGCCGGCGCGGAGGTCGTCGTGGGCACCTGTCCCGACCTGGGCACCATCGAGCCGGTCCGGCAACCGTTGCGCTGGCTGGCCAGACGGACCTCCCGCCAGCTGGCGGCCGCCCAGACGATCGGCGTCGTCGAGCAGGGCGGCCGCACGGTGTCCCTGGGCGACCTGCTGGGCCCCGAGTTCGCCGCGAACCCGCGGGAGCTGTTCGGCCCGGACTACTACCACCCCTCCGCCGAGGGCTACGCGACGGCGGCGATGGCGGTCCTGCCGACCGTCTGCGCCGCGCTCGGCCTCTGGCCGGCCGAGGAGGAGCGCCCGGACGCCTCCCGCCGCGAGGGCTTCCTGCCGGTGGCGCGGGCGGCCGCGGAGGCCGCCGCGGAAGCCGGTACGGAGGTCGCGGCGGCCATGCCGGCCGGCCCGCGCGGCCCGTGGGCCCTGCTGAAGCGCCGGCGCCGCCGGCGGTTGCCCGAGCAGGAACCGGCGCCCGCGACGCCCTCGGTCTGAAGGCGGGGCGGACCGTCGGCCAAGCAAGCGCTTGGAAACTGCGGCCAGGGTCACACCGCGACACCCGTGACCCGGCCCATACGTACGGGTAACTTCCCAGTCAGCCCTGCCCGACCACCCGGTACGTCAATGGAGCCGTGATGCCCGAAGCCGTGATCGTCTCAGCCGCCCGCTCCCCCATCGGCCGCGCCGTCAAGGGCTCCCTCAAGGACCTCCGCCCGGACGACCTCGCCGCCACGATCGTCCAGGCCGCCCTCGCCAAGGTCCCCGAGCTGGACCCGAAGGACATCGACGACCTGATGCTCGGCTGCGGTTTGCCCGGCGGCGAGCAGGGCCACAACCTCGGGCGCATCGTCGCCGTGCAGATGGGCATGGACCACCTGCCGGGCTGCACGATCACCCGCTACTGCTCGTCCTCCCTGCAGACCTCGCGCATGGCCCTGCACGCCATCAAGGCGGGCGAGGGCGACGTCTTCATCTCGGCGGGCGTCGAGATGGTCTCCCGCTACGCGCACGGCAGCTCCGACATGCCGGGCACCCACAACCCGCTCTTCGCCGAGGCCGAGGCCCGCACCGCCGAGACCGCCCAGTCCGAGGGCTCCACCTGGCACGACCCGCGCGAGGACGGCCTGCTGCCCGACCCGTACATCGCGATGGGCCAGACCGCCGAGAACCTGGCCCGCGCCAAGGGCGTCACCCGCCAGGACATGGACGAGTTCGGCGTCCGCTCGCAGAACCTCGCCGAGGAGGCCATCAAGAACGGCTTCTGGGAGCGCGAGATCACCCCGGTGACCCTGCCCGACGGCACGGTCGTCAGCAAGGACGACGGCCCCCGCGCGGGCGTCACCCTGGAGGGCGTGCAGGGCCTCAAGCCGGTCTTCCGCCCCGACGGCATGGTCACCGCCGGCAACTGCTGCCCGCTGAACGACGGCGCCGCCGCACTCGTGATCATGTCCGACACCAAGGCCCGCGAGCTCGGCCTCACCCCGCTCGCCCGGATCGTCTCGACCGGGGTCTCCGGCCTCTCCCCCGAGATCATGGGTCTCGGCCCGGTGGAGGCGAGCAAGCAGGCCCTGCGGCGGGCCGGGCTGACCATCGACGACATCGACCTGGTCGAGATCAACGAGGCCTTCGCCGCCCAGGTGATCCCCTCCTACCGGGACCTGGACATCCCGCTGGAGAAGCTGAACGTCAACGGCGGCGCCATCGCCGTCGGCCACCCCTTCGGCATGACCGGCGCCCGCATCACCACCACGCTCATCAACTCGCTGCAGTTCCACGACAAGCAGTTCGGCCTGGAGACGATGTGCGTCGGCGGCGGCCAGGGCATGGCCATGGTCATCGAGCGCCTCAGCTGAGCGGCGCACCGTAGCCGCATTACCACCGACCGTGAGGCCGTGGCCCAGAACCCGGGAAACTCCTGGGTTCTGGGCCGTTTTGTGATCCAATCTCCCCCAGGATGTGACCTATCTCCCTCTGCTCCGACAGAAGCCCAGGTCACAGCAGCCCCACCCCCTCCCCCGCGACCGAAGCCCTGTCCGTTTCGTGACGTTACGCACTGACAGTTGGTTAGTCCGCCCTTCAAGCTGATGTAGGAAGTCGGGGGTCGACTTTGAACCGGGAGTACGTCAGTGAGCGCCATGCCGATCGCGTTGCTGGTCACCACGGCCGCCACGGGCGCCGTGGGCGTCGCCGTCCTGCGCACCGTTCTGCAGCTGCGCCGGCAGGTCGCGGCCCTGCACACCGCGCTGGCCGAGAACCGCGCCGCCACCACCCGCGCCCTGCTGCCCGCCGCCCGTACCACCGCCGACACCGAGGAGATACGGGCTGCCGTGGCCGCGGCGCTGGCCGAGGAGCGGGAGCGCGAGCTGGCCGAGGCGCGGGCGTTCTGGGCCGCCCAGGAGGCCCGTGACGCCTCGGACGCGCCCTCCCTGCTGGGCCTGGGCGACACCGACCTGTTCCTGCCCCGGCAAGCCGATCTCGCGGGCCTGGAGCCGCTCGCCGAGTCCGGCGCGGACGCCGACGAGCCGAGCGTGCGGGACACGCCCTCCGAGTCCGCCGAGCTGGCCGCGGCCCGTCGCCGCCACCCCTCCCACCCGGACTTCGTGCCGAATCCGTCGCCCGTCGTGGGCGACCACGAGCGCACGGTGGCCACCCTGGAGGAGCTGGCCGCCTCCCGCGTCGAACTCACGGACGTCCGCCCGGGCCCTCTGGGCACGCTGGACGTGTACGTCTTCGCCGACGGCACGACCCTGTGCATGACCCCGGGCCACCGGGAGACGGCGGAGCGTCTGGCCGCCGCACTCCGGGCCGGGGTGACCCCGATCCTGCTGGGCGGCTCCGGCATCTCCGGCGCGTACACCCTGACGTTCGAGTGCGGCGAGGAGAACGTCTACATTTTGGCGGACCGGGTCATCGCGTCGGTTTGAGGGGCGCGGGGAACCGCGCGACCAGCCACGACAGGGCCGCACCCGCGAACGAAGCTCAGACCCCCGCCCGCTTCTGCGCCTCCTCCACCAACCGCACCGCCTCGTCGACCTCGGCATCGCCGGGAATCACCACCGCCAGATCATGCCCGGCAACGGTGATCTGGTCCGCCGCCGCGAACATCCCCGCGTCCGGCATCTCCCGGGGCTCGATGCCCTCCAGGACCTGCGCCCTGCGGGCCAGCTCGCGGGCCAGTCCGAGAGCCTCGGCGGCAGCGCCCCGCTGCAGCCGGCTCTGGGGCGCGGCCCTCAATCGATCGGCGAAGTGATCCACCGCACGGGTCAGAGGCGTCGTATCAACCACGCCGCGAGCGTACGCGTCGTACCGGGACTGTTGCCAACGGGCGAACACTCAGGCACGGTGACCTGAAGGACCGGCTTACATCCCAGCGTCCGGAGGCGCCGATGTCCCAAGTCTTCTCCGAAGAGACCCACCGCAACATGCTCGCCCGCATCCCCCACTGCACCGGTCGTGAGATCTCCGACTGGTTGCGCACCGTCGAAGAAGGCCCGGCACTCTTCCGCTTCGAGGAAAAGGTCAGCTGGCTCCGGCACGAACACAACCTGGCGTACGGCCACGCCAAGGCGATCATCCACGAGTACGACCTGAGGAGGGCCGCGCGCAAGCTGCTCTAGGCGCGCGCACCGCTCCGGGTCCGTACGCCCGGACGACGAAGGGCCCCGGCCGGAGCCGGGGCCCTTCGCGCACGACGGTGGAGGACTAGTCGCTGCTGTTGAGGATCGAGATGAGCCTCAGGAACTCCAGGTAGATCCAGACCAGCGTCAGCGTCAGGCCGAAGGCCGCGAGCCACGCCTCCTCGCGCGGGGCGCCGTAGGCGACGCCGTCCTCGACCTGCTTGAAGTCCAGGGCGAGGAAGCAGGCACCGAGGATGATGCCGATGATGCCGAAGACGACACCGAGGGCACCGCTGCGGAAGCCGAGGCCGTCACCGCCGCCGAACACCGCGAACAGCAGGTTCACGGTCATCAGCAGGATGAAGCCGAGCGCGGCCGCCATCACGAAGCCGTAGAAGCGCCGGTTGACGCGGATCCAGCCGGCCTTGTAGGCGATCAGCACACCGGCGAAGACCGCCATGGTGCCGATCACGGCCTGCATGGCGGCGCCGTCGGCGATGCGGTTGTCGACGATGTTGGACACCACGCCGAGGAAGACACCCTCGAACGCGGCGTACGTCAGGATCAGCGCCGGCGAGGCCTTGCGCTTGAAGGACTGGACGAACGCGAGGACCATGCCGATCAGCGCGGCGCCGATACCGATGCCGTAGCTGCGGCTGATGTTGGCGTCGTCGACCGGCAGCAGGGCCCAGGAGAGCGCCGCGGTGACGATGAGCACACCGAGCGTGGTCGCCGTGCGCAGGACGACGTCGTCGATGGTCATCCGGCCGGTGGTGACCGGGGCCTGCGGCGGCGCGCCGTGCTGCAGGTCCTGCTGGGCGTAAGGGTTCTGCGCGTACGGGTTCTGCGCGTACGGGTTGCCCGTCGGCTGCTGCGCGTACGGGTTGCCCTGCGTGGCGACAGCGGGACCCCCGGCCTGCGGCGCGGTGTTGAAGCCCGCGTAGCCGTTGTCGCGGCTGAACCCCCGTCGCGAGAAGACCGGGTTTCTGCTCCTCATTTCACTCCTCCATGGCCACACAACATGGCCTTGGCTCAAGAGTAATAGGTAGGCAAAGGAATGACCCTACTGCTTGGGGAGGATCTTTCCCTCGTCGTGCAGCGCAACACGCTACGCCGCTTCGTGATTCCCCCGACCGGAGGGGCTCATTCATCCCTGGTCGAGCGGGAACCCCGTGTAGGCCTCCGCGAAGTCCGTCTCGGCGGCGCGGGAGGAGGCGATCCGCTCCAGCCGGGCCAGCTGGAGCCGGTCCTCGAAGGGCGTGGCCCCGGGAAGGCGGTGCAGCAGGGTCGTCATGTCGTAGGAGAACCGCTCGGCCTGCCAGATCCGGCGCAGGCAGGTTCGCGAGTAGGCGTCGAGCAGCTCGGGTGAGCCGGTCTGTCGCTGGTGGACGAGGGCCCGGGCGAAGGTGACGACGTCGCCGACGGCGAGGTTCAGCCCTTTGGCGCCGGTCGGCGGGACGATGTGCGCGGCGTCCCCGGCGAGGAAGAGGCGGCCGTGGCGCATGGGCTCGTGGACGTAGGAGCGCATGGGGGTGACCGACTTCTGGGTGATCGGGCCGCGCTCCAGGCGCCAGTCGTCGGCGGTCTCGAAGCGGCGCTCCAGCTCGTCCCAGATCTCCTCGTCGCTCCACGCCCCGGCGTCGGTGCCGTCGGGCACCTGGAGGTAGAGGCGGGAGACGGACGGCGAGCGCATGGACAGCAGGGCGAAGCCGCGGTCGTGGCGGGCGTAGACCAGCTCGTCGTGCGAGGGCGGCACGTCGGCGAGGATGCCGAGCCAGCCGAAGGGGTACGTCCGTTCGAACACTCGGGTGAGCCCAGCGGGGATCGCCCGGCGGGACACGCCCCAGAAGCCGTCGCAGCCGACGACGTAGGAGCACTCCAGGACGTCCTCGCGGCCCTGATGCCGGAAGCGGACGCGCGGGGCGTCCGTGTCCGCGTCCTCGACGGCCAGCGCCTCGGCCTCGAAGAGCAGCGGCCCGCCCTGCGCCAGCCGCAGGGCGATGAGGTCCTTGCAGACCTCGGTCTGGGCGTAGACCGTCACGGACCGGCCGCCGGTGAGGCCGGGGAAGTCGACACGGTGGCGCTTGCGGTCGAAGCGGAGTTCGATGCCGTCGTGGCGCAGTCCCTCGCGGTCCATGCGCTCCCCGGCGCCGGCCGCGCGCAGCACGTCCACCGTGCCCTGCTCCAGGATCCCGGCACGCTGCCGCCGCTCGACGTAGGCGCGGTCGTGGCTCTCCAGGACGACCGCGTCGACGCCGGCGTTGTGCAGCAGCCGGGCGAGCAGGAGTCCGGCGGGTCCGGCTCCGATGATGCCGACGGTGGTGCGCATCGGGCGCCTTCTTCCTCGGGTCCGCAGGGCCCGGCTCCCGTGTTCGCGTAGTGAAGAATATTTCACTACTTTCTGATGTGAGTTTCTGACGGCATGGGACCGCTGTCAACGGGCATGCGGTGAACACTTCAACGAAGCATGCAGGGGTCGGAAGGTGCCCGGAGCCGGACTCGAACCGGCACGCCCGCGAAGGGGCAGCGAGGTTTAAGCTCGCCGTGTCTGCATTCCACCATCCGGGCAGGCCATGGGCTCCGCATCGAGGTTCCGAGACTATCGGGACGCATCCCCCGAACAGCGGACGGGCGGACCGATGTTGTCTTATTTTATTGACGTCTGAGGGTGCATCAGCCCGCGGAACGCGCCATCCGCACTTGCCAATAGCCTTACGCGCGCCGGTGGGCGGCGTATGCGGAATGACGGAATTTCACCGCTTGAACGAGGGCACTCCACCTGTTCTCGACACCCGGACGCAGCGGTTCCCGACAGAGGGGCTCTCCGGGGCCGTTCGTCATTCCCAGGTATGACACCGCCGCGCTCCGTCAGACCGAAGTCGGCCCCGAGAACCGGAACTACGGGTGACTACAGGGCGGCGTGGGACCCGGACGATGGAACACGTCCCTCCCGCACACCGCCGTCCGACAGGAGTCCCATCCCGTGACCACCGCATCCCTCGCCGACCGGGCCACCACCGTGGCCGCGCGCGCCACGGATCTGTCGAAGATCTACGGACAGGGTGAGACCCAGGTGGTCGCCCTGGACCAGGTCTCCATCGACTTCCGGCAGGCCGAGTTCACCGCGATCATGGGCCCCTCCGGTTCCGGCAAGTCGACCCTGATGCACTGCGTTGCCGGTCTCGACACCTTCTCCTCCGGGTCGGTGCGCATCGGCGAGACCGAGTTGGGCTCCCTGAAGGACAAGCAGCTGACCAAGCTGCGCCGGGACAAGATCGGCTTCATCTTCCAGGCGTTCAACCTGCTGCCGACCCTGACGGCCCTGGAGAACATCACCCTCCCGATGGACATCGCGGGCCGCAAGCCGGACAAGCAGTGGCTGGACTCCGTGATCGGCATGGTCGGCCTGGCCGACCGGCTGGGCCACCGGCCCGCCCAGCTCTCCGGCGGCCAGCAGCAGCGCGTCGCCGTGGCCCGGGCACTGGCCTCCCGGCCCGAGATCATCTTCGGGGACGAGCCCACCGGCAACCTCGACTCCCGCTCCGGCGCCGAGGTGCTGGGCTTCCTGCGCAACTCCGTGCGGGAGATGGGCCAGACGGTGGTCATGGTGACCCACGACCCGGTGGCCGCGGCCTACGCGGACCGGGTGGTCTTCCTGGCGGACGGCCGGATCGTCGACGAGATGCACCGGCCGACGGCCGAGACGGTCCTGGACCGCATGAAGGCGTTCGACGCCAAGGGCCGCACGAGCTGATCCCCCGCCAGGACCGACAGGACTGAGAAACGCCACCATGTTCCGTACCGCCTTGCGCAACGTCCTCGCGCACAAGGCCCGGTTGCTGATGACCGTGCTCGCCGTGATGCTCGGCGTCGCGTTCGTCTCCGGCACCCTGGTCTTCGCCGACACCCTCTCCCACGCCTTCCGCAACCAGTCGGCGAAGAGCTACGACGACGTCGCCGTCTCCGTCACCTCGCACGCCGACCCGGACAACCCCGAGCAGGAACCGGGCCTGACCGGCAAGTTCCTCGACGAGATCTCCGCCGTGGACGGCGTGGCCGGGGTGTACGGCCGCGTCGAGGGCTTCGCCGGGGTCGCCGACCCCGACGGCAAGCTCATCGGCGTCGGCTGGTCCAACAAGGGCTCCAACTTCGCCCCCGGCAAGGACGGCAAGGACGCCGCCTACACGTTCACCGACGGCTCCGGCCCGGTGAAGGACGACCAGATCGCCCTGGACGAGGAGTCCGCCGCCAAGGGCGAGTACAAGGTCGGTGACCGGGTGCGCGTAGCGACCAACGGCCCGGTGAAGGAGTACACCCTCAGCGGGGTGTTCACCACCGAGGACGGCGCCGTCAACGCCGGCGGCAGCCTGGTCCTCTTCGACACCGCCGTCGCCCAGAAGCAGTACCTGGCGCCGGGCTACTTCGAGAGCGTCACCGTCACCGCCGCCCCGGGCGCCGACGACGCGAGGATCCTGGACGCGGTCAAGCCGCTGCTGCCGGACACCGCCGAGGCGCAGACCGGCCAGGCGCTCGCCGACGAGCAGGCCGAGCAGATCGAGCAGGGCATGGGCAACCTCAAGCAGGTCCTGCTCGGCTTCGCGGGCATCGCGCTCTTCGTCGGGATCTTCCTGATCTCCAACACGTTCACGATGCTGGTCGCCCAGCGCACGAAGGAGATCGCCCTGATGCGCGCCGTCGGCGCGTCCCGCAGGCAGGTCACCCGCTCGGTGCTGGCCGAGGCCGCTCTGGTGGGCCTGGTCGCCTCGGCCGTCGGCTTCGCCCTCGGCATCGGCCTGGCGGTCGGGCTGCGCTCCGGCATGGCCGCGTTCGACATGAAGATGCCGGACGGTCCGCTGGTGCTGTCCGCCACGCCGGTGATCGCGGCGTTCGCGGTGGGCGTGCTGCTCACGATGCTCGCCGCCTGGCTGCCCGGCCGCCGGGCAGCGAAGATCCCGCCGGTGGCGGCCATGAACAGTGTCCACGCGGCGGCCACCACCAAGTCGCTGGTGCTGCGCAACTCCATCGGTGCGGCCGTCACCGCCCTCGGCGCGGCGGGGATCGTGGCGGGTGCCTCGACCGGCGGTGACGACGGCCGGATGTACATCGGGGCGGGCGCGTTCCTCGCGCTGATCGGCGTGATCATCCTGATCCCGCTGCTGTCCCGGCCCGTGATCGCGCTCGTCCGTCCGCTCCTCGTCGGTCCCTTCGGGGTGGCGGGCAAGCTCGCCGGCCAGAACGCGGTCCGCAACCCGCGCCGCACCGGGGCCACCGCCTCGGCCCTGGCGATCGGGCTGACGCTGGTGACCGGCCTGTCGGTGCTCGGCATCACGGTCGGCACGGCCATCGACAAGATGACCACCAACAACATCAAGGCCGACTACATGGTCTCCATGGCCAACGGCGGTGACCTCGACCGGTCGGCGCTGACGGCACTGCAGAAGGCCGAGGGCGTGTCGGCGGTCTCGCCGCAGCAGGACGCCTACTTCCAGGTCGACGGCAAGGACTACGTGTCCGCCTCGGCCGTCACCCCGGGCGACATCGGGAAGGTCCTGACCGTCGACGTCGTCAGCGGCACCGTGGATTCCCTCGCCCAGGGCCGGATCGCGGTCGCCGAGAAGACCGCGAAGAGCCGGGGCTGGAAGACCGGCGACAGCCTCCCCGTCACCTTCGGCGACGACCAGAAGGCCACGCTGACGGTCGGCGCCGTCTACAAGGACAGCGAGTTCCTCTCCCCCGTCCTCATCGACCGGAAGATCGTGGACCGGCATGAGACGAAGCCGTCCATCATGCAGATCTTCGTGAAGATCGACGGCGGCCAGACCGCGGCGAACGAACAGGTCCTCATCGACGCGCTGGGCGACAACCCGGCGATCACCGTGATGGACAAGCAGGACATCCGCGACGAGTTCGGCGGCGCCATCAGCACCCTGCTGAACGTCATGTACGGCCTGCTGGCGATGGCCCTGATCATCGCGGTGCTGGGCGTCGTGAACACCCTCGCGATGTCGGTCTTCGAACGGCAGCAGGAGATCGGCATGCTGCGCGCCATCGGCCTGGACCGGCGCCGGGTGAAGCGGATGGTCCGCCTGGAGGCCGTCGTCATCTCGGTGTTCGGCGCGGTGGTCGGCATCGGTCTCGGGGCGTTCCTCGGCTGGGCCGTCGGCGAGACCTTCGCCGACCAGATCCCGGGGTACGCGCTGGTCCTGCCCTGGGACCGGATCGGGATCTTCCTGGTGCTGGCCGGCCTGGTGGGCGTCCTGGCCGCGATGTGGCCGGCCCGCAACGCCGCCCGGCTGAACATGCTGAACGCGATCAAGGCCGAGTGACCTCGCGGCTCCTGTGAACGCCGAAGGGCCGGGCTCCGCCGTGACGGGCGCCCGGCCCTTCGGTCGTGCGCGGCTCAGTCCGCGGCGGGCACGCCCCAGGTGCGGGCCCGCAACGGCATCCCGGAGGTACCCGATTCCGGGGTCCGGACGGCCAGGACCTGGTTGACGCCGATGCGGTTGCGCTCGAAGGCCAGGGCGGAGGCGGCCATGTAGAGGCGCCAGACGCGGGCGCGGCCGGGGCTGGTGAGCTGGACGGCGCGCGCCCAGTCGGCCTCCAGCCGGGCCACCCACCGGCGCAGGGTGAGCGCGTAGTGCTCGCGGATCGACTCGACGTCGCGCACCTCGAACCCGGCGCGCTCCAGCAGCGCGACGGTGCTGCCGACGGGCTGGAGTTCACCGTCGGGGAAGACGTAGGAGTCGATGAACGCGTCGACGCGGTACGCCGTCTCGTCGCGCTGCGGGCGGCGGGCGATCTGGTGGTTCAGCAGGCGTCCGCCGGGCTTGAGCAGGTCGAACAGGGTGGCGGCGTACTCCAGGTAGCGGTCGGCGCCGACGTGTTCGGCCATGCCGATGGAGGAGATCGCGTCGTACGGCCCGTCGGGGACGTCGCGGTAGTCCTGGACGCGGATCTCGACCATGTCGGTGAGGCCCTCGTCGGCGACGCGCTTGCGGGCGTAGGCGGCCTGCTCCTGGGAGAGCGTGATGCCGATGACGCTCACGCCGTGCTCGCGGGCTGCGTGCACGGCCATCGAGCCCCAGCCGCAGCCCACGTCGAGCAGCCGCTGACCGGGCTTCAGGTCCAGCTTGCGGCAGACGAGTTCGAGCTTGTCGTGCTGGGCCTGTTCGAGGGTGGCGTCCGGGGCGGGCCAGTAGGCGCAGGAGTACACCATGGACGGGCCCAGGACGATCTCGTAGAAGTCGTTGCCGACGTCGTAGTGGTGGCTGATGGCGCGTCTGTCGGTGCGCTTGGTGTGCAGGTGGCGGCGGGGGCTGCGGGTCTCCTCGCGCGGCGGGGCGGGCGGCAGCGGGGAGCCGGCCAGCCGGACGAGTTCGCGTACCGCGGCACGGACCTCCGGCTCGCGCAGGGCCTGGGCGAGGGTGCGGGCGTCCTCGCCGCGCTCCCAGATCAGCCCGGACAGCAGGTCGAGGGTGGCGTAGAGGTCGCCCTCGATGTCGAGGTCGCCGGCCACCCAGGCGCGGGCC
Source organism: Streptomyces sp. NPDC094143 (assembly GCF_040303825.1). Classification (NCBI taxonomy): domain Bacteria; kingdom Bacillati; phylum Actinomycetota; class Actinomycetes; order Kitasatosporales; family Streptomycetaceae; genus Streptomyces; species Streptomyces sp. NPDC094143. The sequence continues at coordinate 83,635 of NZ_JBEOTZ010000017.1, forward strand.
AGGCCCAGTTCGCCGGGCTTCCACAGCAGACGGCGCAGGGCTCGGCGGTTGCGTACGACCAGGGTGGGGGCGCCCGGCGGGCCCGCCTGCGAGCCGTCCCAGGCGCGGATGCGCACGGGAAGCGGTCCGTCCAGCACCTGTGCGAAGAGGCTCTGCAGCCGCTGCGCGGCGTCTGCCATGGTGTACACCTCCGATAGGGGTGTCCCCTGCTCGAGCGAGGTCGAGAGCTTGGGGAAGGGGATCCCGGAATGTCCGACACCACGTAAACACCTGCCGCCCGCCGTCGCAGTCCCCGGCACGCGTCATGACTGGGCAAAACCGCTTGTTCGCCCGCCCGGAGGCGCCGGGCGGAAAAACGCCGAAGGGCCCCTCGCACCACGGACGGCGAGGGGCCCTTCCAGGGCAGGGGTGGACCGGAGGTCAGGAGGCCTTGGCCTTCTCCTCGGTCTTCTCCTTCGGCGCGGCGGCGACCGGGGCCGGCTTGGCGGCCTCGTAGAACTCCTCGCGCGGCGTCTCGATGGCGCCGAGCGAGACGACCTCGCGCTTGAGGAACATGCCGAGGGTCCAGTCGGCGAAGACGCGGATCTTGCGGTTCCAGGTCGGCATCGCCAGGCCGTGGTAGCCACGGTGCATGTACCAGGCGAGACGGCCCTTGAGCTTGATCTTCATCTTGCCCATGACGATCATCGCGACGCCCTTGTGCAGGCCGAGGCCGGCCACCGCGCCCTTGTTGGCGTGCGCGTACTCCTTCTGCGGGAAGCCCCGCATGCCGGAGAGGACGTTGTCACCGAGCACCTTGGCCTGGCGCAGCGCGTGCTGGGCGTTCGGCGGGCACCAGGCGTTCTCGTTGCCCGCCTTGCGGGCGGCGAGGTCCGGGACCTGGGCGTTGTCGCCGGCGGCCCAGATGTAGTCGGTGCCCTGGACCTGGAGGGTCGGGGCGCAGTCGATGTGGCCGCGCGGACCGAGGGGCAGGCCGTAGCGGGCCAGGACCGGGTTGGGCTTGACGCCGGCGGTCCAGACGATGGTGTTGGAGTCGACCTCGAGGCCGTTCTTGAGCACCACGTGGCCGTCGACGCAGGAGTCCATGGAGGTCGACAGGTAGACCTCGACGCCGCGGCCCTCCAGGTGCTCCTTGCCGTACTTGCCGAGCTTGGGACCCACCTCGGGGAGGATCTTGTCGGCGGCGTCGACGAGGATGAAGCGCATGTCCTCGCGGGACACGTTCTTGTAGTACTTGGCCGCGTCGCGGGCCATGTCCTCGACCTCACCGATGGTCTCGGCACCGGCGAACCCGCCGCCCACGAAGACGAAGGTGAGCGCCTTGCGGCGGATCTCCTCGTCGGTGGTGGAGTCGGCCTTGTCCAGCTGCTCGAGGACGTGGTTGCGCAGGCCGATGGCCTCCTCGATGCCCTTCATGCCGATGCCCTGCTCGGCGAGGCCGGGGATCGGGAAGGTGCGGGAGACCGCGCCGAGCGCGACCACCAGGTAGTCGAAGGGCAGCTCGTAGGCCTCGCCGACCAGCGGGGAGACCGTGGCGACCTTGCGGTCCTGGTCGATGGTGGTGACCCGGCCGGTGAGGACCTCCGCCCTGGGCAGCACGCGTCGCAGCGGGACGACGACGTGGCGGGGGGAGATGTTGCCGGCGGCGGCTTCGGGGAGGAAGGGCTGGTAGGTCATGTACGACCGGGGGTCGACGACCGTGACGGTCGCCTCGCCGTAACGCATCTTCTTGAGGATGCGCCGAGCTGCGTACAGGCCTACGTACCCACCGCCTACTACGAGGATCCTGGGACGCTCCGTGGTGCTCATGCCATCGAGTATCCACCCGCCTCAGGGGGGTGGCTCGTGCGCCCCTTCACAAGGTTGTTCAAGGGGTGTGCTATCCTCCGCCGCCCGCGTGATCCACGTCATGGTGACAACCGGAACCGTTTGTGCACCGCCCGCCGTTGTCAATGCCGCGTGAGCTGCCTCTCTGGGTCTCGCGAGCCCCTGTGAGGGCCTCCTGGGCCTCGCTCGGGGGACCTTTCCGGCGCCCTCCATACCATGCTTCTGAACATGTTCAAAGGGCCGTTCGGCCCCCGGACGGGTCAACGGGACCCTTTGGATCGCCCGCACGGGCCGAATTCCTTGTGAAGAACTTCACGAACTTTCCCGACGGACTGTCGCCGGGGGGTTCCCGCAGGCCCCCCGGAGACGCTCATTCGTGATCCATGCCTGCTCAGAAGCGGGCCAGGCCACCGACCAGGCGATGCCGTCGAGGGTTTCCCGTGCACGCGTCTCCCGTACGCGACGACGTCCACGCCTGGCTGGTGTACACGGAAGCCGGGGAGGCGGAAGCGGTTCTGGCCGACGGCGGCCCACCGTCTCCATGGCCGAGCTGCTGGCGGACCTGTTCAGCGAGCGTGGTGCGAGCGTGGTGCGAGCGTGGTGAAGGCGCCGCGTGAAGTACGCCTTCCGGTTCACTGCTGCTGCACAGCGGCAGCTTCGGGCCATCAGCCGGCACGATGCCATGCGCATCCTGACCGCGTTGACCGCGCTCGGCGACGATCCGTACCGCGAGGACGCCGATGTCAAGAAGCTCACCGGCCCGTCCGGGCTCTACCGGCTCAGGGTCGGCATGCTCCAGGGTCGCCTACCAGATCAACGATGGTGAGCTCGTCAATTTCGTCGTCAAGGTAGGCGACCGGCGGGACGTGCACCGCAGCCCGTAGGCGGTCAGGCCAAAGACCAGGCGATGCCGTCCAGGATGTCGTGCTCGCTCACGACGACCTCCTCCGCGCCGATCCGCTCCATGATCGACAGCAGTACCAGGGCCCCCGCCCCGATCACGTCGACCCGGCCCGGGTGCATGGAGGGCACGGCCGCGCGCTCGGCGTGGGTGGAGCGCAGCAGCCACTCGGTGATCCCGCGGACCCGCTCCAGGGGGACCCGGGAGTGGTGGATGGCCTCCGAGTCGTACGCGGGCAGCTCCTGGGCGATCGCCGACACGGTCGTCACGGACCCGGCAAGACCCACCAGCGTCCGCGCCTCGCGCAGCGGGACCGTCTCCTCGGCCAGGTCGAGAGCGGCCTCGATGTCCGCCCGCATCGCGGCGATCTGCTCCTCCGACGGCGGGTCGCTCACCACCCCGGCCCGGACCAGGTGCCGCTCGGTCATGCGCACGCAGCCGACGTCCACCGAGCGGGCCGCCCGGACCCGGTCGTCACCGACGACGAACTCGGTCGAGCCACCGCCGATGTCCACGACCAGGTAGGGCGTAGGGAGGTGGTCGCTCCCGGCCAGCTCCTTGGTGGCGCCGGTGAAGGAGAACTCGGCCTCCTGGTCCCCGGTGATCACCTCCGGCTCGACGCCCAGGATGTCCAGCACGCCGCGCACGAACTCGTCCCGGTTCTCGGCGTCCCGGGATGCGGAGGTGGCCACGAACCGCAGCCGCTCCGCCCCGTGCTCCTTGAGGACCGCCGCGTACTCACGGCACGCCGCGAAGGTCCGCCGCAGCGCCTCGGGGGCGAGCCGGCCGGTGCGGTCGACGCCCTGCCCGAGCCGGACGATCGTCATCCGGCGGTCCAGGTCGACGAGCTCACCGGTGGCCGGGTCGGCGTCGGCGACCAGGAGCCGGATGGAGTTGGTACCGCAGTCCACGGCGGCGACACGGGTCACTGGGCGGCCTCCTCGGCACTCGTCACACAGGCACCCTTGCGCCACCACTGCGGCAGCATGGCCAGCGCCTCGTCGCCCAGCGGGTTCACCCCGGGCCCCGCGGCCAGCGAGTGCGCCACCAGCACGTGCAGGCACTTCACCCGGTCCGGCATGCCGCCCGCGCTCGGGAAGTTCTTCAGCTCCTCGATCTCGTCGCGGCGCCGGACGTAGTCCTCGTGCGCCGCCCGGTAGGCCGCCGCCAGCTCCGGGTCCGCGGCGAGGCGCTCGGTCATCTCCTTCATCACGCCGTTCGCCTCCAGCGTGCCGATGGCCGAGTTCGCCTTCGGGCACGTCAGGTAGTACAGCGTGGGGAACGGCGTGCCGTCGGGCAGCCGCGGGGCCGTCTCGACGACGTCGGGCTGTCCGCAGGGGCAGCGGTGCGCGATGGCCCGCAGGCCGCGCGGGGGCCGACCGAGCTGCTGCTTGAAGGCCTCGACGTCCGCGTCGGTGGGCTCGGTGCGCGGGGTGGTCGGCGGGGGCGTTTCCATGACTGTCTTCAGGCTGTCTTTCTGTGGATTGGGGTCACTGACGGGGGCTCGGGCCGCTGACGACCGACGTCGCTTCGCTCACCGGTCGGAGGCGTCGGCCTTGTCGACCCCGTCCCAGACGTTCGCGTACCAGGGGCGGTCGGCCGCCCCGAGGTCGGCGCGCGACTGCTTCGCCGCGTGCGGGTCGATCATGATGAAGCCCGTCTCCCCCGGCATGACGTAGTGCAACCGCTGCCGGATCTGCTGCTCGGCGTACGCGTCGTCCTGCCAGCGCGCCTTGAGGTCGCGCAGCCGTTCGACGCGCTCGCGGGCCTGCTGCTGCTCGCGCCGCAGGTCCTCGATCTCGGCGCGCTGGGAGACGTACTGCCGCATCGGGTAGGCCAGGGCCACGATCAGCGAGCACATCACCAGGGCGAGCAGCGCGGCCCGGCCGGTCAGCCGGGAGCGGCGGGCCTGCCGCTTGGTCTGGGAACGGTAGACCCGGGCCGCGGTCTGCTCGCCGAGCAGCCGGATCCTGGTCGCGGTGGAGAACCGGTCCCGGTCCTTCACGGCCATGTCTGTCCGCCTCCCGCTGCACCGTCATACGCGCGTACGTCCCCGGACACGGTACGGGACCGAGTACGGGGACGTACGTACGACGCTGCCTGTGACGGGCCGGGCCTTTCGGCGATCAGCCCTTGAAGCGCGGGAACGCGCTGCGGCCGGCGTACACCGCCGCGTCGTCGAGGATCTCCTCGATGCGCAGCAGCTGGTTGTACTTGGCGACGCGCTCGGAGCGGGCCGGGGCGCCGGTCTTGATCTGGCCGCAGTTGGTGGCGACGGCCAGGTCGGCGATGGTGACGTCCTCGGTCTCGCCGGAGCGGTGGGACATCATGCACTTGAAGCCGTTGCGCTGGGCCAGCTCGACGGCGTCCAGGGTCTCGGTGAGCGAGCCGATCTGGTTGACCTTGACCAGCAGGGCGTTGGCCGCGCCCTCCTCGATGCCGCGGGCGAGGCGCTCGGGGTTGGTGACGAACAGGTCGTCGCCGACGAGCTGGACCTTGTCACCGAGCTTGTCGGTGATGGTCTTCCAGCCCTCCCAGTCGTCCTCGAACAGCGGGTCCTCGATGGAGACGAGCGGGTACGCGTCGACGAGCTCCGCGTAGTACTCGGTCATCTCGGCCGCCGAGCGCTCCTTGCCCTCGAAGGTGTAGACGCCGTCCTTGTAGAACTCGGAGGCGGCGACGTCGAGCGCCAGGGCGATCTGCTCGCCGGGGGTGTAGCCGGCTTCCTTGATGGCTTCGAGGATGAGGTCGAGGGCCTCGCGGTTGGAGCCGAGGTTCGGGGCGAAGCCGCCCTCGTCGCCGAGGCCGGTGGCCAGGCCCTTGCTCTTCAGGACCTTCTTCAGCGTGTGGTAGACCTCGGCGCCCCAGCGCAGGGCCTCGGAGAAGGACTCCGCGCCGATCGGGGCGATCATGAACTCCTGGATGTCCACGTTGGAGTCGGCGTGCGAGCCGCCGTTCAGGATGTTCATCATCGGCACCGGCAGCAGGTGCGCGTTCGGGCCGCCCAGGTAGCGGAACAGCGGCAGGTCGCTGGCCTCGGAGGCGGCGTGGGCGACGGCGAGCGAGACGCCGAGGATGGCGTTGGCGCCGAGGGAGCCCTTGTTGTCGGTGGCGTCCAGGTCGAACATCGCCTGGTCGATCAGGCGCTGCTCGGTGGCGTCATAGCCGACCAGCTCCGGGCCGATCTGCTCGATGACCGCGAGGACGGCCTTCTCCACACCCTTGCCGAGGTAGCGGTTCGAGTCGCCGTCGCGGAGCTCGATGGCCTCGAAGGCGCCCGTGGAGGCGCCGGACGGGACGGCGGCACGGCCGGTGCTGCCGTCGTCGAGGCCGACCTCGACCTCGACCGTGGGGTTGCCTCGGGAGTCCAGGATTTCCCGGGCTACGACGACGTCGATGGACGGCACGAGCATCTCCTTCTTGATGTGACGCGGGTACGCGGGTCGCGTGGACCCGGCGAGGTGCGGGCCGGTGGCTCGCGACATGAGCCTAACCGGCTCCGGGCGATCGGCCACCGGGTCGCCCACCCCATGGACAGAACCGAGAGTAAATTGTTTCCGAACGGAACAAAGCCGGTTGCCGAAAAAACCCCGCCCCGGTGCGTACGGGGGACGACGCACCGGGACGGGGAGCCCGTGGGGACGGGGATGGGCCGCTGCCTACTTCAGGTGCAGCTGCTGGCCCGGGTAGATGAGGTTGGCGTCCTCGACGATGTCCTTGTTCAGCTGGAAGAGCTTCTCCCAGCCGCCCTTGACCTTCTCCTCGGCCGCGATCGTGCTCAGGGTGTCGCCCTTGACGACCTTGTACTCGCCGTCGCCCTTCTTGACCTTCTTGCCGGTCGGGGTGGTGACGGTCTTCTTGGCGGCCGGGCGCTCCTCGGAGCGGGAGGCCGGCTGCTGGGTCTCGCGGGTCTCGGTGCTCTGCTGGCTCTGGCTCTGGCTCTGGCCCTGGCTCTGCGAGGAGCTGCCGGAGTCGCTGGAGCCGCCACCGGTGTAGCCGGCGCTCGACAGGCCCTTGCCGCAGACCGGCCAGGCACCCTTGCCCTGGCCCGCGAGGACCTTCTCGGCGATCTCGATCTGCTGGGCCTTGGTGGCCTGGTCGGCGGTGGAGGCGTACTTCGTGCCGCCGTAGCCGGCCCAGGTGGAGGCGGAGAACTGCAGACCGCCGTAGTAGCCGTTGCCGGTGTTGATGGACCAGTTGCCGCCGGACTCGCACTGGGCGACGGCTTCCCACTCGGAGGCGGTGGCGGCGGAGGCGTTGCCGGCCGCCATCAGCGGGGCGGCGACGGCGGCACCGGTGACACCGGCGATGGCGATGGCGCGAGTGGCCTTGGACGGACGGCGGTGCGTGCCCTTACCGGAAAACAGCATGGAGAGATCCCCTCACCGACGCCTGCGAGGTGAGCTGTCGGGTTCGGGCCGGTTGAGTTGCCCGGCCGCGTCCCTCGCGGGACACGGCTTCACCCCAAGCCCTTCCGGCCAACCGGCCGGTCGGGCACCTACCTTGGGTCCCCCGCTCCTGCCTACGGCGCTTGACGCGACGACTGTTCCCGTGCGGCCGCTGGCAGGATTCGGCGTTGCGGCAGCCGGGGCTCGCGATGACGAGCGGTCACGACCGTAGACAGGTGATCGGCGGAATTTCAAAGACGATCAGGGCTTCTGAGATCTATCTCTCACCGCACTTATACGGGACATACGGCGCGAAACGTGACGCTAACTCACCCGGTTTCGCGGTGACTTAGGCCCTCGTTTCCGCACTGCCCGAAGGGCTACCCCTCGTCCGCTTCGCCCTCCACCGTGAGCGTCTGACCGGGCTGAACGGGGTCCGCGGCGTCGTCGGCGGTCTTCTCGTCCCCCGTGGCCGGCTCCTGCCATCCGCCGTCGACGGGGAGGGAGTCGGCGATGGACCAGGAACTGTCACCGACACCCACGATGTAGGCGCCTTCGGACGCCTCGCCGGCACTCGTGTCGCCGCGCGAGGCGTGCCGGCCCGAGGAACCGCTCTCACGGCCGCCCGCGGAGTCGGCGCTCTCGTCCGCACTGGGGCCGCGGTGACGGCCGGAGCCGGTGTCCGTGCGGTCCGAAGCGTCACCGGCCGACCGGGAGTTGCCGGAGGCGGCACCCCCGGGCGTGGCCGAGGCCGAGCCGTCCGACGTCCGGCCGGAAGGACGGGAGTCGGGCGACTTGTCGGACTTGGCGGAATCGTCCCGCGAAGTCGATGAGCCGTCAGGCGACGCCGAGCCGGACGGAGAAGGCGACGGGGACGTCGTGGACGCGGAAGGCGAGGAAGAGGAAGAGGAAGGGGACTCGGACGATCCCAGCGAGTCGAGCAGACCGGACGAGTTTGCCGGAGCGGATTCACCGGATTCACCGGACGAACCGGACTCCCCGGTCTCTCCCGACGCGCCCTGCTCGAGGCCGGAGAGCAGCCCGCAGGTGCGCCATGCGCCGACCCCCTGGTCGGCGAGGATTCTCTCCGCCACGGATATCTGCTGGGAGCGACTGGCGAGGTCGGCGCTCGGCGCGTAGTCCAGACCACCGTGGTTCTCCCAGTCCTCCTGGGACAGGGCGAGGCCGCCGTAGTAGCCGTTGCCGCTGTTCTGGCTCCAGGCACCACCCGTCTCGCAGTCCGCGACCCGGTCCCAGGTCGTGCCGTCGGCCGCGCTGGCGCCGGAGGCCCCGAGGAGGGGGATCGCGATGGCGGAGCCGGTCACTCCGGCCGCAACGAGGAGTGCCGGAGCCTGGCGGGGGCGGCGGTGCCGACCGTTCCCGGAGAGCATGCGGAGACCTTTCGCGAGACAGCAGTGACCCACGCGGCGCAGGGGTCCCCGGCCGCGCTGATGGGTGAACGTATCGGCACACGATCACTTGTCACAAGTTCATGCCGTGCAGATCACATGAAGATCACAAAGCTGAGGGCGTGTCACTTCGCGATCGGGGTGAACTCCACCGGCAGGGTGCGCAGCCCGCGCATGATGAGCCCGCCGCGCCATCTCAGCTCGGCCGGGTCCACCGCGAGGCGGAGGTCCGGGAGGCGGGTGAGGAGGGCGGCGAGCGCGGTCTGGCCCTCCAGGCGGGCGAGCGGGGCACCGAGGCAGTAGTGGATGCCGTGGCCGTAACCGAGGTGCTGGTTGTCACGGCGCGACAGGTCGAGCACGTCCGGGTCGGCGAACCGCTCCGGGTCCCGGTCCGCGGCGGCCAGGACGACCAGGACCGGGTCGCCCGCGTCGATCCGCTGCCCACCGATGGTGAGCGGCTGCGTGGCGAACCGCCAGGTGGCGAGCTCGACCGGCCCGTCGTAGCGCAGCAGTTCCTCCACGCCGGTCTCCAGCAGGCCGGTCTCCCCGGCGGCGAGGGAGGCCTGCAGGCGAGTGCGCTGCTCGGGGTGGGTGAGCAGGGCGAAGGTGCCGTTGCCGATGAGGTTGACCGTCGTCTCGAAACCGGCGAACAGCAGGATGAAGGCCATGGCCGCGGCCTCGTTCTCGGTGAGGTGCTCGCCGTGGTCGGAGGCGCGGATGAGGCCGGAGATGAGGTCCTCGCCCGGACCGGGCGCGGCGGGGAGCGCCTCCCGCTTGCGGTGGATGAGGTCGGCGAGGTAGCCGCGCATCTTCTTCACGGACCGCGCCACGCCGCCCCGCGGCCCGCCCTGGTGACGGATCATCATGCCCGCCCAGTCCCGGAAGTCGTCCTGGTCCTCGCGGGGGACGCCGAGCAGGTCGCAGATGGCGTAGATGGGCAGCGGAAAGGCGAACTCGTGAATGAGGTCGGCGCTCCCCCTGTCCGCGAACCCGTCGATGAGCCGGTCGGTGAGCTCCTGCACCCGCGGCGCGAACTCGGCGACCCGGCGGGGCGTGAACGCCTTGGACACGAGCCGCCGCAGCCGGGTGTGGTCCGGCGGGTCGATGTTGAGCAGGTGCGTCATCAGCTCGGCCTTGCGCTCCCCGGGGATGCCGGTCTTGCCCTTGGCGTGCGCGGGTTCGTCGTGGTGCGCCGGGTTCTTGGAGAGCCGGGGGTCGGCGAGGGTCTGCTTGGCGTCGGCGTAGCGCGTGACCAGCCAGGCTTCGACGCCGCTCGGGAGCCGTGTCCTGTGGACGGGGCTGTGCTCGCGGAGCCAGGCGTAGGCGGGGTAGGGGTCGCTCGCGAACTCCCAGGTGAACAGGGCGGGGGCGGGAGTGGGGGACGGAGCGGGCGGGCTGGGCTGGGGCTGGTCGGTCACCCTCCGACCGTATCCGGCCCGCTGCCGCTCCCCCGTGCCGGTCCGCTCAGCCCTCGGCCTGTCTGATCGCGTCCCGGTAGGCGCGGGCCGCCGCTCTCAGGGCCGCCTCCGGGTCCACGCCCTCCGCCTCCGCCCGGACGGCCAGGGCCAGGAGGTCGTAGCCGATGCCCTCCACGGGTGGGAGCGGTATGTCCAGGTTCGCCGTGCGGGCGCGGGACGCCAGCTTGGCGGCGAGGGCCAGGCCGGGCTGGCCCAGGGGGATGCCCTCGGTGACCGAGGTGCGCTGTTTCTCCACCGCCTTGGTGCGCAGCCAGTGGGCTTTGACCTCCTCGGGCGTGGTGGCCGTCGCGTCGCCGAAGACGTGCGGGTGGCGGTGGATCAGCTTGGCGACGATGCCGCCGGCCACGTCGTCGACGGAGAACGGCGCCTCGGGGTCCTCCTCCGCGATGCGGGCGTGGAAGACGACCTGGAGGAGGACGTCGCCGAGCTCCTCGCGCAGTTCGTCCCGGTCGCCCTCCTCGATCGCCTCGACGAGCTCGTACGCCTCCTCGATGCCGTACTTGGCCAGGCCCTTGTGGGTCTGCTGGGAGGACCAGGGGCACTCGGTCCGGATCCGGTCCATGACCTGCACGATGTCGAGCAGGCGGGCGCCCGGCAGGTCGTAGGAGGCGGGCAGCAGCTCCAGCTCCGGCATGGCGAGGCGGCCGGTGCCGGCGAGGCGGGCCAGACCGTCGGTCAGGGCCGGCTCGCCCTCGCCCGTCGCCACGACGACCACCGTGCGGCCGCCGGCGCAGGTGTCGACCAGTTCCTGGGCGGTGGGGGACGCCTCCTCGACCGCGATGCCCGCCTCGCGCAGATAGGGCAGCTGCGGATGCGCGCCGTCCGCGCACAGCACCCGGTCGGCCGCGTGCAGGGCCTGCCAGGCGGGCCAGGACAGCAGGCCGGGGGCGACGCGGTGGCTGGTGGTGAGCAGGACGATGCGGCCGGGGGCGGCGGCCGCGCCGGGGGCGGCCTGCCGGGGGCCCTGGGTGGGTTCGGGGCTGTTGGCGTTCACGGTTCGAAGCTATCCCACGGCGCCGACGGCGCCCGAAGTTGTCCACAGGCCCTGCGGGCGGCCGGGGAGTCGTCCGCGGACGGGCTCGGGCCGGGACGCGAGGGAGGCCCGTGCGTGCGGACCCGGGCCGGAGGCCCATGCGTGCGACCCCGGCCGGAGGCCCATGCGTGCGCCCCGGGGCCGAGGCCCATGCGTGAGATACCGGCCGGAGGCCCGTGCACGCGACCGGATCGGAGGCCCCTGGGACGGGGCGGGGTCGGGGCGCGGGGGCTACATGTTCTGTTGCGTCTGCGCCGTCGTCACGTCACGGACCCACGGCGTCTTGGCGTCGGCGCGGCTGCTCTTCTTGACGTCCCAGGTGCCGTACCGCGGGTTGAGGTCGACGTTCAGCTTCTCGGAGGCCTCGGACAGGGCCTTCCAGAACTCCGGGCGGGTGGTGTCCGTGCCTCGCTTCTCGGCGAGCTTCTGGGCCTCCAGCTGCAGGCGGAGGTTCTCCTCCAGGCGCTGCGGCGGGATGCCGTACCGCTGCAGCCAGGTCGTCTCCAGCGCCTCGGCACCGCCGGCCTGCTCCTCCAGGCCGGACCGCATCTCCTGGATCTCCTTGCGGCTGACGCTCACCCCGGCGTCCTCGGCGGCGCGGTGCAGCACCCGGTCGAGGACCATGGTGTGCAGGGTGTCGCGGGTGAGGGTGCCGGTCCTGGCGATGGCCTGCTGGTACTCGGCGTCGTTCTGCACGGCCGCCCGCTGGGCCGCGCGGACCTCGCCGACCCGCTCCTCCAGCTGGGAGACGGTGATCCGCTGCCCGCCGACCACGGCCGCCGCGCCGGGATGCGCGTCGTTGCCGCAGGCGGTGAGCAGGGGCGCCGCGGCGATCGCGGCGGTGAGGAGGAGCGCGGTGCGACGGCGGCGGTGCAAGGAGACCTCCCGAGGAGATTGTGCGGCGGTGCACAAAGTCTTGCGGTGATCGATGGTAGGCAGTGGCCAGGCTCTGGCCAACCCATTCGACCAACGATTCACCGGGACTTCCGGCACCGCCGCGCCAGTTCCGGCACTGCGGTCAGCCGCGGACCTGCCCCAGCCACTGCAGCGTCCTGCGGATCTCCGCGCCGAGGGGGTGGCCGGGGCCGTGGGTGCGCTCCACGTCGTGCAGCAGCCGGGCCAGCGTGTCGTGGGCGGCGCCGCGGTCGCCGAGGGCGAGCAGGAGGTGCCCGATGCGGCGGCGGACGTCGTGCGCGAGTTCGGGGCCGCCGGCGGCGACGTACTGGTTCTCGTAGTACGGCAGCACCGCACGGTACTCGGCGAGCGCCGCCGCCGGTTCACCCAGCTGTTCGAGGCACTGGGCGGCCTCGTAGCGGAAGCGGAGGGCCTGCGGGTCGGCCTGGCCGGCCTCGGCGGCGCGTTCGTCGGCGAGGCGGCGCAGTTCGGGCAGGGCGCGGCGGAACTGGCCGTCGTCCAGGAGCGTGGCGGCGTACTGCTTGCGCAGGGTGCGCACCACCGGGGAGTGCTCGCCGTGCTGCTGCGCCGCGGCGGGCAGGATCGCGCCGAGGATGTCGACGGCCTGGGTGATGCGGCCCTCTCCGAGGAGCCGCTTGACCTCGTCGACGGCGCGGGCGATGTCCGTCTGCCCGGCGGTCTCGGCGACGGGTGCGGCGGGCGGCGCGGGCTGGGGCGCCGGGGTGCGGGCCCGGTCCGGCCAGGGGGCGTGCGGGCGCAGGAAGGGGCGGGTGGGGTCGAGGGCCGCTCCGGTGGGCGTGCCGCGCGCGGGCAGCAGCGGCTCCAGGTGCTGGTAGACCTCCTGCGCGGAGGCCGGCCGGTGCTGCGGGTCCTTGGCGAGCAGCCGCAGGACGAGGGTCTCCAGGACTTCGGGCACCTCGGGCCGCAGGCGGCGCACGGGCAGCGGCGGCTCGTACAGGTGCCGGTGCAGCACGCCGAGGGCCGTGGAGCCGGAGAAGGGCACGTCCCCGCTGAGCAGTTCGTGCAGGACGATGCCGAGGGCGTACAGGTCCGTGTACGGGCCGACCGCGCCGCCCATCGCCTGCTCCGGGGCCATGTAGGCGGGCGAGCCGATGGGGGTGCCGGTGTGGGTGAGGCGGGTGGTGTCGGCCTCCATGACGGAGGCGACGCCGAGGTCCAGCACGGTGACCGTGCCGTCCTGCTTCACCATCACGTTCCGCGGCTTGAGGTCGCGGTGGACGATCGGCACGGCGTGCACGGCGCTGAGCACGGCGCACAGTTGCGCGGCGACCGCGACCGCCCACGGCCAGGGGTACGGGTCGCGCTGCGCGAGGTGACCGGCGAGGTCGGCGCCGTCGATGTGCTGCATGACGAGGAACAGCTCCTCGCCCTCACTGCCCGCGTCGTGCACCGTGACGAGGCCGGGGTGGTCGACCTGCGCGGTCACCCGGCACTCGCGCACGAAACGGCGGCGCAGCTCCTCCGCGTCCTGGCCGGCCACCTTGTCGGGGCGCAGCAGTTTCACCGCCACGCGCCGGTCGAGGCGCTGGTCGTACCCCGTCCAGACCTGGCCCATGCCGCCCTGTCCGAGGAGCGTGGACAGTTCGTAGCGGCCGGCGACGACACGTCCTGCCGTCGCGGTCATCTGCCGCCCTCGCGATCGCCGTCGCGCCGGTCGTCGCCTTCCTGCCGGCGCAGGTAGTCGCTGAGTTCGTCGAGTTCGGCGCGGACCTGGTCGATGCGGGCGGGGGCGGGGCGATGCGGGGCCGGGGGCGGCTGGACGGGAGCCGGGACCCGGGGCGTGGCGTCGTGGGGCACCGGGGTGTGCGGCGTGGGGAGCTGCGGGACGGGCGTGGAGGCCTGCGCGTAGGACGAGCCGGGGTGCGGATAGCCGTACGGGGAGTGGACGGTCGGCGCGTGGGGCGAGGCCGGGTGGCCGGTGAACTGCCGCCGCTCGCCGTGGTGGCCGATGTCCACGATCAGGAAGTAGATGGCGGCACCGAAGCCGAGCAGCAGGATCAGGCCCAGCGCGATGTCCGTCCGGACGTCCTCCTCGGGCAGGGTGCCGACCACCAGGAAGCACGCGATGGACAGGGGCAGGGTCACCCAGGCCAGCACCCAGTCCAGGGCGCGCCCGCGCAGGACGGCCACCCGGAACAGCGGGACGCAGGCCAGCACGCCGCACGTGAGGAAACCGGCTGCGGCGAACAGCACGCGCAGGGAGATGACCGTTGCCGCGCTGCGGGGAGGCGGCGCCGCGCCGTGGCCGTACATGACTGCTCCTGGACCGGTGTGGCCGATGGGGGACGGATGTGCGAGTGACAGAGCCCGTTGGGAGTCCGAGCGTATAGCCCGACAAGGACAACGGGTCACGGGTTGTACCGAACCGTTGTCGTGCTGATCACGGCCTGGTGCCGGTGCGCTGCGAGGTGGAGCGCGGCTACGCGGTGTACGTCGAGCCCAACGTGTGGATGCGGCACTCCTTCTGGGAACGGCTGGGACACGGTCCTGGTGTGGGCCTTCTCGGACCTGCGCCGCGGACTACGCCCCGACACGGTCAGCGCCATCCCCATCTCCGTCGCGCCCCACGCCCAGGGCAGGGGCGCCAAGCGCGAGGTCGTCGCGAACGCCTACAGCGTGCCGTTCACGCTCGCCGTCGAGGGCCGTGGCGAACTGCTCGGCGCTCTCGTCCTCGGCGAACAGGGCGTACTCGGGGAGTTCGGTGGCGATCCGGGGGTAGTGGGCGGCGCCCACGAGGTCCTGGATCACGAACTCCGGCCAGGTGTCCGCCATTCCCACGACCCGCTCCAGCATGTCGGGACGGTCGGCGAGGCTCGATATCCTCGGCTGCGGGATCTTCGGCTGCGTGATCTCCGGCACGGGAGCACCGTAGGAGGATCCGGTGTGCCAGGCATCGGATTACCGCTGCCGTGCCCGCACAAAACGCGCGCGTTCCTCGGCCGGGAGCCGCTCGGTCGCGTACCGCACGGTGATGCGCGGCAGGTCTTTCAGGTGCTGCTCCAGGAACGCCACCAGCAGGGGCGCGTCCCGGCGGCCGATCTCGCGCAGCATCCAGCCGAGCGCCTTGTGGATCAGCGGTTCCGGGTCATGGCACAGGGCGCGCACCAGGCGGAACGTCGGCGCGAAGCGCCCCTGGCGGATCAGCGCCAGGGTGGCTACGACGGCGATCCTGCGGTCCCAGAGCCAGGGCGAGGCGGCCAGCCCGTCCAGGACGTCCTCGGAGGCCTCGGGCCCGTCCGCCAGCCACGGCCCGAGCACAACGTGGGCGGAGGCGTCCACCAGGTCCCAGTTGTCCACGCACCGGGTGCGCGCGAGGTAGAAGTCGACCAGGTCCCGGCGTTCCGCGCCCCGGGCCGTCCGCATCCGCTCGGCCAGCACCAGCACCCCGGCCAACCGCTCCTCGTGCACACGGCTGCGCAGCAGCGCGTCCACGTCCTCCCGGGTCAGCTCCCGGTGTGCCCGGGCCAGCTCACGCACCACCGGCACCCGCACGCCGAGCAGTTCATCGTCTCCCGGCGGCCGCAGCACCCGCAGCTGCTGGATCCTGATGTCCGGCTCGGCCCCGTCCCGCAGCGCGCTCCGCAGGGCCTGCAGCGCATGGGTCGTCATGTCCGGGCACGGTAGCGCAGGGTGGGCGGGCCGCCGCCGTCAGCCGCCGCACTGCCGCAGCATCATCTCCTTGTCGGCGGACGTCACGGGCAGGTCGTACTTGAGGGACACCTGGGCGAAGCGCACCGAGTAGGCGCAGCGGATCCGCCGGTCGGGCGGCAGCCAGGACGCCGGACCCGAGTCTCCCTTCGCGCTGTTGGTCGGCCCGTCCACCGGGACGAGGTTGAGCGGGTCGTTGGCGATGGACTCCCGCTTGTCCTCCGTCCAGCGCGAGGCGCCCATCTGCCAGTCGTAGGACAACGGCATCACGTGGTCTATCTGCACCTTCATCGCACGGGACTTGGTGAACTCGATGACCTTGCCGGTGTACGGGTCGTGCAGCGTCATGGACGTGACGACGCAGTCGGAGCCCTTACGGAAGCGCAGGTCCCGGCCGTCGCGCTTGAGGAGGTCGTTGCGCGTGTCGCAGCCGTTGTGGGAGAAGGGGACGTCGCGTGGCGCCGAGTCCATCCAGGCGTAGCCGAACTCGTCCCGGTCGTAACCCGTCCTGGGGCCGCGGCCCTTCGTGGCCACCTTCTCGATCAGGGCGCGCGCCTTCGCCCTGTCCTCGGTGGAGGTGATCGTCGCCAGCCCCGGCTTGGTGCCGTCCGGGTTGTCCAGCGGGTTCACGGCCCGGGGGTCCCCGGCGGCCGGGGCACCGGATCCGGAGGCTCCGCTGCCGTCCGCCGGAGGGGCCAGGCCCTCGCAGCCCGTCAGCGCCGCACCGGCGAACACCATGGCGACGGCCAGTGCCGCCCCGCCCCTCAGACGCGTCACCCTGCGCCCCTCCCCTGCTTGCCCGTCCCGCCCTCGCGCGGGCGGCCTGTGTCTGGTCCCACGGTAGCGAGGGTGAGGTTCAGACCACACCGGACCCGAAGGGGCATTCCGGGAGCGGGGCCGGAACCGGGCCCGGGGGCCAGGCCCGGCCCCGGCCCGGAGCCAGTACCGGACCAGGCCCGGACCCGCCTGTCAGGAACCCAGGACCGACGTCAGGAACTCCCCCACCCACGCCAGCAGTTCCCGTCCGACCAGCGGCTTGCCGCCGACCTTCGCCGTCTTCGGGCGCGGTACCAGCACCTGGTGCGCCGCCGGCTTGATGACGGCCCCCGGGTACAGCCGCTTGAGCCGCAGCTCCTGCGACTCGCGCAACTCCACCGGCGCGAAGCGGATGTTGGTGCCCTGCAGCACGATCTCGCCGACACCGCACGCCCGGGCGAACATGCGCAGGCCCGCCACGAGCAGCAGGTTCTCCACGGGCTCGGGCAGCTTGCCGTAGCGGTCGACGAGTTCCTCGCGTACGGCCTTGATGTCCTCCTCCGAGTTGGCGGAGGCGATGGCGCGGTAGGCCTGGAGGCGCAGGCGCTCGCCGGGCGCGTAGTCGTGCGGGACGTGCGCGTCGACGGGCAGCTCGATCTTGACCTCGAGCGGCGGCTCCTCCTCGATGTCGCCGGTCTCCAGCTGGCGCCGGTAGTCCGCGACGGCCTCACCGACCATCCGCACGTACAGGTCGAAGCCGACGCCCGCGATGTGGCCGGACTGCTCGCCGCCGAGGAGGTTGCCCGCGCCGCGGATCTCCAGGTCCTTCATGGCGACGTACATGCCGGCCCCCATCTCCGTGTGCTGGGCGATGGTCGCGAGCCGTTCGTGCGCGGTCTCGGTCAGCGGCTTCTCCGGCGGGTAGAGGAAGTAGGCGTAGCCGCGCTCACGGCCACGTCCGACCCGGCCGCGCAGCTGGTGCAGCTGGGACAGACCGAAGTTGTCGCCGCGCTCCACGATCAGGGTGTTGGCGTTGGAGATGTCGATGCCGGACTCCACGATCGTCGTGGACACCAGCACGTCGAACTTCTTCTCCCAGAAGTCGACGACGACCTGCTCCAGCGCCGACTCGGACATCTGGCCGTGCGCGGTGGCGATGCGCGCCTCGGGGACGATCTCGCGCAGGCGGGCGGCGGCCCGGTCGATCGACTCGACGCGGTTGTGGATGTAGAAGACCTGGCCCTCGCGCAGCAGTTCGCGGCGGATGGCGGCGCCGATCTGCTTCTCCTCGTACGGGCCGACGAAGGTCAGCACCGGGTGGCGCTCCTCCGGCGGGGTGGTGATGGTCGACATCTCGCGGATGCCGGTGACCGCCATCTCCAGGGTCCGGGGGATCGGGGTCGCGGACATGGTCAGCACGTCGACGTTGGCGCGCAGCTTCTTCAGCTGCTCCTTGTGCTCGACGCCGAACCGCTGCTCCTCGTCGACGATGACCAGGCCGAGGTCCTTGAACTTCGTCTCGGAGGAGAACAGCCGGTGCGTGCCGATGACGACGTCGACCGAGCCCTCGCGCAGGCCCTCCAGGACGGCCTTGGCCTCGGTGTCGGTCTGGAAGCGGGACAGGGCCTTCACGACCACCGGGAACTGCGCGTACCGCTCGCTGAACGTGCCGAAGTGCTGCTGCACCAGCAGGGTCGTCGGCACGAGCACGGCGACCTGCTTGCCATCCTGCACGGCCTTGAAGGCGGCCCTCACCGCGATCTCGGTCTTGCCGTAGCCGACGTCGCCGCAGATCAGGCGGTCCATGGGGACCGTCTTCTCCATGTCCTCCTTGACCTCGGCGATGGTGGTGAGCTGGTCGGGCGTCTCCGCGTAGGGGAAGGCGTCCTCCAGCTCGCGCTGCCAGGGGGTGTCCGGCCCGAAGGCGTGCCCGGGGGCCGCCATGCGGGCGCTGTACAGCTTGATGAGGTCGGCGGCGATCTCCTTGACGGCCTTCTTGGCGCGGGCCTTCGTCTTCGTCCAGTCGGCGCCGCCCAGGCGGTGCAGGGTGGGGGCCTCGCCGCCGACGTACTTGGTGATCTGCTCCAGCTGGTCGGTGGGGATGTAGAGCCGGTCGCCGGGCTGGCCGCGCTTGGCGGGGGCGTACTCGACGACCAGGTACTCGCGGGTGGCGCCCTGCACGGTGCGCTGCACCATCTCGATGTAGCGGCCCACGCCGTGCTGCTCGTGGACGATGTAGTCGCCCGCCTCCAGGGTGAGCGGGTCGATGGTCTTGCGGCGACGGGCCGGCATACGGGCGCCCTCGCGGCCGGACGCCTTCTGGCCGGAGAGGTCGGTCTCGGTCAGCACCGCGAGTCTGAGGGCCGGGTCGACGAAGCCGTGGTCGATCGAGCCGCACGCCACGTGCACCACGGACGGGGAGATCTCGCCGAGGTCCCCGTCGAGGCGGGCGGCGATTCCCTCGCTGCCGAGCACCTCGACCGTACGGGCGGCGGGGCCGTGGCCCTCGGTGACGAACACCGTCCGCCAGCCGTCGGCGAGCCAGCCCTTGGTGTCGGCGAGGGCCTTGGCGGTGTCCCCGCGGTAGGTCTCCGGGGCGTGCATGCCGAGCTTGAGGGTGTCGGCGTCGCCCGCCGCGTCAGCGCCATGTGTGAACGTCTCGTCGGCGGCGAACGGCGACACCGACCACCACATCATGTCCAGCTCGCGCGCCCGGTCGCGCACGTCCGCGATGGACCACAGGGAGGCCGCGCCGACGTCGATGGGCGCTTCCCCGCCGCCGGCGGTGGCCGCCCAGGAGGCGTGCAGGAACTCCTGCGAGGTGGCGACCAGGTCCGACGCGCGCGTACGCACCCGCTCCGGGTCGCACACGACGGCCATGGACCCCTTGGGCAGCACGTCGAGCAGCAGCTCCATGTCGTCGACCAGGACCGGGGCGAGGGACTCCATGCCCTCCACGGCGATGCCCTCGGCGATCTTGCCGAGGAGTTCGCCCAGCTCGGGGTGCTGTTCGGCCAGGGCCCGGGCACGCGTGCGTACGTCCTCGGTGAGCAGCAGCTCGCGGCAGGGCGGCGCCCACAGGCCGTGCTCGGCGATCTCCAGGGAGCGCTGGTCGGCGACCTTGAAGTAGCGGATCTCCTCGACGTCGTCGCCCCAGAACTCCACGCGCAGGGGGTGTTCCTCGGTGGGCGGGAACACGTCGAGGATGCCGCCGCGCACGGCGAACTCGCCGCGCTTCTCCACCAGCTCCACGCGCGCGTAGGCGGCGGCGGCGAGGGCTTCCACCACCGCGTTCAGATCGGCGCTCTGCCCGGTCCGCAGCGCGACGGGCTCCAGGTCGCCCAGCCCCTTGACCTGCGGCTGGAGCACGGACCGTACGGGCGCGACGACGACGGAGACCGGGCCGGTCTCGGGGTCGTCGGGGCGGGGGTGGGACAGGCGGCGCAGCACGGCCAGGCGGCGGCCGACGGTGTCGCTGCGGGGGCTGAGCCGCTCGTGCGGCAGAGTCTCCCAGGAGGGGTACTCCACGACGCCCTCGGGCGGGAGGAGGGAGCGCAGGGCGGCGGCCAGGTCCTCCGCCTCGCGGCCCGTCGCCGTCACCGCCAGCACCGGGCGGCCCGTGTCCCGGGCCAGGGCGGCCACCGCGAAAGGGCGGGCCGCGGGAGGGCCGACCAGGTCGACGTGCATGCGGTTGCCGTCTGCGGCGGCCCTGATCGCTTCGGCGAGGGCGGCGTCCTTGACGACGGCGTCGAGCAGACCGTGCAGGCTCATGGGGGGTGTTTTCCGTCCAGGGGGTGGGCAACACGACTGGCCCGACGCGCGCCGCGGGCCGGGGGTATCCAGCGTACGACGCCGCGCGGCCCGGCGTCGGGGCCTGTGGACGACGCCCCCGGGTGCGAGGTGCTCGGCCTCGGTGTCCTGGCCCGGCCGGCCTTGCCGCGCGCACAACCGGCGCCGGGAAGTCCTGGAGTGGACTTCCCGGCGCCGGGTTCCCCGCAACCCCCGTATGCGGTGGTTCCTCGCGGTGACGCGTGACTACTCCGTCGCGATCGCGTTCAGCACGTTCATCCGCCCCGCCCGGAACGCCGGGATCAGTGCCGCGAACAGACCCACGAACGCCGAGCCGAGGAAGACGCCGATGATCGTCGGCCAGGGGATGTCCAGGACCATCAGGCCCTCCAGCTCCAGCAGCTGCTGGGCCGTGGCGCCCCAGCCCATGCCGAGGCCGAGGCCCAGCAGGGCGCCGAAGAGGGCGATGACCACCGACTCCATGCGGATCATGCGGCGCAGCTGGCGGCGGGAGAGGCCGATCGCCCGCATCAGGCCGATCTCCCTGGTGCGCTCCACCACCGACAGGGCGAGGGTGTTCACCACGCCCAGGATGGCGACGATGATCGCCAGGGCCAGCAGGCCGTAGATCATGTTGAGCAGCTGGCCGATCTGGTCCTTCAGGGCGTCCTTGTAGTCGGTCTGGTCGCGCACGGTGTACTGCGGATAGTCGTGCAGGGCCGACTTCAGGGACTTGTAGGCGGCGTCCTGCTGCCCCTCCTTGGCGCTGGCGAAGACCAGCGAGTCCAGCGGCATCTTGTCGGCCGGGACGTACTTGGCCATCGTCGCGATGGAGGTGTACATCGCGCCCGCGTCGATCACGACGTCACTGCTGGTGATCGCCCGGACCGTGAGGTCGGCCGCGGAGCCGTCCTTGAAGGCCACCTTGACCTTCGAGCCGAGGCTGATGCCGTGGTCCTCGGCGAACTTCTCGTGCACGGACATCGAGTCGGGCTTGTAGGCGTCGGGCAGCTTGCCGGCGACGGTCTCGGTGCGCAGGTCGGTCGCGTACGACGGGTCGGCCGCCGTGATCGCCGTGTCCTTCAGGGTCTCGCCGTCGGGGGTGGTGAAGTCGGCCTTGGTCCACTTGTACTCGGTGACCCGCTCCAGCTCCGGCGTCGACTTCATGGCCTCGACCGCCTGCGGGGTGATCAGCTGGCCGCTGTCGGACTGGACGATGAAGTCCGTGCCGACGGTCTTGTCGAGCTGGTCGGTGGCGGAGGCCACCATGGAGGAACCGACCACGGACAGGCACGCCACCAGGGCGAGGCCGATCATGAGCGCGGCGCCCGTCGCGCCGGTGCGGCGCGGGTTGCGCAGGGCGTTGCGCTCGGCCATGCGGCCCACGGGGCCGAACATCCGCAGCAGGACCGCGCCGAGGACGCGGACCACGGCGCCGGCGAGCAGCGGGCCGATGACGACGAAGCCGATCAGCGACAGCACCACGCCGATGCCGAGCCACAGCGAGCCGTCGGTGGCCTTGTCGGCCGCCGCCGCAAGGTACAGGGCGAAGGTGCCGCCGGCGGTGAGGACGGTGCCGATGATGCCGCGGATCCAGCCGGCCTTGGCGTCCGCCGGGGCGCCCGCGTCGCGCAGCGCCGCCATCGGGGAGATCTTGCCGGCGCGCCGGGCGGGCAGATAGGCGGCGAGCACCGTGACGATCACGCCGAGGACGAGTCCGACCACGGGGGTCGTCCAGGCGACGGTGAGGTCGTCGGTGGACAGTTCCATGCCCATCTGGCCCATGAGCTTCATCAGGCCGACGGCGAGGCCGACGCCCGCGCCCACGCCGAGCACCGAGCCGACGAGGCCGAGCAGCAGCGCCTCGGCCAGCACCGAGCGGTTGACCTGCTTGCGGGAGGAGCCGATGGCCCGCATCAGGCCGATCTCGCGGGTGCGCTGGGCGACCAGCATGGAGAAGGTGTTGATGATCAGGAAGATGCCGACGAGGAGGGCGATCCCGGCGAAGCCGAGCATCGCGTACTTCATGACGTTCATGAAGCCCTCGACGTCCTTCTGGTTGGCGTCGGCGGTCTCCTTGGCGGTCTTGACCTGGAAGTCGCGGCCGAGCTCGGTGGTGACGTTCTTCTTCAGCTGTGCGTCGCTGACGCCGGCGGCCGCGGTGACGTTGACGTTGGTGTAGACATCCGGCTCGCCGACCAGGGCCTGCTGAGCGGTCTTCGTGTCGAGGTAGAAGATCGCGGCGCCGGGGTTGGTGACGGTGAAGTCGGCGATGCCGGAGATCTTCGCGGTGTGGTTGCCGACCGCGGTGAGCACGGTGATCTCGTCGCCGAGCTTCAGGCCGTGCTTGTCGGCGGTGTCGGCGTCGACCATGATCTGGTCGCCGCCCTTGGGCGCCGCACCGGAGGTGATCTTCATGGTGCGGGCGTCGGTGGCGTTCCAGCTGCCGACGATGGTCGGGCCGCCGCTGGTGGGCGAGAGGCTGTCCTTGTCGGCGTCGACGACGGTGACCGAGGTGGAGAAGACGGTGCCCTCGGCGGACTTCACGCCCTCGGCCTTGCGCACCTCGCCGAGCACGGAGGCGGGCATGACCGGCGGCTTGCCGTTGTCGGCGGTGGTCTCACCGCTGTCGGAGGCGCCCTTGGCGCTGACCGTGACGTCGGAGGAGGTGGCCGCGAAGAGCTTGTCGAACGTGGTGGACATGGTGTCGGTGAAGACGAGCGTCCCGCAGACGAAGGCCACCGACAGCAGGACGGCGACCGCCGACAGGGCCATGCGTCCCTTGTGCGCGACGAAGTTGCGCATGGAGGTCTTCATGACGGTCATGACGTGCGCCCCCGGGCGTCGAAGTCCTTCATGCGGTCCAGGACGGCCTCCGCGGTCGGCTTGTACATCTCGTCGACGATCCGTCCGTCGGCGAGGTACAGCACCCGGTCCGCGTAGCTGGCGGCGACCGGGTCGTGGGTGACCATGACGATGGTCTGGCCCAGCTCGGTCACCGAGCGGCGCAGGAAGCCGAGGACCTCTGCGCCGGCGCGCGAGTCGAGGTTTCCGGTCGGCTCGTCACCGAAGATGATCTCGGGCCGGGCGGCGAGCGCCCGCGCCACGGCGACGCGCTGCTGCTGGCCGCCGGAGAGCTGGGTGGGCCGGTGCTTGAGCCGGTCGGCGAGCCCGACGGTCTCCACGACCCGCGCGAGCCACTCCTTGTCCGGCTTGCGGCCCGCGATGTCCATGGGCAGCGTGATGTTCTCGATGGCGTTCAGCGTCGGCAGCAGGTTGAACGCCTGGAAGATGAACCCGATCCGGTCCCGGCGCAGCTGCGTGAGCTTCTTGTCCTTCAGGCCGGTGATCTCGGTGTCGTCGAGGTAGATCTGCCCGCTGGTGACGGTGTCGAGCCCGGCGAGGCAGTGCATGAGCGTGGACTTGCCGGAGCCCGAGGGGCCCATGATCGCGGTGAACTGGCCGCGTGCGATGTCCACGTCGACGTGATCGAGGGCGACGACACGGGTCTCTCCGGACCCGTACGCCTTCACGACCTGCCGCGCCCGCGCGGCAACGGCCGTACGCCCTCCAGTACCCCCGTGCCTGGGAATGGTTACAGCCGAAGTCACGGTATGTCTCCTATATCGGTCAGCAAATGGTGAAGACGGTCGCCTGCTCGGCACCCGCGGTGTGCGATGCCGGACCGCGGAACCGTCCGGCGCGCCTCAAGTCTCCCGGTGGGGAGGGGCTCTGCGCCCTGGTGCGCAGCGCAGTCTTTTGCTGTGGAAAACCCCACCCCCGCCGGTGTGTGAACCCGCCCCCCGGCGGCGTAAAGCCAGGTTAAGGAACGCCCCCTCGGCGTCTCGTCCTCCGCCGGTACGAACCCTCCCCAGGTCGTAGTACGGAGGTACCCCTAGGGGCAGTCCACCGAAGGGTGGAGTCCGTCTCAGGGTCGGCTCCTCCCCTCGGCCCATCGAGACTCCACCCTCCCGCGACGTCAGGGTCAAGTGGGAAGCTGTCTGCGGCAGATACGTGCAAGGGGCAGGCACAGGGACGACGGCCCCGGCGAGGGCGGCCGGTGCCAGGGGGAGGGACCCGGGGTGGGCAGCACGAGTCCGGCAGCACAGGAGACCGCTCGGCCCGTCGCGACCGGCCGGCGGGGGGCGGTGGTCGCAGCGCTGATGCTGTCGATGGCGCTGGCGGCGCTGGACTCCACCATCGTCTCGACCGCCGTCCCGCAGATCGTCGGGGACCTGGGCGGCTTCTCGGTCTTCTCCTGGCTGTTCTCCGGCTATCTGCTGGCCGTGACCGTCACGCTGCCCGTCTACGGCAAGCTCTCCGACACCTTCGGCCGCAAGCCGGTGCTGATCGCGGGCTCGGTGGTGTTCCTGCTGGGCTCCCTGCTGTGCGCGCTGGCCTGGAACATGGCGGCACTCATCGCCTTCCGCATCGTGCAGGGCCTGGGCGGTGGCGCCCTGCAGGGGACCGTGCAGACCCTGGCCGCCGACCTCTACCCGCTGAAGGACCGGCCCCGCATCCAGTCGAAGCTGTCCACGGTGTGGGCGGTGGCCGCGGTCGCCGGACCCGGACTCGGCGGGCTGCTCGCCGCGTACGCGGACTGGCGCTGGATCTTCCTGGTCAACCTGCCGGTCGGCGCGGTGGCGCTGTGGCTGATCGTGCGTCACCTGCACGAGCCGGAGCGGCGCGGGGCCCCGCACGCGCGCGTGGACTGGGCCGGCGCGCTCGCGGTGTTCGCCTGCGGCGGGGTGCTGCTGACGGCCCTGGTGCAGGGCGGGGTGGCGTGGCCGTGGCTGTCGGCGCCCTCGCTGGCCCTGTTCGGCACGGGTCTCGCCCTGGTGGCTGTGGTGGTGCTGGTGGAGCGCCGCGCTGCGGATCCGATCATTCCGGGCTGGGTGTGGCGGCGCCGGACGATCGCCGCGGTCAACCTGGCCCTGGGCGCGCTGGGGCTGCTGATGGTCGCGCCGACGGTCTTCCTGCCCACCTACGCCCAGTCGGTGCTGGGCCTGGCGCCCGTGACCGCCGGATTCGTGCTCTCCGTATGGACGTTGAGCTGGCCGGTGTCGGCGGCACTGAGCCAGCACGTCTACCGCAGGATCGGCTTCCGCAACACCGCGATGCTCGGCATCGGCGCCGCGGCCCTGATCCTGCTGGCGTTCCCCTTCCTGCCCTATCCGGGACAGGCGTGGCAGCCGACGCTGCTGATGCTGCTGCTGGGCGCCGCGCTGGGCCTGTTCCAGCTGCCGCTGATCGTCGGGGTGCAGTCGACGGTGGGCTGGGCGGAACGCGGGACGACGACCGCGTCCGTGCTCTTCTGCCGCCAGACCGGCCAGACGGTCGGCGCGGCCGTCTTCGGCGCCGTCGCCAACGGGGTGCTGGCCGCCCGGCTCGGCGGCGCGGGCGACCTCGACTCGGTGACCCGGGCGCTCGACTCGGGCACCGCGCCGGAGGCGACCAGGCGGGCGATCGCCGACGCGGTGCACGCCGTCTACCTGGGCGCCTCGTGCGCTGCGGCGCTGGCGTTCGTGGTGCTGCTGTTCCTCGCGCCCAGGAAATTCCCTGTGCTCAAGGACTGACCGTCCGTACCCTGCGGCCCATGCTGACCCTGGAACGGCTGCGCGCCGACCACGCCGACGTCCTGCTGGCCTTCGAGCGGGAGAACAGGGCGTACTTCGCGCGTACGGTCCCGGACCGCGGGGACGCCTACCTCACACCGGCCGGGTTCGCCGAACGCCACCGGGCGCTCCTGGAGGAGCAGCACGCGCGCGTGTGCCACTTCCATGTCCTCCTGGAGGACGACGTGCTGATCGGCCGCGTGAACCTGCTCGACGTGGCGGACGGCAGCGCCGAGCTCGGCTACCGCGTCGGCGAGCGCGCGGCCGGGCGGGGCGTGGCGACGGCGGCCGTCGCGCTGATGTGCCGGACGGCCGCCGCCGACTACGGGCTGACGTCCCTCACCGCGCGGACGACCCTGGACAACCCCGCCTCCAGGAAGGTCCTGTCCCGCAACGGCTTCACCCCCGTCGGGGAGACGATCCTGAGCGGCCGGCCCGGACTGCGTTACGTGCGCCGGGACTTGGCCTCCACTCTCCCCGAAGCACCCTCGAACGAGGGTCAACGCGGGTAACACCCGAGGTCACGAAGGTAAGCGCATACCGCCCAATCAGTTCGGCCAAACCACCACCACGGGCCTGCTCTCCATCCCCCTGGGCTTCGCCTGCGGCTGGCTGGGCACACCGGCCTCCGGCCGCCGCAGGCCGGAGGAGCAACGCCGTCAGTACGAGGCGGTGGAGGGCTGGATCCTGGCGGGCGCGGTACGCGGGAAAGACTGAGCGGGGACGCCCCGGAGTTCACTCCGCCGTCTGTCCCGCCCAGGCCGCCAGGCTGCTGTGGACATGGTCGATATGGGCCCGCACGCCGTCCCGCCGGTCGGCGTGCTCGCGCAGCAGCCGCTCCGTCTCGCGCTCGACCGCCTCCGCCCGGGCCCGGGCGGCGTCCAGCAGCTCCGCCGCACGTGCCCGGGCCTCCTCCTCCAGGTCGCGGGCCGCGTCCTCCGCGTCGGCGAGAGCCTGCTCCGCCCCGGACAGCGCCCCTTCGGCGCGCGCCAGTTCCTCCGCGTGCCGGGCGTCCAGGGCTGCCGCCCGCCCGGCCTCCTCCCGCTCGGTCTCCTCCCACCGCCCGGCGCGTTCCCTCTCCTGCTCGGCCAGCATGCCGGAGGTGCGCTGCCGCATCTCCCGCAGCGCGGCCAGCGCCTCACCGCGTTCCTCCCCCGCCTCGCGTTCCGCCTCGCCCCGGAGTTCGTCGGCCTCGGCACGCGCCGCGAGCAGCCGCTGCCGGGCCCGCTCGTCGGCGTCGGCGCGTACGGCCTCGGCGTGCGCCTGTGCGGACTCGCGCACGCCGGCCGCCGACGCCCGCGCCCCCTCCACCTGCCGGCGCGCCTCCCGGCACGCCCCCTCCCGCACCGCCGCGGCCTCCTGCTCCCCCAGCTCGAAGAGCCGCCGGGCCCGCTCGCCCAGCGTCTCGTAGGTCTGCGGGCCCAGTCGCGCCACGGCCTCGCGCAGCCGCCCCAGTTCCTCGTCCATCTGCCGTGCGAGCACGGTCAGCCGGGCGGCCCGCTCCCAGGCCGCGTCACGATCCGCGGAGAGGGCCGCGGCGTACGCGTCGACCTGCTCGGGACGGTAACCGCGCCTCCGCACGACCGGAAAGCCGTGCGAGGACACCGATGCGCTGCTCATCCTGGGACCCCTCTCCACCACACCGACGCGACACGCGAGAAATCAGGATGATTTCGCGCACATCTTGGTGGATCAGACGGAAGTGTTCATAACGCGACACTCCGCAAGGGGGCCACAGGCCCCGGCCGCCGTCCGGGCCGCCGGGCCGTACGGCCGTCAGCCCCACGAGAAGGGAGCGTGCCGCCAGGCCGCGACGGCCGCGACGCGCTCCTCGCTCACCCCGGCCGCGCGGAGATCGACGGTGTGTCCGTGGACGCGGGCGCCACAGCCGTCGATCTGACTGGCGCGCAACCCGGCCAACTCCGCCACGTACTGCGCCCTTCAACGTGCCGGGAAGGATCGAACGCCCGGTTATTCATCCGTGCCTGGGATCTTCGTACCGGCACGAGAAGAGCCGGGCCCGGTCGTACGAGCGACCGGACCCGGCTCCTCACGGCACGTCGGCCGCGACACGTCACAGCGTCACAGCAAGCCGTCCCACATCTGCTCCAGCAGCACCGACCACCAGCTCTCCGGCGAA
Organism: Streptomyces sp. NPDC094143; assembly: GCF_040303825.1. NCBI lineage: Bacteria > Bacillati > Actinomycetota > Actinomycetes > Kitasatosporales > Streptomycetaceae > Streptomyces > Streptomyces sp. NPDC094143. Next base: position 111,555 of record NZ_JBEOTZ010000017.1, read on the forward strand.
CCCAGCGCCGCCGGGTCCAGCGCGGCCAACTGCGCCTGGAAGTCGACCGTCCAGCGACCCGCCTGCTCCTGGTTCAGACCGAACCGCAGCCGCCACATCCGGCCCAGCAGCGCCAGGCAGCGCGCGAACTCCGGCAGCCCGGTGTTCACGAACTGCGGCGGTACGGGCGCCCCGCCCGGCCCCGCCTCCACCGGCACGGCGACGATGTTCGCGGTGCCGTACTGGACGCAGATCGCCTTGCCGAAGTCGCTGCCCATCACCAGGTACGAGCCCGCGTCCGAGGCCGGCTGCACACCGCGCTCGGCCGCCAGCTCGGCCAGCGTCGGCACGGGCCGGCCCGGCTGGGCCTGCGCCCAGAAGAACGGGCCCATGTCCAGCGGCAGCCCGGCCGCGACCAGGGTGTGCGCCACGATCGGCGGCACGCCCTGCCGGGACACGGCCGCCTGCTCGAAGCGGAACACCCCGGGCCCGAACGCCGCCGCCAGCTCCTGCGCGATGCCCTCCGGCGGGATCGGCGGCACCGCCTGCACCGGCGGCAGCGGAGCGCGCACCGGGGCCGGACGCGCCGGGCCGTCCGCCACCTGGTGCAACTCGCCCTGGTGGGCCAGCAGTTGCTGCATGCCTTGCTGCCGGCTCGCGTGATCCGTGCCGTACGGGGCGATGGACGTGATCCGCGCCTGCGGCCACTGCTCCCGGATCATCCGCGCGCAGTACGCGCCCGGCAGCTCGCACGACTCCAGCTCGGTGTGCAGCTCCAGCACCTGGTCCGGGGGCACGTTCATGGCCCGCAGCTCGTGGAAGATCTGCCACTCCGGGTGCGGCGTGCCCGGCGCCGAACGCCGGATCAGCTGCTGCTCGGAACCGTCCTGCGCGCGGTAGCGCAGCACGGCCTGGTAGCCGGGGCCGACCGTGGGCTGCCCGGTGGGCTGCTGCGGATAGCCGTACGCCGGCGGCTGCCCGGGAACGGGCTGACCGGGCGGCGGCATCACGCCGGCCGGCACCGCACCCGGCATGCCGCCGTGCGGCACCTGCGGCGCACCGGGCACGCCAGGGGCGCCCGGGACTCCCGGCGCGACGGGTGGTGCGCCGGGGGCCTGCGGCGGCGGAGGCACGCCGGGGCCGCCCGCGGGGGGCGCGGCCAGCATGGTCTCCGCGTGATGCACGGGCCCCGGCCCCCCGGGCACTCCGGGGGCACCCGGCGGCTGAGGCGCACCGGGCGGGCCGGGCGGAGCGGGCGCACCGGGCACCTGCGGAGCACCGGGCGGATACGGCGCGCCGGGCCCACCCTGGGCTCCCGGGGCACCGGGCGCACCAGGCGGCCCCGGCGGCTGCGGAGGCTGGGGCCCACCCTGGCCCATCCGCCCGGGACCGGCGAGCATCGTGGCGGCGTGATGGACACCGCCGGGCGGAGTCCCACCGGGAGCACCGGGAGGCTGCGGCGCACCGGGTCCAGCCGGGGCACCGTGGCCCCCCTGCACGCCAGGGGTACCAGGGGGATTCGGGGCACCCGGCGGCTGCGGCACACCCGGCCCGCCCGGGGCACCGTGACCACCGGGCACGTTCGGGGCACCGTGACCACCGGGCGCACCAGGCGCGTTCGGGGCGCCCTGGCCACCCGGCACACCCGGCCCGCCGGCGGCACCAGGGACGCCATGGCCACCATGGCTGCCGGGGCCACCGGGCCCGTCGGCGGCAGGGGCTCCCGGCCCCTCCGGCCCGAGCGCCGACACCATCTGCGTGGGTACGTAACCGCCCGCCGGCGTACCCGGCGCTCCGGGGCCCGACGGCGCAGGCGTATCGCCCGGCCGCGCACCGGGCGTTCCCGGGGCACCCGGCGGAGGCGGCATGGCCGGGCCCGCGCCCCGGTTGCGTCCCGGCGGCGGGGTCGCCTTGCTGGTCGCGGCGTCGGCGATGTCCCCGGCGTTCGGCGCGGCCCCCGGCCCGGCCGGCGGCCGCGCCGCACCGGCGGGACCAGCCGGACCGGAAGGACCAGCCGGACCACCGGCCACACCAGGCCCGCCGGACGCGTCCGGCCCCTGTGGATACCCGTACGGCTGACCGGCCCGCGTGGGGGGAGGCGTGCTGCCGTGCGGCACACCGCCCGGCGGCGTCCCCGGCCCACCGGGCGCCGCCGCGCCCGCCGCGTTCGGGTCGTCGATCACCGGCGACAGCGCCGTCGGCGGAAGCCGGCTGCCGCCCGACATCAGGGCCGTCTTGGCGTCGGGTGCCGTCGACGGCGGCGTGTCACCGTCGCTTCCGCTCAGCGGCGGCGCGAACACCGTCGCGGGCAGCGGTACGGAACGGTCGTCACCGGCGTCCCCGTTGGTGTCCGTCCCCGCCCACGGAGTCGCCCCCGCGGGCGCACCCGGCTCGCCCGGCGCACCCGCCACCTCCGGAACCCCGGAAGCGTCCGACGCGGCCTCCGCGTCACTCCCCCCGGCGGCCGGCCACGACGCACCACTCCCCGGCGCGACGGGCACGCCCTCGCCGCCCGAGGCACCCGAGGCACCCGAGGCACCCGAGGCACCCGAGGCACCCGAGGCACCCGCAGAAGCGTCCGCAGCTGCGTCCGCACCAGCCGAAGCCGCCTCCCGCCGGTCCGGGATCCCCAGCTTGTCCGCCGCGTCCTGCAACCACTCCGGCGGCGTCAACAAGAACGACGTCTGGTTCAGATCCACCCGCGCGGGCGCCGCCGGCACCGGCTCGTCCGCCGCGTCGGAACGGCCGTACTCCTCCTCGTACCGGCGGATCACCTCACCCACCGGCAGCCCGGGCCACAGCGTGGCCTCGCCGCTGTCCCGCGCGATCACCAGCCGCTGTGCGCCGCCGTCCGACCGCGGCCCGTCCGCCCGGTCCTCGGCCCACACCACGAACCCGAGGTCGAACTCCCGCACCCGCACCTCACGATGCTGGTACGACGGCAGGTCCCCGTTGATCCACTCTTCCGCGCGCTCCTGCGCCTGTGCGAAGGTCACCATCGCTGACGTCACTCCCCCACGGCCGACGACGACACCGCGTCCACCGGCACCACACGCGCGAACCCGCCGTCCACCATCAGGTTCGCCACCGTCTCCAACTCCGGCGGATCGCCGGCCAGCCGCGACAGGAAGACGTCGAAGTCGTCCCCGCACGGCAGCAGCAGCCGCTCCACCCGCTCCGCCGGCGGCAGCGAGGCATCCACGTCCCGCACGTCGTCGTACGCGCAGAACCACACCGAGCCGATCCGCTCGCCCTTCACCTTCACGGCCAGCAAGCCGCCCTGGACGAAGGAGACCCCCAGGTAGTCCTTGGTCAGATGGTCACGCAGACACTTGTTGACGTACACCAGGTCGTTGACCGCCGCCTCGTCGCGCACCGTGAAGAACGGCTGGTCGATCAGCAGCCCCAGCTCCGCGTCGAGCGCGGCACCCACCGGCGCGCAACCCCCCGCCGCCTTCAGGAACGACCGGTACGCACCCGGCAGCCGGTAGCCCAGGTCCTCCTCGACGCCCTGCACCTGCGACTCCGTCACCGCCACACCCGACTTGGGCAGCCCGAAGTGCGCCGGACGCGTCTCCTGCAACGGCCGCGTGCCCCGCTTGGCATGGTCGACGCCCGACGTGGCCACCCCGCCGTGATGCCGCAGCAGCGCCTTCACCTCGACCGGGACCAGCTCCAGCCGCCGCGAGCCCACCACGTGGTGCCACGTCCAGCCGTGCGGCGTCGCCACCGCGGGCACCGTGTCCCACAACTCGTGCCCGGACGCCGCCAGCGCCATGTTCGCCGACACGTAGTCCGTCAGCCGCAACTCGTCGACGCCGAAACCCTCCGGCGGCTCCGCGATCTCCGCGGCCGCACGCGCATAGGGCGAGAAGTCGGGGTAACCACGCTCGTCCACCCGTACCCCTCTCGGGTGACGGGCCGCCCGGACCGGGTCCGGGAAATGCACGACCTGCCCGGCGTAGGCCGCGTTCGGCGGCGCGGCTTGCTGCCCGAGCCGACCTGTCGTCATGGCGGTTGCCCCCTGCGGCACTCTGTACGACCCGTATCCACCACCTTGGCGCACTACGGCCCGTATCGACTGTCACGTCTTCTGTCTCGACCACGGTGCGCCTCGGCCCACCGTCACCGCACGCGCCCACCTCACGGATCACCCTCCGGTTCACTGCATCGATCCCCGAACGGATCACCGCATCGCCCGCGGTGCCGACAGCCTATGCGGTACGACGACACCGGTCACCGGCACCGGTCGCACCCCCTCCGCCTCCGTGACCAGGCGTCACCCCACCGTGACGCCACGCCCCGGTACGGGCGTGTCGCCACGCCCCAGCTACCGCACGAGCCGCGGCATTTGGCAGTCTGTGACCTCCCGGGGGATGCACGGAGGGGAAGACGATCATGAACGCGACACAGACGGGACCACACACCGGCAGGTCCGCCGACCCACGAAACGGCGCCCCGCGCGACGCCGACCCGCGCCACGACGCCCCGCGCAACGGCGACCCACGAGCCGGCGACCCCCGCATCGGCTGGAGCGCCGCCGAGGCCACCCACACCCCCGTCCTCCTCCACCGCCGCGACGGCATCCTCCCCACCGTCGCCGCCGCCCTCTCCGTCCGCGGCGCCACCCTCACCGGCACCGCCGCCCGCGGCGACACACCCCCCGCCCTGCACCCCCTCGTCCAGGACTTCCTCGACACCCTCACCAGCGCCCAACGCGACCGCTTCACCGGCCGCTGCGCCGAGACCATCCTCATCTCCCGCCACATCGCCGCCGCCGACGCCGCCCGCAGCAAACGCGCCGCCCGCAGACCCATGACCAACGGCGAGGCACGCAAAGCCCTCAAGCACGCCAAACTCACCGCCCGGCGCATCCGCGAGGACGGCGACCCCCTGCACGGCAGCTTCGCCACCCCCTGCCGCGCCTGCACCGCGCTCAGCGCCCACTTCGGCGTCCGCATCGTCGACCCCGCGACCCGGAGTTGACGCGCCCCCACCCCCGCACCCCGCACGACCGGACACTCCAGCGCGCCCACCCCACGCGCCACCCCGTCACCTCGACGAGACGAAGGGCAGATGCACACCGACCGCACCTCTACCACCCGCTTCGCCGTCCCCGTCGACGCCGCCCTGCGCGCCGCCGGCTGGCAACCCGGACGCTGGGACATCAAACAGGCCGAGATCTGGGCCGACGCCCTGCGCGACCACGTCTCCCCCGCCGGCCACCGCCACACCGTCTTCCCCGCGGCCGTCGAGGCCTGGGCCGAATTCGGCGGACTCCACATCACCCCCACCGGCCCCGGCCGCCAGGTGGCCCCCGCCACCCTCCACCTCGACCCGCTGCACGGCCTCCACATGGCCCGCACCCTCGGCGACCTCGGCCGCGCCCTCGACACCGAGGTCTGCCCCCTCGGCGCGGAAACCGACACCCGGGCCCTGCTCGCCATCGACACCGAAGGCCGCGTCTACACCCTCGACCACACCGGCGACTGGTACCTCGGCGCCGACATCGACCGGGCCCTGACCACCCTCATCGCCGGCACCGCACCCGCCCGCCTCACCACCGGCTGACCCGGACCCCGGGACCAGGGCGGACCTACGACGACGGAATCACCGCCGACACCCGGAAACCCCCCGCGTCCGTCGGCCCCGACACGAACACCCCGCCCAGCGCCGCCACCCGCTCCTTCATCCCCACCAGCCCGTTCCCCCCGGACGGCAACCGCGCCGACGACGCCGCCTCCTCCCCCGGCGGCTCGTTCTCCACCTGCATCGCGATCTCCGACACCCGGTGCGCCAGCCGCACGTACGTCTTCGCTCCCGCAGCGTGCTTGTGGACGTTCGTCAACGCCTCCTGCACCACCCGATACGCCGTCTGCTCCACCTCCGGCGCATACGACCGGGGATCCCCCTCCACCGACAGGTCCACCACCATCCCCGCGGCAGCCGACTGCCCCACCAACTCCTCGATCTCCGCCAGAGACGGCCCCTCGTCGTCGGCCACCCGCGAAGCCGCCGCCGCGGCAGCCACCCCCACCGCCGCCAACGGCACCGACGCGGCCGGCACCCGCCGCTCGTTCCCACCGCTGCGCAGCACCCCGAGCATCTCCCGCAACTCGGTCAGCGCCTGCCGCCCCATGTCCCCCACCAGCGCGGCGTTCCTCACCGCCTTCTCCGGATCCTTCCGCGCCACGGCCTGCAACGCCGCCGCATGCACCACCATCAGACTCACCCGGTGCGCCACCACGTCGTGCATCTCCCGGGCGATCCGCGTCCGCTCCTCGTTCCGGGCCCACTCGGCCCGCTCCTCCGCCCGCTCGGCCAGCAGCTGAAGCTCCCGCTCCAGACTGTCCGCCCGCTCCCGCAGGCTCTCCATCAACCGCCGCCGGGCCCCCACGTACAGCCCGAGCAGCACCGGGGGCGCGGTGAAGCCCAGCGACATCGTGATCGCCGCGAACGGCACGAACCAGTCACCCAGGTCCAAGTCCCCCCGGACCATGTCCTGCTGCGTCTTCACGAACGTCACGATGAGCGTCCCCACCAGCGACATCCCCGCCAGCGAGGCGATGATCCGCCGCGGCAGCTCGGCCGCGGCGAGCGTGTACAGGCCGACGATGCCCAGCAGGAAGCCCATCTGGGCCGGCGTGATGGCGATCGAGACCAGCACGACGGCGATCGGCCACCGCCGCCGCACCACCAGCACGGCACCGGCGAGCACACCGAACACCACTCCCGCCGCGACCGGGACCCCCGCGTCCCGGGCGAACGGAATCCCCTCCAGCCCGCACTCCAGCGCGGACACCACACCCAGGCTCACATCGAACACGGCACTGCGCCGCCTGGCCCACCACCACGGCCCTCCCCGGGCCGTCACATGGTCTTCCCCCGTCGCGGTCATGCCTCCAGCCTACGGGCGCCCCCGGCCGGTTTTCCGGTGAGTTTCCCGCACTGGCCCACACCACACTCCGTGACCGTTCGGCTGCGAATCCACCCGATATCCCTCGAACTGCTGAACCGCACACCGTTCGACCCCGGAGCCGACCATTCCGCCCGGACGGTATGCGTATGACACATGCCACCGGCAAATACACCGACTTCGAGGGCCTGCGGGAACGGGCGGTGGCGCTGCGCCGCGCGGGGCTCAGCCTTCGCCAGATCCGTGACGAGCTGAAGATCCACAACAACGACCTCCTCAACCGCCTGGTGAAGGGCGAGCCCCCACCGGTCTGGACGAAACGCCCGAACGCCAAGGACGACCTCCGCGAGAAGGCGAGGGAGCTACGGCTCCGGGGCTGGACGTACGACCGGATCCAGCTCGAGCTCGGGTGCTCGAAGAGCTCGATCTCCCTGTGGGTACGGGACCTGCCGAAGCCGGAGCGCAAGCGGACCTCCGAGGAGGCGTCAGCGATCGCGAGGCGGGGCTGGGAGGCCACCATGCGCCTGCGCGACGAGGAACGACGACACACCAAGGAGACCGCCAGGCAAGCGGTCGGCTCGCTGTCTCCGCGCGAGCTGTTCCTTCTGGGCGTCGGGCTGTACTGGGCGGAGGGCGGCAAGGACAAGCCGTACGACCGCCGCGAGAACGTCTGTTTCGTCAACAGCGACCCCGGAATGATCGAGGTGTTCCTGGCCTGGCTCGACCTGCTGAGCGTGGAACGGCACCGGCTCCGGTTCACCGTGATGATCCACGAGTCGGCCGACGTGGCGGGCGCGGAGAGGTACTGGGCCGACCTCGTCGGCGCCGACGCGACCGCGTTCAACAAGACGACCCTGAAGAAGCACAACCCGAAGACGCGCCGCAAGAACACGGGCGATTCCTATCGGGGTTGCCTGGTCATCAAAGTCCTGAAGGGTGCCGATCTGTACCGTCGCATCGAGGGCTCCTGGTACGGCATAGTGGAGTCCGCACGCACGGCCGATCAGCGAAATCGGACATAGCGCGCACTTCATCCCGGATCGTCTAAGGGTAGGACAAACGGTTTTGGTCCGTTGAATGAGGGTTCGAATCCTTCTCCGGGAGCCCGCAATACACACCAGCTCGGTTCGGGTCCTGACTGGCAAGCCCCAGTCAGGACCCGCACTCATGTCAGGCACAAAACCCCCCGGTATCCTGCGGATGTCACCCCACCCCATCCACAGCCGAAGGGCATCCCGTGAGCGCCAACCGCCCGGCAGCCGTCGTCGTTCTCGCAGCGGGTGAGGGCACCCGTATGAAGTCGGCCACACCCAAGGTCCTGCACGAGCTGTGCGGTCGCAGCCTCGTCGGGCACGTGCTCGCCGCGGCGGGCGAGCTGAACCCCGAGCACCTGGTCGTCGTGGTCGGCCACGCGCGCGAGAAGGTCACCGCGCACCTCGGCGAGATCGCCCCCGACGTCCGTACCGCCGTGCAGGCCGAGCAGAACGGCACCGGGCACGCCGTCCGGATGGGCCTGGAGGAGCTCGGCGGGTCCGTCGACGGGACCGTCGTGGTCGTGTGCGGGGACACTCCCCTGCTGACCGGCGCCACCCTGCGGGCCCTCGCCGAGACGCACGCCGCCGACGGCAACGCGGTCACCGTGCTGACCGCCGAGGTGCCGGACGCGACGGGCTACGGGCGGATCGTGCGGGACGACGCCACAGGTGCCGTCACCGCGATCGTCGAGCACAAGGACGCCACCGACGCCCAGCGGGCGATCCGGGAGATCAACTCGGGTGTGTTCGCGTTCGACGGTCAACTGCTCGCCGACGCGCTGAAGAAGGTGCGCACGGACAACAGCCAGGGCGAGGAGTACCTGACGGACGTGCTCGGGATCCTGCGTGAGGCCGGGCACCGGGTCGGGGCCTCCGTCGCCGGGGACCATCGTGAGATCGCCGGGATCAACAACCGGGTGCAGCTGTCCGAGGCCCGGCGCATTCTGAACGACCGGCTGCTGACCGAGGCGATGCTCGCCGGTGTGACCGTCATCGATCCGGGAACCACCTGGGTCGACGTGACCGTGACGTTCGAGCAGGACGCCGTCGTCCACCCGGGCACGCAGCTGCACGGTGCGACGCATCTGGGCGAGGGCGCGGAGGTCGGTCCGAACGCGCGGCTGAAGGACACCCGGGTCGGCGCCGGTGCGCGGGTGGACAACACGGTGGCCGACGGTGCCGAGGTGGGCGCGGGGGCGTCGGTCGGGCCGTACGCGTACTTGCGTCCGGGGACCCGTCTGGGTGCGAAGGGCAAGATCGGTACGTACGTGGAGACGAAGAACGCCTCCATCGGTGAGGGGACGAAGGTGCCTCACCTGTCGTACGTGGGGGACGCGACGATCGGGGAGTACACGAACATCGGTGCCGCGAGCGTGTTCGTGAACTACGACGGTCAGGAGAAGCACCACACGACGGTCGGGTCGCATTGCCGGACGGGTTCGGACAACATGTTTGTGGCGCCTGTCACGGTCGGGGACGGTGCGTACACCGCCGCCGGGTCCGTGATCACGAAGGACGTGCCGCCCGGTTCGCTGGCCGTGGCCCGTGGTCAGCAGCGGAATATCGAGGGTTGGGTGGCTCGTAAGCGTCCGGGGAGCGCTGCCGCGAAGGCGGCGGAGGCGGCGTCCCGGGAGCCGGGCGGCGAGGGGTGACCGGAAACCGGTGCCTCAAACACGGCGTACGGTGATAAGTGCACACCCGCACCCCCACCAGCTGAGACGGCCTCCGGCAAGCCGGCTGCGAGGTCTCTCGACACCCAGCTGCGACACCTCTGAGGAGACAGTGCTGTGACCGGGATCAAGACGACCGGCGAGAAGAAGTTGATGTTCTTCTCCGGCCGCGCCCACCCCGAGCTTGCGGAGGAGGTCGCCCAACAGCTGGGTGTCGGGGTTGTCCCGACGAAGGCCTTCGACTTCGCCAACGGTGAGATCTATGTGCGTTATCAGGAGTCGGCGCGTGGTGCCGACTGCTTCCTGATCCAGAGCCACACGGCTCCGATCAACAAGTGGATCATGGAGCAGTTGATCATGATCGACGCGCTGAAGCGCGCGTCGGCCCGCTCCATCACGGTCATCGTGCCGTTCTACGGTTACGCGCGGCAGGACAAGAAGCACCGCGGGCGTGAACCGATCTCGGCGCGTCTGATCGCGGACATGATGAAGACGGCGGGCGCGCACCGGCTGCTGACCGTGGATCTGCACACGGACCAGATCCAGGGCTTCTTCGACGGTCCGGTGGACCACTTGTTCGCGCTGCCGCTGCTGGCGGACTACGTGGGCCGGAAGGTGGACCGGGAGAAGCTGACGGTCGTGTCGCCGGACGCGGGCCGGGTGCGGGTCGCGGACCGCTGGTGCGACCGGCTGGGCGCGCCGCTGGCGATCGTGCACAAGCGGCGGGACAAGGACGTCGCGAACCAGGTCACCGTCCACGAGGTCGTGGGTGAGGTGAAGGGTCGCGTGTGCGTCCTGGTGGACGACATGATCGACACGGGTGGGACGATCTGCGCCGCGGCGGACGCGCTGTTCGCGCACGGCGCGGAGGACGTGATCGTGACGGCGACGCACGGTGTGCTGTCGGGTCCGGCGGCGGACCGTCTGAAGAACTCGCGGGTGAGTGAGTTCGTGTTCACGAACACGCTGCCGACGCCGTCGGAGCTGGGCCGGGATCTGGACAAGATCTCGGTGTTGTCGATCGCGCCGACGATCGCCAGTGCGGTGCGTGAGGTGTTCGAGGACGGTTCGGTGACGAGCCTGTTCGACGAGCAGTAGAGATCGTTTTGGGTGCGGCCTCCCCCTCCGAGTAGACTGCTGCAGTTGCTCGGCGAGGGAGGCCGTTCCCGTCTGTGGACGGGGTGCGGTGGTCCGTTATCGACGCGCTCTTCGTAGCAGGCCGTTCGTGGCCGGGTGACCACGTCCGTTTCTGACTTCGAGGAGTGAGTGTTATGTCCGAGGTGAAGATCTCCGCCGCCACGCGCACCGAGTTCGGCAAGGGTGCCGCGCGCCGTATCCGTCGTGAGGACAAGGTGCCGGGTGTTCTGTACGGGCACGGTTCGGACCCGATCCACCTGACGCTGCCGGGTCACGACCTGCTGCTGGCGCTGCGTACGCCGAACGTCCTGATCGCGCTGGACATCGACGGCAAGTCCAACGAGCTGGCGATTCCGAAGTCCGTGCAGCGTGACCCGCTGAAGGGCTTCCTGGAGCACGTGGACCTGCAGCTGGTGCAGCGGGGCGAGCAGGTCAACGTCGAGATCTTCGTGCAGACCGAGGGTGAGCTGGCCCCGGGCGGCAACCTGCTGGAGCACGTGCTGAACGCGCTGCCGGTCACGGCCGAGGCCACCCACATCCCCGAGTCCGTGACCGTCTCCGTCGAGGGTCTGACGGCCGGCGACTCGATCCTGGCCAAGGACATCCCGCTGCCGAAGGGCACGACGCTGGCTGTCGAGGAGGACACCGTCGTGCTGCAGGTCCTCGCCGCGCAGGCCGAAGAGGCCGCGGAGGGCGAGGACGAGGGTGGAGAGGCCGCCGAGGCCTGATCCTCCCCGTCGTCGTTTCGTCGGCCGCTGTTCCCGTGCGGGGCAGCGGCCGACGCGTATGAAGGAGACATGGACGTGACGACCGATGCCGCCGCTCCCTGGCTGATCGTGGGGCTGGGCAATCCGGGGCCGGAGTACGCGGGCAACCGGCACAACGTGGGCTTCATGGTGGCCGATCTGCTGGCGGACCGGGTCGGGGGGAGGTTCAAGCGGGCCGGGCGGGCGCAGGCGCAGGTGGTCGAGGGGCGGGTCGGGCCGCCGGGTCCGTCGAACCGGCGGGTGATCCTGGCGAAGCCGATGTCGTACATGAACCTGTCGGGTGGGCCGGTGAGCGCGCTGCGGGACTTCTACAAGGTGCCGGTGGCTCATGTGGTGGCGGTGCATGACGAGTTGGACATCGATTACGGGATGCTGCGGCTGAAGCTGGGTGGCGGGGACAACGGGCACAACGGTCTGAAGTCGATGACGAAGGCGTTCGGGGCGGATTATCACCGGGTGCGGTTCGGGATCGGCAGGCCGCCGGGGCGGATGCCGGTGGCGGATTTCGTGCTGAAGGATTTCTCGTCGGCGGAGCGCAAGGAGCTGGACTACTTGGTGGACCGGGCGGCGGACGCGGTGGAGTGTCTGGTGATCGACGGGCTGGAGCGGGCGCGCAGTACGTACAACTCCTGACTTGTCGCCCGGCGAGGTTGACGGGTCGTTGAGGCATGGCCAATGATCCCGGCCATGCCTGCCCATGCCCCCTCCTCTCGTCCGGCGTCGGTCGTCGTGCTGCGGTTCGGGCGGTTCGTGGCGATGGGCGCGGTCGCGGTGCTGATCCTGGTCGCGGGGGTGTGGGCGTCGTGGGGTACGGCGCAGCACGTGATGCTGACCAAGGGCCGGGAGCAGGGCACGGTCGATGTGGCGCGGTGTGGGGAACAGACCTGCTGGGGCCGGTTCGCGCCGCGGTCGGCGGGGGCGCAGCCGCGGTCGAGGGTGGTGCTGGAGCGTTCGGTCGCGGTGGAGCGGGGCCGGACGTACGCGGTCGTGCTGAAGCCGGGCGGTGACGAGGCGGTGCGGTCGGGTCCGGCGGGTGTGCTGTACGCGTGGGTGCCGCTGGGTGGTGCGTTGTTGCTGGCGTCGGTGGTGGTGGCGGGCGGGTTGCTGCGGACGCGGGCGGCGTGGGTGCTGGCGTTGTCGGGTGTGGCGTTGCTGACGGCCGCTTTCGTGGCTGTCCGGCTTTCGTGACTGTCTGAGGGGTTGGGGTGTTCTCCAGGTCTGTGGAGGGGCCCGAGTGTTGTGTGTTCGTGATTGACGTGCTGCCGGGCTTGGCTGGAAGCTGAGCCGCCCCCTCCACATCTTCCCGTCACTTCTCGAAGATGGACTACGTCCCCATGCGAAGCCTCCCCCGCCTCGGCGCCGTCTGCGCCGCCGCCTCCACCGCCTTCCTGTTCGCTCCCGCCGCGCACGCCACTCCGCCCGGTGACAACGGCACGGTCAAGATCCATGACGCCGCGACGGGCGAGGAGTTGCGCCGCAACGAGCCGCACGTGTGCACGTTCTACCTGGACGCCTTCGGTTTCGACGGCGGTCAGCGGGTCGACTGGCACATCGACGCGATCCCCCCGAGTGAGAACAGGGGGGAGACGGTGGAGTCCGGTGCTCTGACGCTGGACGGCGAGGGGCACGGCCGCAGCGAGGACCTGTCGCTGCCCGACGGGCACTACAAGCTGTTCTGGAACTTCGACGGCGAGAAGGGCGCGGCCAAGCACAAGGTGTTCTGGACGGACTGCGAGGACGAGGAGGAGCCCGGCGGTCCGGCGCCGTCCGGGTCGGCGTCGGCGTCGCCGTCGGCCGGGGTCTCCGAGGCTCCGTCGGGCGAGCCGGGTGAGCCGAGTGCTTCGGTGTCTCCGGGTGCGTCGGCCGGCGGGGGCGCGGGTGCGTCGTCGTCGCCGTCGGCGCAGGGCGTCGCGGGTGGTGATCTGGCCGAGACGGGCAGCGGGGCCCCGGTGGGTCTGCTGTCGGGTGCGGCGGCGGTGCTGCTCGCGGCCGGCGGGTTGCTGGTGTTTTGGCGCCGGGGTGCGCGGCGCGGCTGAGGTGTGAACGGGACGTGCCCCCGGGCCTGTCGGGCTCGGGGGCACGGTCGTGTCCGGGCTGGGGTTCAGCCGGTGTTGCGCAGGCCGGCCGCCACGCCGTTGACGGTGAGGAGCAGGGCGCGGGCGAGCAGCGGGTCGGGGGTTTCGCCCGCCGCGGCCGCGTCGCGCTGCCGCTTGAGCAGGGCGACCTGGAGGTAGGAGATGGGGTCGAGGTAGGCGTCGCGGATGGCGAAGGTCTGCTTGAGGACGGGTTCGGCGTCGAGCAGTTCGTTCTCGCCGGTGACCCGGAGGACCTCGGCGACGGTCAGTTCGTGTTCGGCCTTGATGGTGTCGAAGACGTGCTTGAGCTCGTCGGGGACGAGGGTGTCGACGTAGTGCTGGGCGATGCGCAGGTCGGTCTTGGCGAGGGTCATCTCGACGTTGGAGATGAAGTTGCGGAAGAAGTGCCACTGGCCGTACATCTCGTCGAGGACGGTGTCGAGGCCGGCCTCGCGCAGGGCCTTGAGGCCGGAGCCGACGCCGAACCAGCCGGGGACGATCTGCCGGGACTGGGTCCAGCCGAACACCCAGGGGATGGCGCGCAGGCCGTCGAGCGAGACGCCCGAGCCGGGGCGGCGGGAGGGCCGGGATCCCAGGTGCAGGTCGGCGAGCTGGTCCACCGGCGTCGAGGCGAGGAAGTACGTCGGCAGGTCGGGGTCCTCGACGAGGCTGCGGTAGGCGGCGTGGGCGGCGTCGGAGACGACGTCCATGGCGGCGTCCCAGCGGGCGAGGGCCTCGGTGGACTGGCGGGGCGCGGTGTGCAGCGCGGATGCCTGGAGGGTGGCCGCGACGGTGAGTTCGAGGTTCTCCCGGGCCAGGGACGGGATGAGGTACTTGTCGGAGATGACCTCGCCCTGTTCGGTGACCTTGATCTCGCCTTCGAGGGTGCCCCAGGGCTGGGCGAGGATGGCGTCGTGGGTGGGGCCGCCGCCGCGGCCGACGGTGCCGCCGCGGCCGTGGAAGAGGCGCAGGCGGACGCCGTAGCGGTGGGCGACGTCGCGCAGGCGGCGCTGGGCGCGGTGGATCTCCCACTGGCTGGTGGTGATGCCGCCGAACTTGGAGGAGTCGGAGTAGCCGAGCATGACCTCCTGGACGTCTCCGCGCAGCGCGACCAGGCGCCGGTAGGAGGGGTCGGAGAGCATGTCCTCCAGGATGGTGTCGGCGGCCTTGAGCTCGTCGGTGGTCTCCAGCAGGGGGACGATGCCGATCTTGGCCCAGCCGGCGTGGAGGTCGATGAGGCCGGCCTCGCGGGCGAGGACGGCGGCGGCGAAGACGTCGTCGGCGCCCTGGCACATGGAGATGATGTAGGACTCGATGACCTCGGGTCCGAAGACTTCCAGGGCCTTCTTGACGGTCTGGAAGACGCCGAGGGTCTTCTCGCCGGGCGCGTCGACGGGCGCGGGGGTGGGGGCGAGGGGGCGCCGGGACCTGAGTTCCTTGGCGAGGAGCTTGGCGCGGTACTCGCGGGGCATGTCGGCGTAGCGCCAGGACTCCTCGCCGAGGCGGTCGAAGAGCTGGCCGAGGGCGTGGTGGTGGGCGTCGGCGTGTTCGCGGACGTCCATGGTGGCGAGCTGGAGGCCGAAGGCGGCGAGGGTGCGGATGGTGCGGGCGAGGCGGCCGTCGGCGAAGAGGCCGCCGCGGTGTGCGCGCAGGGAGTCCTGGACGATCCGCAGGTCGGCGAGGAGTTCGCCGGTGCCGAGGTAGTCGCGTCCGGCCACGTGGGGGGTGCCGTCGGCGAGGCGCTTCTTGGTGTTCTCCAGCTTCTGCCGGATGCAGGTGGCCTTGAGCCGGTAGGGCTCCTCGGCGTTGAGGCGCTTGTAGCGGGGGCTGATCTCGGGGAGGTTCTCCAGGTCGGTCTGGAGGGAGGTCAGCAGTTCCTCGGTGGCGCCGGCGTAGCGGATGGAGTTGGACAGGAAGCCGCGGAGTTCGTCGATGGTCTCCAGGGCGTCGTTGATGCCGTGCTCGTGCTGGAGGATGAGGATGTCCCAGGTCACCTGGGGGGTGACGTTGGGGTTGCCGTCGCGGTCGCCGCCGATCCAGGTGCCGAAGGTGAGGGGGCGGGTGTCGTCGGGGAGCTTGACGCCGGCCCGCTCCAGTTCGGCGGTGAGGTCCTCCAGGACGTCGCCGACGGCGCCGGCGTGGAGTTCGTCGAGGTAGTAGATGGCGTTGCGGGCCTCGTCGGCGGGCTCGGGGCGCACGACGCGCAGTTCGTCGGTCTGCCAGACGAGGTCGATGTTCTCGGCCAGGCGGATGTCGAGGCGGCGGCGGTCGGACTCGATGACCGGGGTCTCCAGGAGCGCGGCGATGCGCCGGAGCTTGTTGAGGACCGACCGGCGTGCGGCTTCGGTGGGGTGGGCGGTGAAGACGGGGCGGACGTTGAGGTTGCGGACCGTCTCGCGCAGGTGTTCGGGGTCGGCGTCCTTGAGGCGGTCGGCGGTGCGGGCGAGGAGTCCGCCCTCGGCGGCGCGCCGGGCGCGCAGCTCGCGGCCGCGGTGGACCTGCTCGGTGACGTTCGCCAGGTGGAAGTAGGTGGAGAAGGCGCGGACCAGCTTGGCCGCGGTGTCGAGTTCGGTGCCGCGCAGCAGCTCGGCGGCGGCCTCGCCGTCCTCTCGGGTGAGGCGGCGGACCTTCTCGACGAGTTCCAGGAGCTCGGGGCCCTCCTGCCGGACGAGGGTCTCTCCGAGGAGGTCGCCCAGTCGGCGGATGTCGGCACGCAGCTCACTGCTCGTCGTCGTGGTCTGGTCGTCGGCACTGCTCACAGGTGCGGCTCCTTGCAGTGTTGAAGCTCGTCTGGGAGGGGTACCCGAACGGCGTCTCGCGCGGCGGGCGCCGCTTACGGGGCCGGACGTCCGGGAAGAAATCAGAGCGGACCGCGCTGTCCGACCGACTCAAGGATAGGTGTCGGGCGGGACGCGCAGGCTGTCGGGCTCTTGCCGCGCAGCGACGCACTGCCATACTTACGATGCCGTAGGTTACGGAACCGTAGGGAGCACTGCACGGATTCCCGTGGCCCGGCTACTCCTTCCTCAACCACATACCCCCCAGGGGACGCGTATGACCAGTAGTTCCGACGTGATCGAGGACGCCGCGAAGGCGCCCGGTCAGCCCACCGACGCCGCAGCGGACTCCGCGACGCTGGGCGGCGAGAAGAAGCGGTCCATCGAGCAGATCGCCCTCCTCCTCTTCATCACCGTTCCGTTCCTCGCGCTGCTGGCGGCCGTACCGCTGGCCTGGGGATGGGGGGTGAGCTGGCTGGACCTCGGTCTGCTGGTGTTCTTCTACTTCCTGGGGTGCCACGGCATCACGATCGGGTTCCACCGTCACTTCACGCACGGTTCCTTCAAGGCGAAGCGGCCGCTGACGATCGCGCTGGCGATCGCGGGGTCGATGGCGGTCGAGGGGCCGCTGGTGCGCTGGGTGGCGGATCACCGCAAGCATCACAAGTTCTCCGACGCGGAGGGCGACCCGCATTCGCCGTGGCGGTTCGGCGAGACGCTGCCGGCCCTGATGAAGGGCCTGTGGTGGGCGCACATCGGCTGGATGTTCGACGAGGAGCAGACGCCGCAGGAGAAGTACGCCCCGGACCTGATCAAGGACAAGACGCTGCGCGCCATCTCCCGCCAGTTCGTGCTGTGGACGGTGGTGTCGCTGGCGCTGCCGCCGGTGATCGGCGGTCTGGTCACGATGTCCTGGTGGGGCGCGTTCACCGGGTTCTTCTGGGGTTCGCTCGTCCGGGTGGCCCTGCTGCACCACGTGACCTGGTCGATCAACTCGATCTGCCACGCGGTGGGCAAGCGCCCCTTCAAGTCGCGTGACCGTTCGGGCAACGTGTGGTGGCTGGCGATCCTGTCCTGCGGCGAGTCCTGGCACAACCTGCACCACGCCGACCCGACCTCGGCGCGGCACGGTGTGATGCGCGGCCAGCTGGACTCCTCCGCGCGGCTGATCCGCTGGTTCGAGATGGCCGGGTGGGCGTACGACGTGCGCTGGCCGTCACGCTCGCGTATCGATTCACGGCGTACCACCGGGGAAGGTGACTCCCGGCGCGGGAAGGAGCCCGTCGAGGCGGCATGATGGTCGCTGTGGCGACCGACTCGAGCAGCACCCCGAGCAATGACAAGCCGCGGCGAGCGCGTCGCACCCGGATGACCGGTGCGGAGCGCCGCCAGCAGCTGCTGGAGATCGGTCGCACGCTCTTCGCCGCCAAGGGGTTCGAGGGCACGTCGGTGGAGGAGATCGCGGCGAAGGCCGGGGTCTCCAAACCGGTGGTCTACGAGCATTTCGGCGGCAAGGAAGGGCTGTACGCGGTCGTGGTGGACCGCGAGATGCGCCGCCTGCTGGACATGGTGACCGGCTCTCTCACGGCCGGTCACCCGCGCGAACTGTGCGAGCAGGCGGCCTTCGCTCTTCTGGACTACATCGAGGAGTACACGGACGGCTTCCGCATCCTGGTCCGTGACTCGCCCATCCCGCAGTCGACCGGGTCGTTCGCCTCGCTGATCTCGGACATCGCCACCCAGGTGGAGGACATCCTGGGCCGGGAGTTCAAGAGCCGCGGCTTCGACCCCAAGCTGGCCCCGCTGTACGCCCAGGCCCTGGTGGGGATGGTCGCCCTGACCGGCCAGTGGTGGCTGGACGTGCGCAGGCCGAAGAAGGCCGAGGTGGCCGCGCATCTGGTGAACCTGGCGTGGCACGGCCTGGACGGCCTGGAGGCCAAGCCGCATCTGATAGGACGCCGCAAGGCCTAGGCCACCGGCCCACGTGCGTGGGTTCGTCAGCCCTCCTTGCGCGCCACGGCGAAGACCCGCCGGAACGGGAACGGCGTGCCGTGCGGGCCGGCCGGATAGGCCTCGCGCAGGGCCGCCCGGTACTCGGCGAGGAAGCCCTCCCGGCCCTCCGGGTCGTCGGCGAGCGCCGTGAGCACGGGCCGCAGCCCGGTCCCCTTCACCCAGTCGAGCACGGGATCCTCACCCGGCAGCAGGTGCAGGTACGTCGTCTCCCAGACGTCGGCGTCACAGCCCAGGGAGTTCAGCCGCTCCAGGTAGGCCGCGGGGGTGTGGACGGCGTCGGCGTGGCGCAGGGTGCCGGCGAGCCGGTCGCGCCAGCGCGGTGAGCCGGCGAGTTCGCGCATGAGCCGGTGGCTGGGGGCGTCGAAGTTGCCGGGGACCTGGAAGGCGAGGACACCGCCGGGTTTCAGCCCGGCGACCCAGTCGGCGAAGCGTTCGACGTGCCCCGGCACCCATTGCAGCGTGGCGTTGCTGACGATCAGGTCGTACGGCTCGCCGGGCGTCCAGGTGCGGGCGTCGGCGGGGGCGAAGTCGAGGCGCCCGCCGCCGGGGGTGGGGCCCTCGTGGTCGACGTGGGCCCTGTCGAGCATCTCGGGCGAGTTGTCGTAGCCGGTGATCCGGGCGGTGGGCCAGCGGTCGGCGAGCAGCGCGGTGACGTTCCCGGGGCCGCAGCCGAGGTCGGCGACGCGGGGCGGCTCGCCGGGCAGGTCGGGGACGCGGGCGAGGAGGTCGGCGAAGGGCCGGGCGCGGTGGGCTGCGTGGCGCAGGTACTGGGCGGGGTCCCAGGTGGGGGCGGCTGCGGGCATGGGGCCTCCTGGTGTCCTTCGGGGTGACCGTACGGCGGCGGTACGGGACGCACACCCAGCGTGATCGCGAGATATCTCGATGTCAAGATATTGGACATCAAGAGACTCTACGTCGACACAACCACTACACTGATCGTCATGGAGGACGAGGTCGACCGGCTGGTCGCAGCATGGCGCCGGGAGCGCCCGGACCTCGACGTGGAGCCGCTCGAGGTGCTCAGCCGTGTGAGCAGACTGGCCCGGCACCTGGACCGGGCGCGCCGCCTGGCCTTCTCGGAGCACGGCCTGGAGCCGTGGGAGTTCGACGTCCTGACGGCCCTGCGCCGCGCGGGCACGCCGTACCAGCTCTCGCCCGGACAGCTCCTCACCCAGACGCTGGTCACCTCGGGCACGATGACGAACCGCATCGACCGCCTGGCGAAGAAGGGCCTGGTGGAGCGTCTCCCCGACCCCAGCGACCGCCGGGGCGTGCTCGTGCGGCTCACGGACGAGGGCCGGGACCGCGCGGACCAGGCCCTGGCGGGGCTGCTGGACCAGGAGCGCGCGATCCTCGCCGAGCTCACCCGGGCCCAGCGCGGCGACCTGGCCGGGCTGCTACGCCAGCTGACCGCCCCGTTCGACAACATCCCCGGCTAGGTCGACGGGCCCCACTCCGGCCCGCCGGGCGAGGGCCACGGCGGCGAGCGTCGAGTGGACACCGAGCTTGCCGAGGACGTTCTGCATGTGCGTCCGCACGGTGTGCGGCGACAGATACAGGCGTTCGGCGACGGCCTTGCGCCCCAGCCCCGCCACCATGCACCGCAGCACTTCGCGCTCACGCGGAGTGAGGGACTCCACCAGCCGCTCGCTCTCCGTGCGGTGCTTGCGGGCGGCGGTCAGCTCGCGCAGGACGCCGGTGAGCAGGGCGGGCGGCAGATGCGTCTCGTCCCGCAGCACGCCCCGGATGACGGTGAGCAGCCGGGACAGTGAGCAGTCCTTGGCGACCCACCCGGAGGCACCGGCCTGCAGGGCGAGCGCGGCCCGGCGCGGGTCGTCCTTCTCGGCGAGCACGACGATCCGTACGTTCGGCTGCGCGGAGCGCACGCCCGTGACGAGGGATATCCCGTCCACGAGCCCGTCCTCGTTGCCCTCCTGCACGGGCACGGCGGGGCGCGCGCCCGGCACCTTGCCGCCCAGGTCGGCGTCGACGAGCAGCACGTCGAACCGGCGCCCCTCTGCGACCGCGCGCTCCAGGCTGCGCAGCGCGGCGGGACCGCTGCCGGCGGCGGAGACGTCGACGTCGGGCTCGGCGGCCAGGGCCGCGGCGAGTGACTCGGCGAAGATGCGATGGTCGTCGACGACCAGGACTCGGATGCGAACCACGAAACCCCCTTACCCGAGCTCTCGGAAGAGCAGGGGATACCCCATCGTCGGGAGACGACACCGCACGGGTACGACCCCGGAGTGTGCGTCCGCTGCGCCTGTCCGTCCGTCCTTGCCGCAGCCTGACCGGGGCGCCGCGGCCGCACGGCCGCCGCCGTGCAGGAACCGCTACCCCCACTCCGGGTGTCGTACCCGGCTGTCTCGCCCCCTGAGCGGCACCGGCCCCCACCGGTGCTGTTCATCAGGGTACGGGCGGGGGCCCGGAGCGGAAGGTTATTTGCAGAACTGACTGTCCGGCACGTTTATGGTGTGCCGCATGTTTCGTCTTGAGACAGAAGTCGACAAGGCCCGACGTGATCTGCTCCGCACGCGTCTGCGGGATGCGAACACGGCCGCCTCTCCGATCCTGCGCGCCCTGCGCGGAACACCGGACGAACGGGACGTCCCGTTGCACGTGTGGGCTGTGAACGACACCGACGGCGAACTGGCCGGCGGCCTGGTCGGCCACACGTGGGCGACCTGGCTGCACGTGACGTACCTGTGGGTGGACGAACGCCACCGGGGCCGGGGCCTGGGCACCCGGCTGCTCGCGCGGGCGGAGCGCATCGCCGCGGGAGAACGCGCCTGCCGCGCGGCCCGCCTGGAGACCTGGGACTTCCAGGCCCCTCGCTTCTACGGGAAGCAGGGGTACGAGGTGGTGTGCGTGGTGCCGGACTATCCCCCGGGGATCACGGAGTACACGCTGGTGAAGAGGCTGGCCTGACCCGGGATGGCTGGGCCGGCGCCCTCCGGGGAGGGAGGGCGCCGGGCTGGTGAGGTGGGTCAGCGCAGGCGGCGGGCCCCCGGTGAGGGGACCGCCTCGAAGACGCGGGGGGTCTGGAAGTCCGCCGCGGCGAAGGCCTCCGTCACCGCCTTCGTGAGCGCGTCCACGTCCCCCTCCTCCGCCAGGACGATCGCCGAGCCGCCGAAGCCGCCGCCGGTCATGCGGGCGCCCAGGGCGCCGGCCGCCAGGGCCGTGTCGACGACCAGGTCCAGCTCCGGGCAGGAGATGCGGAAGTCGTCGCGCAGGGAGGCGTGGCCCTCGACCAGGACCGGGCCGATCGCGCGGGTCTCGCCGGATTCCAGGAGGGCAACGACCCGTTCGACGCGTTCGTCCTCCGTGACGACGTGGCGGACCAGGCGGCGGACCTCCTCCTCGTCGCCGAGGCGGGCCAGGGCCTCGTCCAGCTCGCCGTAGGGGATGTCGCGCAGCGCGTCCACGCCCAGCAGGGCCGCGCCCTTCTCGCAGCCCGCGCGCCGCTTGCCGTACTCGCCCTCGCTGTGGGAGTGCTTGACCTGCGTGTCGACGACCAGCAGGCGCATGCCCTCGGCCGCCAGGTCGAAGGGGATCTGCCGCTGGGAGAGGTCGCGGGTGTCGAGGAACAGCGCGTGCCCGGCCTCGCAGCACGCCGACGCCGTCTGGTCCATGATGCCGACCGGGGCGCCGACGTAGACGTTCTCGGCGCGCTGGCACAGGCGGGCCAGTTGCCAGCCTCGCAGGCCGAGGGAGAACAGGTCGTTCAAGGCCAGGGCGATCACGACCTCCAGGGCCGCCGACGACGACAGGCCCGCGCCGGAGGGGACGGTGGAGGCGAGGTGGATGTCCGCGCCCGTCACCGCGTGGCCGGCCTCGCGCAACGCCCAGACCCCGCCCGCCGGGTACGCCGTCCAGTTCTTGTCCGACCCGGGGGCGAGGTCGTCGACCCGGAGTTCGCTCACGCCTGACTCGACGTCCGCCGAGTGCAGCCGCAGCACGCCGTCCGCACGGCGTGCGACCGCCGCCACCGCCTGGTGCGGCAGGGCGAACGGCATCACGAAGCCGTCGTTGTAGTCGGTGTGCTCGCCGATGAGGTTGACGCGGCCCGGCGCCGCCCACACCCCGTCCGGCTCGGCGCCGTAAAGCTCGCTGAACCGGGAGGCGACCGTCTCCGCCACAGCCTCGCTCATGCCTGACCCCTGACCCTTCCGTACGTTCTAGTTGCCGCGCCGCTGCGCGAAGTCCCACGCGTCCGCGACGATTGCCGCGAGATCCGCGCGGGACGGGTTCCAGCCCAGCTTCTCGCGGGCCGTGGCGGCCGACGCCACCAGGACCGCCGGGTCGCCGCCCCGGCGGGGGGCGACCACTTCCGGGATCGGGTGGCCGGTGACGCGGCGGACCGTCTCGATGACCTCGCGGACGGAGAAGCCGTTGCCGTTGCCGAGGTTGCAGATCAGGTGCTCGCCGGGGGTGGCGGCCTTCAGGGCCAGCAGGTGGGCCTCGGCCAGGTCGGCGACGTGGATGTAGTCGCGCACGCAGGTGCCGTCCGGCGTCGGGTAGTCGTCGCCGTAGACGGAGATCGCGTCCCGGCGGCCCTGGGCGACCTGGAGGACCAGGGGGATCAGGTGGGACTCGGGGTCGTGGCGCTCGCCGTACTCGCCGTAGGCACCGGCGACGTTGAAGTAGCGCAGCGAGACCGCGCCGAGGCCATGGGCGGCCGCCTCACCCGTGATCATGTGGTCGACCGCGAGCTTGGAGGCGCCGTACGGGTTGGTCGGGGAGGTGGGCGCCGACTCGACGATCGGGACCTGCTCGGGCTCGCCGTAGGTCGCCGCCGTGGAGGAGAAGACCAGCGTGCGCACGCCCGCCTCGCGCATCGCGGCCAGCAGGGCCATCGTGCCGCCGACGTTGTTGTCCCAGTACTTCTCCGGCTTCACGACCGACTCGCCGACCTGCGAGGACGCCGCGAAGTGCAGGACGCCGTCGAAGGACGCGTCCAGCCACTTGGCCGCGTCGCGGATGTCGCCCTCGACGAAGGCGGCCCCCGCGGGGACGCCCTCGCGGAAGCCCGTGGAGAGGTTGTCGAGGACGACGACCTCGTGACCGGCCTCCAGCAGGTGCTGGGCGACCACACTGCCGACGTATCCCGCGCCGCCCGTCACCAGGTACTTCCCGCTCATGAACTCGCTACCTCTCGCAGTCGCTCGGCCGCGCGCTCCGGCGGCACGTCGTTGATGAACACGTTCATGCCGGATTCGGAACCCGCGAGGAACTTCAGCTTGCCGGAAGTGCGGCGGATGGTGAAAAGCTCG
This sequence comes from Streptomyces sp. NPDC094143, assembly GCF_040303825.1. Lineage (NCBI taxonomy): Bacteria > Bacillati > Actinomycetota > Actinomycetes > Kitasatosporales > Streptomycetaceae > Streptomyces > Streptomyces sp. NPDC094143. The sequence goes on from NZ_JBEOTZ010000017.1 coordinate 135,196, forward strand.
AGGTGGAGCGCGAAGTCCTCCCGCACGACCCCGTCGAACTCCTCCAGCGCGCCGAACGGGGCCTGGTGCCAGGCCGCGATGTACGGCGTCGGGGGCTCGTTCTCACCGAAGATCCGGTCGAAGCGCCTCAACAGTTCCAGATAGACCTTGGGGAACTCTGTGCGTGCCTCCTCGTCCAGACCGAGCAGGTCGGGCACGCGGCGCTTGGGGTACAGGTGCACCTCGTACGGCCAGTGCGCCGCGTACGGCACGAAGGCCACCCAGTGGTCACCCTCCAGGACGACCCGCTCGCCGGCGAGTTCGCGTTCCAGGACGGCGTCGAAGAGGTTCTCACCGCCCGTCATCTCCTTGTGGGCGGCGACCGAGCGGAGCATCAGGGCGGTGCGCGGGGTGGTGAAGGGGTAGGCGTAGATCTGCCCGTGCGGATGCTGGAGCGTCACACCGATCTCGGCACCCCGGTTCTCGAAGCAGAACACCTGCTCGACGGAGGAGAGATGGGACAGCTCCGACGTACGGTCCGTCCACGCGTCCAGCACCAGGCCTGCCTGCTCCTCGGAGAGGCCGGCGAAGGAGGCGTTGTGGTCGGAGGTGAAGCAGACGACCTCGCAGCGGCCCGAGTCGCCGGCGAGCGAGGGGAAGCGGTTCTCGAAGACCACGACGTCGTACGAGGAGTCGGGGATCTCGCTCAGCCGGTCGCCCTCGGAGGGGCACAGGGGGCACTCGTCGGCCGGGGGGTGGTAGGTCCGCCCCTGGCGGTGGGAGGCGATGGCGACACAGTCGCCGAGCAGGGGGTCGCGGCGGATCCCGGACGTGGTGACGGTGCGCTCCAGCGGTCGGCGGTCGGCCGCACCGCGCACGCTGTCGTCACGCAGGTCGTAGTAGATGAGCTCGCGACCGTCGGCCAGCCGGGTCGAGGTCTTCTTCACGCCGGACTCCTCATCCTTCAAACATAACCGAACATATCAAAACACCACTCCTCTCAACCGTCAACATCACAATCCAACAAAGAGCATCACCCGACGTGTTCAATTGCTGAACGCGGACACGTAGATTCCGCGAGGTATCGGTTCGCGCGACAAAGCGAGGGCTCATGCAAACCCCCACATTCCTGGCAGCCGAGCTACGGCTCCCCACCAACTGGCTCGACTACACCATCCTCGGGATCTACTTCGTCGTCGTCCTGGGCATCGGTTTCGCCGCCAGACGTTCGGTGAAGACCAGCCTCGACTTCTTCCTCTCCGGCCGCTCCCTGCCCGCCTGGGTCACCGGTCTGGCGTTCATCGCCGCCAACCTGGGCGCGACCGAGATCCTGGGCATGGCCGCCAACAGCGCCCAGTACGGCGTCTACACGACGCACTGGTACTGGATCGGCGCCATCCCGGCCATGGTCTTCCTGGGCCTGGTCATGATGCCCTTCTACTACGGGTCCAAGGTCCGCTCGGTCCCCGAGTTCCTGCTGCTGCGCTTCGACAAGGCGGCGCACCTGCTCAGCTCGGTCCTCTTCGCCTTCGCCGCCATCCTCATCGCCGGCGTGAACCTCTACGCCCTGGCCATCGTCGTCGAGGCGCTGCTGGGCTGGCCGGAGTGGGTGGCGATCGTGGTCGCCGGCTTCTTCGTCCTGGCCTACATCACCCTCGGCGGCCTCTCCTCGGCCATCTACAACGAGGTCCTCCAGTTCTTCGTGATCCTGGCGGCCCTCATCCCCATCACCGTGCTCGGCCTGAAGAGCGTCGGCGGCTGGGACGGCCTGTCCGACTCCCTCACCGAGTCCCGCGGCGGCGACTTCATGACCGCCTGGGGCGGCACGGGCATCGGCAGCGACAACCCGCTCGGCGCGAACTGGCTGACCATCGTCCTCGGCCTCGGCTTCGTCCTGTCCTTCGGCTACTGGACGACGAACTTCGCCGAGGTGCAGCGCGCCCTGTCCGCGAAGAACCTCTCGGCGGCCCAGCGCACCCCGCTGATCGCCGCGTTCCCGAAGATCTTCATCGTGTTCCTCGTGATGATCCCGGGCCTCGTCGCCGCCGTCCTGGTCCCGAAGATCGGCACCGCCGGCTCCGACCTGCAGTACAACGACGCGATCCCCTACCTGATGGAACAGCTGCTGCCCAACGGTGTGCTCGGCATCGCCGTCACCGGCCTGCTCGCGGCGTTCATGGCGGGCATGGCGGCCAACGTGTCGTCGTTCAACACGGTGTTCACGACGGACATCTGGGCCAAGTACGTGGTCCGGGACCGCGAGGACGAGTACTACGTGCGCTTCGGCCGCATCATCACCGCGATCGGCGTCATGGCCTCCATCGGCACAGCGTTCCTGGCGTCGTCCTTCTCGAACATCATGAGCTACCTCCAGACGCTGTTCTCCTTCTTCAACGTGCCGATGTTCGTCGTCTTCATCATCGGCATGTTCTGGAAGCGGGCGTCGATGAAGTCCGGCTTCTGGGGACTGCTCGCGGGCACCACCGCGGCGATGGTCAACTACTTCGTCCTCTACAAGCAGGACATCATCGACATCCCCTCCGACCAGGGCGCCAACTTCGTCTCGGCGATCGCGGGATTCGTCGCGGGCGCGGTCGTCATGGTGGCGGTGTCGCTGTTCACCGCGCCGAAGCCCGCCCAGGAGCTCCAGGGGCTGGTCTACGGCACGACCTCGCCCGGCATGACGGAGCCGCCGGCGCCGGGGGACGAGGCCTGGTACCGCAAGCCGGCACTGCTCGGCTGGGGCGCGGTGATCCTGGCCGCGGCCTGCTACATCCCGTTCTCGTTCTGACCCAGGAAGGCTGACAGAACATGTCCGAGTTCTACTCCGAGAAGGACGTGCAGCGGGAAGTCACCGAGCTGCAGGGCAAGTCGGCGACCGCAGCGCGGCTGTTCGACATCCGGCGGATCATCGGTGGGCTGTTCGTGGTGTACGGCGTGATCGTCACGATCGCGGGGCTGACGGCGTCCGACGCCGACATCGACAAGGCCGAGGGGGTGAACATCAACCTGTGGACCGGGCTGGGGATGCTCGCGCTGGGGTTGTTCTTCCTGGTGTGGCTGAAGCTGAGGCCGGTGGCTCCGCCGCCGCCCGGGGTTGAGCCGGAGGGGGACGAGCGGGTGGAGTAACCCGCCGTCGTCAGGTGCTCGGCGTGGGTGCCGCCCCCAGCGGCACACATGCCCGCAGCTCAGCGGGACTGGGCGCCCGCCCCCGCCCGCCGCCACCCGCCGGACGACGCAAGGGGCCGTGTCGGGGGGTGTCCGCCCGCAGCGGTTGGCGCGTCAACGGAGAGCGAGTCGGTTCGCAACCCCATCGCGCCGTTCCGAGGACGGACACCCCCCGGCGCGGCCCCGACCCCACCACCGGCGCGCAGGCGAAGGTCCCGCACCCCCACCCACCGTCAGGCGAAGGCCCCGCACCCCCACCCACCGTCAGACGAAGCCGCACCCCCACCCGGCGTCAGACGGTCACCGCTCTCGCGGCTCCCGCCGTACCGGCCCCGCCCGGTCCAGCAGGCCCGTGCGGGCCGCCAGGGCCGCCGCCTCCAGGCGGGAGCCGACGCCGAGTTTCATCAGGACGCGCTGGACGTGCGTGCGGGCCGTGGACGGTGCGATGCCCATGCCCGCCGCGATGACCCGCGTGTCCTCGCCGTCCGCGACCCGGACCAGGACCTCGACCTCCCGCGGCGTGAGCATCGACAGCAGCCGCTGCCCCTCGTCGTCCGGCTGCGCCGCCGGGTTGAGCAGCTCACCGAACGCCCCCTGCAGCAGCTGCGGCGCCACCGCCGCCTCCCCCGCCCGGGCCTTCATGATGGCCCGCTCGACACCCTCTATGCGCTCATCGTGCCGCACGTAGCCGGAGGCCCCCGCCGCGAACGCCGCCGCGATGCCCCGCGGACTCGGCACCGGGCCCAGCACCAGCACCGCCACCTGCGGCCGCTCCCGCTTGATCTTCACCACGGGGTCGAAGATCCCCGGCTCGGCCGGCGTGGCCGTCCCCAGCAGGCACACCTCGGGCGCCCGCGTGATCACCAGCTCCGCCGCCCCCGCGGCCGGCGCCGCCGCGGCCAGCACCCGGTGCCCCCGCAGCTTCAGCGCCGAGGCCAGCGCCTCCGCCAGCAGTCGGTGGTCGTCGACCACCATGAGCCGCACTCCCATCGAGCAACCCCCCAGTCACCCAGTCCCCCCATGGAAGCCCCCCGGCTCCCCCGCCTTCATGCCCCCGGAAGCTACACGCTTGTTCGACGTTGCGCTCCCCCTACCGGCGAGAATCGCCCCGGATCGCCGAAATTCCTCTCATTCGAGGTTGACCGGGCCAAACGCGAACGGTCCCGCCCCTGAAGGGACGGGACCGCACCGGCCATCGGTCGATCAGTAAACGATCACAAGACGATCAGCTCGTGCCGAAGCCGACCGCGAGGTACTCCTTGTCCAGCCCGGCGGACCGCTTGCTCGCGTACACCTTGGATATGTACAGCTGCCCGTCGCCGAACAGGAACTCGGAGTAGTCCGGCGACATGCTGGTCTCCACGTCCCGCACCTGGTCCGTCGCGGGGTTCTCCAGCAGGGTCGTCTGCTTGAAGCTGCCCCCGTCGATGCTCACGATCTGCCCGCCCTTGTCGTACGGCGGGCGCTTGTAGGCGATGACGTTGCCGCCGTCCATGCGCAGCGGCGAGATCGTGTAGCCGTCGCCGGCGTCGGCCCGCTGCCCGGTCTGCTTGCCGGTCGCGAGGTCGAAGGCGACGATCTCGTTGGTCTGGCTGTACTTGCCGGTGCCGTCGTGCTCCTCGGTCGGCAGGTAGAGCCGGTCGTTGCCGACGGCCAGCTGGTTGCAGTACTCGATGCGGGTGATGCCCTCGCAGCGGGCCGCGAACTGCTCGCCCGGCGCGGAGATCCGGGTGCGCAGCTTGCCGGTCTTGTTGTCGATGGAGAAGAAGTCGGAGATGCCGCTGCCGTCGCCCGCCGAGTCGCCGACGTCGGCGGCGACCACGAGCGGGTTGGTCGACACGACGCTCGCGTACTCGATGCCCTCGGCCATCTTGTACTCCGAGATCACCTTCCCGGACTTCGGGTCGATGGTCTGGATGTGCAGCTGCCGCTGCTCGTACGAGCCGCACTTGCGCACCGCGACCAGCTTCTCGCCGCCGCCGTACCCGGCGTCGTAGCAGGAGTCGCTCGGCTTGGGGCTCCACAGCAGCTTGCCGGAGACGTCGTAGGCGGCGCCGCCGCTGGTGCTGCCGACGGCGATGGTCTTGCCGCTGATCGTGACGTTGTCGAAGGTGACCGGGTCGCCGCCGACCTCGACCGTCTTGGTCCACAGCTTCTTGCCCGCGTCGAGGTCGATCAGGGCGATCTGGCTGCACCCGTGCGAGGGATCGGCCTTGGTCGGCATCGCGGGCTGGTAGAGGATCGCCGTCAGGCCGTCGTCGGTGACGTGCCGGCTGGCCTGGCAGACCGGGCCGTCCAGCGGGATCGACCAGAGTTTGCCGCCCTCGGTGCGGTCGTAGCCGACGAGTTCGGCGATGCCGCTCTTGACGTACGCCTTGCCGGTGAGCCACGAGCCGGAGACGACGACCGTGCTGTCGTTCTTCACCTCGGGCATCGGGACCTGGAAGAGGACCTTGGCGGCGGGGTCGTCGGGTGCCTTCTCCTTGCCGCCGGAGGAGGTGCCGCCCTTGCCCTCGGTCGTGCCGCCGGTGCCGCCGCCGGAGCTGGCCGTGTCGTCCTTCTTGCCGTCGTCCTTGGACGAGGAGTACCAGACGCCGCCGCCGATGATCAGGGCGATCGCCACGACCGCGGCGACGATGATGGCCACCTGGGCGTTGAACTTCCCGCCGCCGCCCGGCTGTCCGGACTGCGGCTGGAGCGGCACGGTGACCTGCGGGTAGCCGTACCCGGGCTGCTGTCCGTATCCCGGCTGCCCGTATCCCGGCTGCCCGTAGGGCACCGTCGGCGGCTGCCCGTACGGCCCCGGCTGCTGACCGGGGTAGCCGTAGCCGGGCGGGGCCTGCGGGGGCTGGGCCGGCTGGGGGACGCCCTGCGGATAGCCGTACCCCGGCTGCGGTTGCTGCGGCGGAGCGGCCGGCGGGGGCGTCTGCGGGGCCTGCGGGTAGCCGTACCCCGGCTCGGGCGCCTTGCCGAGGTTCGGCCCGCCGGCGGGCGGCGGGGTCTGCGGGGGCTGGGGCTGGTCCTGCGGCGGCCCGAACCCGCCCGCCTGCGGGGGCTGCTGGGGCGGCGGCGGGGGCTGGGTCATGACGTGAGCACCTCGGGGAAGGGGACGGGCGGCGAAGGGCGTGCGGGGAGGGGAAGGATCACTTGCCGTAGGCGAGCATCAACTTCTCCTTCGTGTCGTCGTTCCCGCTCAGCCGGGTCGTGGAGATGTAGAAACGTCCGTCGACCCAGTCGATGTCCTTGGAGAAGAACCCGTCCTCGATGTCCGCCGCGCCCTGCGGGTTCTGCAGCAGCCTGGCCGGCTTGTGGCTGCCGCCGCCGGTCGGGATGGCGATGATCTGGCCGCCCGCGTCGTACGACGGCTGCACATAGGCGATGAGCTTGCCGCCCTCGACCTTCATGGGCAGCATCGACTCGTCGGAGGGGGACTTCACCCGCCACTTCTCCTTGCCGTCGGCCAGGTTGACCGCGACGATCTCGTTGGCGCCGGTGGTCGCCTCGGTCGGCAGGTAGAGCGTGTCGCCGTCGACGGCGACACCCTGGCAGCCCTGGAGGTCGCGCTCCAGGATGGCCCAGCCGCACTCGGGGGCGAAGTCCTCGTCGAAGCCGACCTGGGAGCGGAACTTGCCGCCGGAGGTGAAGGTGGAGATGTTCCAGGCCTTCTTGTCCTCGTTGGTGCTGTAGACGACCAGCGGGCTGACCGAGTAGGTGCGCGCGACCCGCCAGCCCTTGTCGAACGGCTGGGTCCACCTGGCCTTGCCGGTCTTCGGGTCGAGCTCCTGCACCTCGTCGTGTTCCTTGCCGGTGCCCGCGCCGCAGGAGGAGACGGCGATCAGCTTCTCGCCGCCGGCGAACGCGGAGGGGAAGCAGGAGTCGCCGTAGCGCTTCTTGTCGAAGAGCTTGTCGCCGTTGGTCACGTCGTAGGCGGTGCCGGACTGGGAGCGGCCCACCATCAGCGTCGTGCCGGTCAGGGACAGCTCGACGGAGAGGGTGGAGTCGAACAGGGCGCCGTCGGCGACCTTCTCCGTCCAGCCCTTCTCGCCGGTGTCGAGGTCGATCTCCTGCAGCTGGTTGCACTTGGCGCGGTCGCTGCTGCCGCTCATGTAGGCGACGACGATCTTGTCGTCGGCCGTCTTCTGCGGGGTCGTCGCGCAGATCTTCTGCGGGAAGGTGATGGTGTCCCAGGTGGGCTTGCCGTCACCGACGTCGAAGGCGAGGAGCTGCTTGTACGCCGCCTTCACCACCGTCTTGTCGGTGATCCACATGCCGGGGGCGTCGGCGCCGGAACCGGGCGCGTCGGGCGCCTCCTTGTACCAGAGGACCTTGGCCTCGCCGGCCTGGCGGCCCTCGTTGAGGTTCTCCGGGTCCTCGCCGCCGTCGCCGTCACCGTCACCGGGGTTGACCGGCGCGGAGGCGTCGCCCTTGGGGTCGTCGCTCTGCCGCGCGACCGGCTTCTTCTCGCCCTCGCCGCTGTCGCCGCCGGTGACCGCCCAGACGGTGCCGCCAACGACCAGCAGCGCGGCGACGGCCGCACCGATGATCATCGCCGGCTTGCCCTTGAAGGGGTTGCGGGAGCCGCCCGGCGGCGGGGTGCCCGGCGCGCCCGGGAAGTGGGGCTGCTGCGGGTAGCCGTAACCGGGCTGGCCGTACGGGCCGGCCTGCTGCGGCTGGCCGTACGGGCCCGGCTGCGGCTGCCCGTAGGGGCCGGAGGCGTACGGTCCGGGCTGGCCGTAGGGGCCGGGCTGCTGCGGGGGCTGCTGCGGGTAGCCGTAGCCGGGCTGCGGCGGGCCCTGCGGGGGCGGTGGGGTCTGGGGCGGGCCCTGGGGCGGCGGCGGGGTCGGCGCCCCGAAACCACCGCCCTGCGGCGGCGGGTCCTGCGGTGCTCCAAAACCACCGTGCGGTGGCTGACTGGGCGGCTGAGTCATCAGTCGCTCCCCCCGTTTCACTCATTTTTAGCCACGCCCTGAGGTACGCGATGGGCTCAGAGTCGCTTCATGAAGTTCCAAGACGGCTCTTTCTATCACCCCGTTCCCACGGCGGACCGGGCCGTCTCACCCCCTGTTCCCAAGGGAGGACCGGCCCGTGATGCCGCCGTTATGCGCCTTCACGCACCCTTCACGCGTCCTCGGCCAGTTCCAGCCAGCGCATCTCCAGCTCCTCGCGCTGACCGGCCAATTCCCTCAGCTCGGCGTCCAGTTCGGCCACCTTCGCGAAGTCCGTGGCGTTCTCGGCGATCCGGGCGTGCAGCTTGGTCTCGCGCTCGGAGACCTTGTCGAGCTGCCGCTCGATCTTCTGCAGCTCCTTCTTGGCGGCGCGCTGGTCGGCGGCACTCCTGTCCGGGGCGGCCGACTGCTGCGGCGCGGGGACGGAGGCGGCCGCGGCCTCCTCCATGCGCTGCCGTCGCTCCAGGTACTCCTCGATGCCGCGCGGCAGCATCCGCAGGGTGCCGTCGCCGAGCAGCGCGAACACCCGGTCGGTGGTGCGCTCGATGAAGAACCGGTCGTGGGAGATGACGATCATCGAGCCGGGCCAGCCGTCGAGGACGTCCTCCAGCTGGGTCAGCGTCTCGATGTCGAGGTCGTTGGTGGGCTCGTCGAGGAAGAGGACGTTGGGCTCGTCCATGAGCAGGCGCAGCAGCTGCAGCCTGCGGCGCTCACCGCCGGAGAGGTCGCCGACGGGCGTCCACTGCTTCTCCTTGCTGAAGCCGAAGGTCTCGCACAGCTGCCCGGCGGTCATCTCCCGGCCCTTGCCGAGGTCGACGCGCTCGCGCACCTGCTGCACGGCCTCCAGCACCCGCGTGTTCGGGTCGAGTTCGGCGACCTCCTGGGAGAGGTAGGCCAGCTTGACCGTCTTGCCGACGCGGACGCGGCCGCCCACGGGCTGGGCCTCCCCGTCGGTGCGGGCCGCCTGGGCCATGGCCCGCAGCAGGGACGTCTTGCCCGCGCCGTTGACGCCGACCAGTCCGATCCGGTCACCGGGCCCGAGCTGCCAGGTGACGTGCTTGAGCAGGACCTTGGGGCCCGCCTGGACGGTGACGTCCTCCAGGTCGAACACGGTCTTGCCGAGCCGCGAGGACGCGAACCGCATCAGCTCGCTGCTGTCCCGGGGCGGGGGCACGTCCTTGATGAGCTCGTTGGCCGCCTCGACCCGGAAACGCGGCTTGGACGTACGGGCCGGGGCGCCGCGGCGCAGCCAGGCCAGCTCCTTGCGGACGAGGTTCTGCCGCTTGGTCTCCTCGGTGGCGGCGATGCGCTCGCGCTCGGCCCGGGCGAAGACGTAGTCGGAGTAGCCGCCCTCGTACTCGTAGACGGAGCCGCGCTGGACGTCCCACATGCGCGTGCAGACCTGGTCCAGGAACCAGCGGTCGTGGGTGACGCAGACGAGCGCCGAGCGGCGGTTCTGCAGGTGCCGGGCGAGCCAGGCGATGCCCTCGACGTCGAGGTGGTTGGTGGGCTCGTCCAGGACGAGCAGGTCCTGCTCCTCGATGAGCAGCTTGGCGAGCGCGATGCGGCGGCGCTCACCGCCGGACAGCGGCCCGATGACCGTGTCGAGCCCCTTGGGGAACCCCGGCAGGTCCAGCCCGCCGAACAGGCCGGTCAGCACGTCCCTGACCTTGGCGACGCCGGCCCACTCATGGTCGGCCAGGTCGCCGATGACCTCGTGGCGGACGGTGGCCTCGGGGTCCAGGGAGTCGTGCTGGGTGAGGACGCCGGTGCGCAGGCCTCCGGAGTGCGTGACGCGCCCGGTGTCGGCCTCCTCCAGCCGGGCGAGCATCCGGATCAGCGTGGTCTTGCCGTCGCCGTTGCGGCCGACGACGCCGATGCGGTCCCCTTCGGAGACGCCGAGGGAAACACCGTCGAGCAGGGCACGGGTGCCGTACACCTTGCTGACGTTCTCGACATTGACCAGGTTGACGGCCATTTCGCTCCTGACGAGGGGGATGGATCGACCCTCCAGGGTAGTCGGGCCGCGGGGTGCTCCGGCCGGCGTGTTCAGGAGGGGGCGGTGGTCTCCTGACGGCGCTGGTACCGCCGGACGTCCAGCAGCCTCTCGTCGAACGGCAGCTCCGGGTCCGCAGGGCCGATCCGGTGCTCGGCCTCGACGCGGCGCGGATCGTCGCGGTGGGCCAGGCCGGAAACGGCGCAGACGCGGACCGGTTGCGACTCGTCGTGGGTGAGCGCGACCAGCGCATCCCCGCCGCACGTCATCAACGCCCGGCCACCGTCGCCCCGGGTGCCGGGCCCGACGCCGTGCGCACCGTGCGGCACGTCCCGGACGCCACCAGGGCCTGCGCCACCGCGGCCGCCGACTCGGGGTCGCGGACGAGGAACGCCGTGGTCGGGCCGGAGCCCGAGACCAGGGCCGCGAGGGCGCCCGCGGCGCGGCCCGTGGCCAGGGTGCCGGCGAGTTCCGGGAAGAGGGACAGGGCCGCGGGCTGCAGGTCGTTGGTGACGGTGGCGGCGAGTGCGTCCGGGTCGCCCTTGGCGAGTGCGGCGATCAGTTCCCGCGAGGCGACGGGCGCGGGGATGTCCCTGCCCTCGCCGAGCCGGTCGAACTCGCGGAACACGGCCGGGGTGGACAGGCCCCGACCGGCCATGGCGAACACCCAGTGGAAGGTGCCGCCGACCTCCAGGGGCGTCAGCCGCTCGCCCCGCCCGACGCCGAGAGCGGCCCCGCCGACCAGGCTGAACGGCACGTCGCTGCCCAGCTCGGCGCAGATCTCCAGGAGTTCCTCGCGGGTGGCGCCGGTCTGCCAGAGCGCGTCGCAGGCGACCAGGGCGCCGGCGCCGTCCGCGCTGCCGCCCGCCATGCCACCGGCGACGGGGATGTCCTTGGCGATGTGGACGTGCACGTCGGGGCTGCGGCCGTACCGCTCGGCCAGCGCGATCGCCGCGCGCGCCGCCAGGTTCGTCCGGTCCAGGGGGACCTGGCCGGCGTCGGGGCCCTCGCAGGTGACGCGCAGTTCGTCGGCGGGGGTGACGGTGATCTCGTCGAAGAGGCCTACCGCGAGGAAGACGTTGGCCAGGTCGTGGAAGCCGTCGGGGCGGGCGGCGCCCACCGCCAGCTGGACGTTGACCTTGGCGGGGACGCGGACCGTGACGCTCACGCGGTCTCCTTCTCCTGGTACCGGTTCGCCTTGTGCTCGGCGATGCGCGCGAACTCCTCGACGGTCAGGGACTCGCCCCGGGCCTGCGGCGAGACCCCGGCGGCGACGAGGGCCTGCTCGGCGGCGGCCGCGGAACCGGCCCAGCCGGCCAGAGCGGCCCGGAGCGTCTTGCGGCGCTGGGCGAAGGCCGAGTCGACCACGGCGAACACCTCGGCCTTCGACGCGGTGGTCCTGATCGGCTCGGTCCGGCGCACCAGGGAGACCAGGCCGCTGTCCACGTTCGGCGCGGGCCAGAAGACGTTCCGGCCGATGGCTCCGGCGCGCTTGACCTCGGCGTACCAGTTGGCCTTGACCGACGGGACGCCGTACACCTTCGAGCCGGGGGCGGCGGCGAGGCGGTCGGCGACCTCCGCCTGGACCATCACCAGGGTGCGCTCGATGCTCGGGAACCTGTCGAGCATGTGCAGCAGGACCGGGACGGCCACGTTGTAGGGGAGGTTGGCGACCAGCGCGGTCGGGGCGGGGCCCGGCAGGTCGGCGACGTGCATCGCGTCGGAGTGGACCAGTGCGAACCGCTCCGCGCGCTCGGGCATGCGGGCCGTGATGGTGGCGGGCAGCGCGGCGGCGAGGACGGCGTCGATCTCCACGGCCGTGACCCGCTCGGCGACCTCCAGCAGTGCGAGGGTGAGCGACCCGAGCCCCGGGCCGACCTCGACGACGACGTCCTCGGGCCGGACCTCGGCGGTGCGGACGATGCGGCGGACGGTGTTCGCGTCGATGACGAAGTTCTGTCCGCGCTGTTTGGTGGGGCGTACGCCGAGGGCCGCCGCGAGTTCGCGGATGTCGGCGGGGCCGAGGAGGGCGTCGTGGGCGGGGCTGGTCACGGGGACAAGGGTACGGGGGTTTTGGGCCCGCCTACCCGCGCAGCCGGCCCCCGCAGTGCGGCCAGGGGCTCGCCCCGCGTCGCACGTACAGCTTCTTCGCCCGGTACGTCTGTTCCGCCGCCGGGGCGTCCTGGGGGCGGCCCCGGCCGCCGAGCGCCTGCCAGGTCCGGGTGTCGAACTGGTACAGGCCGCCGTAGGTGCCGGAGGGGTCGACCGCGTCGGGGCGGCCACCTGACTCGCAGGCCGCGAGCCCCTGCCAGTCGAGGTGGTCGGCGCTCCGCACGGAGGCGGGGCGCGGCTTGGTGCCGACCCTGACCAGCTGCGGACGGGGCTCGCGCACCACCTCGGCCCCGATCCGGCGCGGCTTCTGTCTGACGCCGTTGACCGTGCGCAGGGAGTAGGTGATCCGGCGCAGGCCCGGCTCGCCCGCGCGGTCCACGACCTCGGTGCCCCGGAACAGCTCCGGATCCTCCGTCCACCGCACCTGGAAGGGGATCGGCTCCTCGCGGACCTCCCTGCCGGCGGTGATGCGCAGCACGGTGACGGTCTGCCCGTCGCGCGGGAAGCTGCCCTGCGGGACGGACGTGGCGTCCTGGCCGCGCAGGGTGATGCCGGCCTCCTCGACGGCTTCCCGCACGGTCGCCGCGTTGGTGCGGACGGTGCGGGCCCGGCCGTCCGCCATGATCGTGACCGTGCGTTCGGTGCGCACGTCCAGCGCGAGCCCTTCGCGGCCGATGCGCCGGGAGCGCGAGGTGGACACGTACGCGCCCTCCTGGCGCACCCCCAGCTGCCGGAGTGCCCCGCCCACCGTGCGGGCGGTGGTCCACACCTGGCGCCGGTGTCCGTCGAGGGTGAGCCGTACCGGGCGGGCGTAGTGCACGGCGATCTCGTCGCCGCTGGTGAGTTCCGTGCCGGGGCCGGGCGCCACCACGTCGTGGGCGCCGATCTCGACGCCCTCCTCGGCGAGCAGCTCGGTGACGTCGTCGGCGAAGGTGTGCAGGGTGCGCGCCTTGCCGTCGACGTTCAGCTCGACGGCCTTGTCCTTGGCGACGAACGCCGTGGTGCCACCCGCGAGGAAGGCGACGACCAGGGCTTGCGGGAGCAGCCGCCGCAGAGGGCTGTCGGGGCGCTCGGCGTACCGCGCCTTCCGCCGGCGCGCGGGCCTGCGGTGCGAGCCGACGCGCGCCGCGGCGCGCGATTCGGCGCGCGGTTCGGCGCGGGACTCCGCACGGGACGCGGCGCGTGTTGCGGCGCGTGATGCGGCGCGTGTTGCGGCGCGTGATGCGGCGCGTGTTGCGGCGCGCCCTCCCGGAGTGGTGGGCTCCGGCTCCTCGGGGAACGCGGCTGCCGCCTGCCCGTCCGGGCCGCCGACGCCCTGGCGGGGCAGCCCGGGCAGGGGCGGCGTCTCGTAGGCGGGCCGGTAGGTGTCCTCGTGGGCACCCGGCGCCCCGGGGGTCCCGTAGCCCAGCGTGTCGGCGCTGTGCGGATCGGCGGGCGGCGCGTCGAAACCGCCGTACACGGGATCCGCGTAGGCCGGGCCATACGTCTCGTACGTCTCGTACCGCGCGTTGCTCACGCCGACACGCTCCAGGGGCCGAGGGGTCCAGAGGGGTCCGGATCAGGCCCCAGAACCTAGCGGAGCGGTCGTCACTCTCCAAAGCGACGCGACTACGCACAGTCGTACAGCCGGGCGGCGCGGTGGCCGCGGGGGTCAGTAACCGAACGCGCGTGCCGTGTTCGCCCCGAGCGCCGCGGCCAGGGCGTCCTCGTCGACGCCGCGCACGGCGGCCATCGCCCGCACGGTGAGCGGCACGAGGTAGGGGGCGTTGGGCCGCCCGCGGTAGGGCGCCGGGGTGAGGAAGGGCGCGTCCGTCTCCACGAGGAGCAGCTCCAGCGGGGCGACCGCCACCGCGTCCCGCAGGTTCTGGGCGTTCTTGAAGGTGACGTTGCCGGCGAAGGACATGAAGTAGCCCGCGCTCGCGCAGATGCCGGCCATCTCGGCGTCGCCGGAGTAGCAGTGGAAGACGGTCCGCTCGGGGGCGCCCTCCTCCTTCAGCACGCGCAGCACGTCGGCGTGGGCCTCGCGGTCGTGGATGACCAGGGCCTTGCCGTGCCGCTTGGCGATCTCGATGTGGGCGCGGAACGACCGCTCCTGCGCGTCCTTGCCCTCGGGCCCGGTGCGGAAGTAGTCGAGGCCGGTCTCACCGACGCCCTTGACCTGCTCCAACGCGGCCAGCCGGTCGATCTCGGCGAGCGCGTCGTCCAGGGCCGCCTGCCCGCCCGGTGCCCGCGCGCCCTGCCGCGACCAGCCGTCGGGGTCGCCGTGGACGATCCGGGGCGCCTCGTTCGGATGCAGGGCGACCGTCGCGTGGACGGCCTCGTACGCGGCGGCCGTGTCGGCGGCCCAGCGGGAGCCCTTCAGGTCGCAGCCGACCTGCACGACCGTCGTCACCCCGACCGACGCCGCCTTGGCCAGCGCCTCCTCGACCGTGCCGGACTGCATGTCCAGATGGGTGTGGGAGTCGGCGACGGGCACCCGCAGGGGTTCCGGCAGCGGGGGCGCGGCGTGCTTGTCGGAGTCGTTCGAAGGCATGCCCCGATCCTACGAAAGGGCGACGCCCTCCCCGGCGGGGGAGGAGCGGGGAGGGCGTCGGCAAGGAGAGCCGGACAGGTCAGCTCACCTTGCGCTGGAAGGGGTGCAGCAGGTCGGACAGGTGCCAGTGGTGCTGCGCGTGCGGCTCGGCCAGGCCCTCGGCTTCCGGGGTGGGCGCCTCGACGGGCCCGGCGGGCGGCGGCACGCGGTGGGACCGGTGCGCCGCGTCACGCGCCGACGCGACCCGCCCGGGCCGCATGATGCGCACGACATGCCCGTCGCAGTTGTGGCAGGCGGGCCTGCTCAGCGGGGAGGGCACGATCTTGCCGTCCGCGACGTAGAGGACGAACTCGTGGCCCGTGCCGTCCGTGTGGTGCTCTATCTCGTACGACTGCTCCCACCCGTGCCCGCACCGCATGCAGGCGAAGGAGTAGGACTCGTTGACGACGGCGGTCGCACCGGCGCGGAGCACGGTCCGCCCTGCGATCTCACTCATGCCGGCTCCTGGTTCCGCTGAGGCGTGAGAGCGGTTCGGCCCTCGCGGTCCAGTGGACTCCTCAGCCGGTCCGAAGGCAGCAGACCTGTCGACTGTTGGCCCCGTTTTGGGCGTCCCTTGCCCTGGGCCCCCGGCGCTTTTACCCCCGCATGGGGCGCCCGCTCAAATGACAAGCGCCCTGCTCAGGAGGTGGCCGACGCCCCGTCAGGGGCGCGGGGAACCAGGCTGTCAACCCCACACCACCTGCGCCCCGCGAGCACCCCGGGCCCCACCTCGAACCCGGTCAGCCCGTCGCGTTCTTCGCGGCGACCACGGCATCGAAGACAACCCTCTTGGGCACACCGGCCTCCACCGCCACCGCGGCGATCGCCTCCTTGCGCCGCTCCCCCGCCTCCTCCCGCACCCGCACGCGCCGCACCAGCTCCTCGGGCCCCACGTCCTCCGGTCCCTGCTCCGGCGCCCCCTCCACCACGACGGTGATCTCCCCGCGCACACCCTGCGCGGCCCAGTCGGCCAGCTCGCCGAGCCCGCCCCGCCGCACTTCCTCGTAGGTCTTGGTCAGCTCCCGGCACACCGCGGCCCGCCGCCGCGCCCCGAAGACCTCGGCCATCGCCGCCAGCGTGTCGTCCAGCCGGTGGGGCGCCTCGAAGTACACGAGCGTCCGCCGCTCCCCGGCCACCTCGCGCAGCCGCCCGAGCCGCTCCCCCGCCTTGCGCGGCAGGAACCCCTCGAAGCAGAACCGGTCCACGGGCAGCCCCGACAGCGCGAGCGCGGTGAGCACCGCGGACGGCCCGGGCACGGCCGTCACCCGCACGTCCCGCTCGACCGCGGCCGCGACGAGCCGGTACCCCGGGTCGGACACGGACGGCATCCCCGCGTCCGTGACGAGCAGCACCCGCGCCCCGCCCACCAGCTCCTCGACCAGCTCCGGCGTCCGCGCGGACTCGTTGCCCTCGAAGTACGACACCACCCGGCCCCTGGGCGTGACGCCGAGCGCCTGGGTCAGCCGGCGCAGCCGCCGTGTGTCCTCGGCGGCGATCACGTCGGCCCCGGCCAGTTCCTCGGCGAGCCGGGGCGGCGCGTCCGCGATGTCGCCGATGGGGGTGCCTGCGAGTACGAGGGTTCCGATCACGCTCCCATCCTCCCAGGGGCGGGAGACGCGCACTCCTCCCAGGGGCGGAGGATGCGGACGCATACCGGCCATGCACGGGACTCACACAGCACGGTTCCCTACGATGGCGCGGTGACCAGTACCGCGTCCTCCACGGACACCCCGCAGGGCCAGGCGCCGCACGAGCAGCGGCCGCCCTGGCAGCAGCGGCTGCGCCGCTTCGGCTACCAGGGGCAGCCCAGCAGCGACGCCCGTGACGTCCGTGACCGCCTGGTGCCGCCGTACACCGAGCCCTCGCCGCGCCTGTGGGCGGCGCTCGGCGTCCCGCACAAGCAGGCGGGGCGGCTGGTGCGCTGGTCGGGCTGGATCGGCCCGCTGCTGGTCACGCTGCTGGCGGGGGTGCTGCGGTTCTGGAACCTGGGCAGCCCCAGGGCGGTGATATTCGACGAGACGTACTACGCCAAGGACGCCTGGGCGCTCGTCCACCGCGGCTTCGAGGTCAACTGGGCCAAGAACGCCAACGACCTGGTCCTGTCGTCGGGCGGGAACGTCCGGCTCCCGACCGACGCGGCGTACGTCGTGCATCCGCCGGTCGGCAAGTACGTCATCGGGCTGGGCGAGCTGCTGTTCGGGTTCGACCCGTTCGGCTGGCGGTTCATGACGGCCCTGCTCGGCACGCTGTCGGTGCTGCTGCTGTGCCGGATCGGCCGCCGGCTGTTCCGCTCCACGTTCCTGGGCTGCCTGGCGGGCGCGCTGATGGCGCTGGACGGCCTGCACTTCGTGATGAGCCGCACGGCGCTGCTCGACGGCGTGCTGATGTTCTTCGTGCTGGCCGCGTTCGGCTGTCTGCTGGTCGACCGGGACAAGGCCCGCGAGCGGCTCGCCGCCGCGCTCCCGGCGGACCCCGACGGCCGGGTCCGGCCCGACCGGCACGCCGCGGAGGCGACCCGCCTCGGATGGCGCCCCTGGCGCTGGGCGGCGGGCCTGATGCTGGGGCTGGCCATCGGCACGAAGTGGAACGGCCTGTACATCCTGGCCGCGTTCTGCCTGATGGCGGTGTTGTGGGACGTCGCCTCGCGCCGGGTCGCCGGTGCGCGGCACCCGTACAGCGCGGTCCTGCGCCGCGACACGGGCCTGGCGTTCCTCGCCACGGTGCCGGTCGCCCTGGTCACCTACCTCGCCTCCTGGACCGGCTGGATCCTCTCCGCGACGAACGGCTCGGGCGGCTACTACCGCAACTGGGCCGCGACCGACGGCAAGGGCGGCAGCTGGACCTTCCTGCCCGACTGGCTGCGCAGCCTGTGGCACTACGAGCACCAGGTGTACGAGTTCCACGTCGGGCTGTCCTCGCCGCACACCTACCAGTCCAACCCGTGGAGCTGGCTGGTCCTCGGCCGCCCGGTGTCGTACTTCTACGAGTCCCCGGCGCCCGGCAAGGACGGCTGCCCCTCCGACGCCGGCGAGAAGTGCGCCCGCGAGGTCCTGGCCCTCGGCACGCCCCTGCTGTGGTGGGTCGCCTGCTTCGCTGTGCTGTACGTGCTGTGGCGCTGGTTCTTCCGCCGCGACTGGCGCGCGGGCGCCATCGCCTGCGGCATCGCGGCCGGTTACCTGCCCTGGTTCATGTACCAGGAGCGCACGATCTTCTTCTTCTACGCCGTCGTCTTCCTGCCCTTCCTGTGCCTGGCGGTGGCGATGCTCCTGGGCGCGATCACCGGACCGCCCCGCTCCTCGGACACCCGCCGCGTCGCGGGCGCCACGGCCGCGGGCGTCCTGGTCCTGCTGATCACCTGGAACTTCATCTACTTCTGGCCCCTGTACACCGGCCAGGCCGTCCCGATCGACGACTGGCGGTCGCGGATGTGGCTGGACACCTGGGTCTGAGCCGTTATTCGGTCAAGTAATCGAATCAGCTGCGCCTTGTGTCGCCCCGTGCGCCTAGAGTGCTCACGGATCGAGCTTCTGAACGCGTTCAAAGGACCGCGTGAGGCTCGCACGGGGAGGGGACGGCCCAATGGGCAAGGGGTCAAGGCCGCCGCCATAGGCGGCGTGTTCGCGGTGATGCTGGGCGGGGCCGGATACGGCACCTACAACATCATGAGTGCGCTGAACGGTGACGGGGGCGGCAGCGGGGTGGCCGCGGAGAAGAAGTCGGGGCCGCCCGGGAAGGACGAGGTCGAGAGGACCACCGACAGGTTCTTCGCCGCCTGGGAGCAGGGCGCGGTCTCGACGGCGGCGTCGTACACCAACAACGACGCGGCCGCCGAGCAGCTGCTGACCGCCTTCGAGGACGAGGCGCACATCAGGGATGTGAAGATCACGCCGGGTGCGGCCCGGGGTACCACCGTGCCCTTCACGGTGAAGGCGAAGGTGGCCTACGACGGGAAGTCCAAGCCCCTGAGCTACCAGAGCCGGCTGACGGTCGTGCGCGGGATCACCACCGGCCGGGCCCTGGTCGACTGGCGGCCGTCCGTCGTGCACCCCGAGCTGAGGAAGGACGACACCCTCGTCACCGAGGAGTCGGCCGCCCCGCCCATCGAGGCCGTGGGCCGTGACGGCTCCGAGCTGACGAAGGAGAAGTACCCCTCCCTCGGCCCGGTCCTGGACGCCCTGCGCGACAAGTACGGCGAGAAGGCCGGCGGCACCCCCGGCGTCGAACTGGTCGTCCGGCACACCGCCGGGAACGCTCCCGACACCCCGCTGCTCACCCTCGCCGAGGGCAGGCCGGGCAAGCTCGCCACCACGATCAGCCCGAGCGCCCAGGCGGCGGCCGAGCAGGCGGTCAAGCGGTTCGCCCAGTCCTCGGTGGTGGCGGTCAAGCCCAGCACCGGCGAGGTCATGGCCGTCGCCAACCACCGCACGGACGCCTTCAGCGCGGCCTTCCAGGGCCAGGCGGCACCCGGCTCGACGATGAAGATCATCACCGCCGCCATGCTCATCGACAACGGCGTGACCTCGATGAACGGCCCGGCTCCCTGCCCCGACACCGCCGTGTGGCAGAGCCAGACGTTCAAGAACCTGACGGGCATGGCGCCCAACGAGAACGCCACGCTCGCCAACAGCTTCATGCGCTCCTGCAACACCGCCTTCGTCAAGCTCATCGACGAGGAGCCGCTCACCGACGCCTCGCTGGCCCAGGAGGCCGAACAGCGCTTCGGGCTGGGGCGGGATGACTGGAGGACCGGCATCGCCTCCTTCGACGGCAGCGTCCCGGCGGCCGGCGGCCCGGACCGGGCGGCCGGCGCCATCGGGCAGGGGCAGGTGCAGATGAGCCCGCTGAACATGGCCTCGGTGACCGCCACCGCCATCACCGGCACCTTCCGCCAGCCCTACCTCGTCCCGCCCGGTCTGGACGACCGCCGGCTGGCCCGGGCGCAGGGCCTGAAGGCGAGCACCGCCGCCCAGCTGAAGCAGATGATGCGGCTCACCGCCACCCGGGGCACCGCGCAGGAGGCCATGCGCGGGCTCACCGGCGACATCGGCGCCAAGACCGGATCGGCCGAGGTCGACGGCAACGCGAAGTCCAACAGCTGGTTCACCGGCTTCCGGGGCGATATCGCGGCGGCGGCCATGACCGAGGAGGGCGGGCACGGCGGCGACGCGGCCGGGCCGATTGTCGCAGCCGTGCTACGAACGGGTGGCTGATCTCACCTGTGCCGGACGGGACTCTAGGGTGGTGGCCGTCGTTGGGACGGCTGAGGGCGACGGGGACCCTGGGGATTCACGGAGGACAGAACAGCAGTGGGCAACAGAAGGCGCGTCGCCGAGCGACGGAAGACGAGTCCCGCCGTGATCGGCGGGATGATCGCCGTGGTCGTCGTGGGTGCCGGGGCCGGAGCCTACGCGCTGTACGGCGGTGGCGCCGCGGCCGACGACGGGACCCGCGCGTCCTCGGACGGCAAGCCCGAGGTGAAGACCGGGCCGCTGTCGGCCACCGAGGTCACCACCGCCGCCCGCGCCTTCCTCACCGCCTGGCAGTCCGGGAAGCTCCCGCAGGCCGCGGCCGCCACCGACGACCCGGCCGCGGCCCGGGCCCTGCTCACCGGCTACACCAAGGACGCCCGCGTCAAGGACGTCACCCTCACCCCGGGCGTGCGCACCGGCGACAGGGTGCCGTTCTCGGTCAGGGGCACGGTGGCCTACAAGGGCACCGAGAAGCCGCTGGCGTACACCGGCGCCCTCACCGTCGTCCGCCGCGCGAGTGACGGAAAGCCCCTGGTCGACTGGCACGCGGCGGTCGTCCACCCCGACCTGAGGGACGGCGACCGGCTGGTCACCGGCGAGGCGGGCACGCCTCCGGTCAAGGCGCTCGACCGCGACGGCGGCGAACTGACCAAGGAGAAGTACGCCTCGATCGGCCCGATCCTGGACGGCCTGCGCGAGAAGTACGGCAAGAAGGCCGGCGGCAAGGCGGGCATCGAGCTGCGAGTCGTGCGCGGGAAGGCCGCCCAGGCGAAGGACCTGTCCGACAAGACGCTGCTGGAGCTGAGCGAGGGCACGCCGGGCACGGTGAAGACCACGCTGGATCCGGCGCTCCAGGCCGCCGCCGAGAAGCAGGTGGCGAAGAAGGCCCGGTCCTCGGTGGCCGTGGTGCGGGTGTCGACCGGCGAGATCCTGGCCGCCGCCAACGCCTCCCCCGGCTTCAACACCGCCTTCCAGGGCTCCCTGGCCCCCGGCTCCACGATGAAGGTCGTCACCTCGTCGCTGCTGATCGAGAAGGGCCTGGCCTCGGCGGACAAGAAGCACCCGTGCCCGAAGTACTTCACGTACGGGCACTGGAAGTTCCAGAACGACGACAAGTTCGAGATCAAGGACGGCACGTTCAAGGCGAGCTTCGCCCGCTCCTGCAACACGGCCTTCATCAGCCAGGCGCCCAAGCTGAAGGACGACGACCTGACCAGGCAGGCCCAGCAGGTGTTCGGCCTGGGGCTGAACAACTGGGCGATCGGGGTGCCGTCCTTCGACGGTGCGGTGCCGGTGCAGTCGGCGGCCCAGATGGGTGCCTCGCTGATCGGGCAGGGCGGGGTGCGGATGAACCCGCTGAACATGGCGTCGGTGTCGGCGACCGTGAAGGCCGGCACCTTCCGCCAGCCCTACCTGGTCTCCCCGGAGGTGGACGGGCGCAGGCTGGCGACGGCCTCGCGCACGATGTCGGCGGGCACGCTGTCCCAGCTGCGCGAGCTGATGGCGTACACGGCGGCGGCCGGCACGGCGGCCGAGGCGATGGCCGGGGTCGGCGGGGACGTCGGCGCGAAGACCGGGTCCGCCGAGGTCGACGGGCAGAAGAAGCCCAACGGCTGGTTCACGGCCTACCGGAACGACCTGGCGGCCGCGGGCGTGGTCCAGCAGGGCGGGCACGGCGGCTCCACGGCCGGCCCGATCGTCGCGGCCCTGCTGAAGGCGGGCGGCTGAGCCCCGGGCCCCGGGGCTAGTGCGTCACCGGTTCCACGGCGGCCGTGTACGTCCGCCGCAGGAACCGCAGCAGCGCCTGCCGCTCGAACTGCACCACCGACACGCCCTGCGCGGAGTGCAACTCCACGATGGCCTGCACCCGGCCGCAGGGCCACACCCGGACCTCGCCGCTGCCCGCGGGGGCCCGCAGCCCTTCCTCCAGCAGCCGGCGGTCGAAGGCCCACTCCCGCCCCCCGGCCCCGGGCAGGGCGATGCGCACGAGGCGCGGGTCGTGCTCGGGGTCGTACCGCAGGGTGACCGGTATCGACTCCAGCTCGTCGGTCAACGGAACCGCCGCGTCCGTGACGATGTGGGCTCGCGCGTACTGCTCGACTACGGACATCGGACGGTCCCTTCACCGTGCGTTGTCTCCGGAGAGAAAGTGCGTCGGCCCCCTCTCCAATGTCGCATATTTTCCGGATTGCACCCCTTGAGGCGCACATATCACGGATGAGATAAAACGAGGAGGACGCTCTTGCATATCGTTCGCATCTAGCCACATCATCGAACGGTGCATGTACCTGACGGATTCATCAACGCCCCCACCTCTGCGGCCACCGGTGTGATCGCCGCGGGCGCCGTCGCCGTGAGTCTGCGCGGCGCACGGCGTGAGCTCGACGAGCGCACGGCGCCGCTGGCCGGTCTCGTCGCGGCGTTCATCTTCGCGGTGCAGATGCTCAACTTCCCCGTCGCGGCGGGGACCAGCGGCCATCTGCTCGGCGGTGCGCTGGCCGCGATCCTCGTGGGCCCGTACACGGGTGTCCTGTGCGTCTCCGTCGTGCTGCTCATGCAGGGCATCCTCTTCGCCGACGGCGGTCTGACGGCGCTCGGCGTCAACATCACCAACATGGGGATCGTCACCGTGGTGGTGGCCTACGCCCTCTTCCGCGGCCTGGTGAAGGTGCTGCCCCGCTCCCGCCGCTCGGTCACCGCGGCCTCCTTCGTCGCCGCCCTGGTGTCCGTGCCGGCCGCCGCCCTGGCCTTCACGCTGATGTACGCCGTCGGCGGCACCACCGACGTCTCGATCGGCAAGGTCGCCACCGCCATGGTCGGCGTGCACGTCCTCATCGGCCTCGGCGAGGCCGTGATCACCTCGCTGACGGTGGGTGCCGTCGTAGCCGTACGGCCGGACCTCGTGCACGGGGCGCGCGGGCTGGAGCAGAAACTGAAGCTGCGGGTGAACGGCGAACTCGTCGACGTACCGGGCACCGAGCCCGCGCCCGTCGCCGCACGCGCCTCACGGCGCACGCTGTGGATCACCGGTCTGGTCACCTCGCTCGTCCTCGCCGGATTCGTCAGCTTCTACGCCTCCGCCGACCCGGACGGCCTGGAGAAGGTCGCCTCCGACCACGGCATCGACAAGAAGGCCGAGGAGCACACCGTCGCGGACTCCCCGCTCGCCGACTACGGCGTCAAGGACGTCGACGACGCACGCCTGTCCGGAGGGCTGGCCGGGGTCATCGGCGTGGGCGTGACGGTGGTCGCGGGCACGGGCGTGTTCTGGGCGGTTCGCCGCCGGCGCACGGCGGACACCTCGCCGTCCGCCGTGGAGCAGCCCTCCGTGGAGCGGTCCACCGCGAAGAGCGTCTGACATGGGTGCCGGGCACGCGCACAAGCTCTACCGGCACGGGCACTCGCCCGTGCACGGCCTGCCGCCGCACACCAAGCTGGCCGCCGTGTTCGCCTTCGTGGTGGTCGTGGTGTCGACACCGCGGGAGGCCATGTGGGCGTTCGGGCTGTACGCCGTGCTGCTGGGGGTCGTGGCGTACGTCGCGCGCGTGCCCGCCGCCTTCCTGCTCGGGCGGCTGCTGATCGAGGTGCCGTTCGTGGCGTTCGCGGTGCTGATGCCGTTCGTGGCTGAGGGCGAGCGGGTCGAGGTGCTCGGGCTGTCCCTGAGCGTGAACGGCCTGTGGGGCGCCTGGAACGTGCTCGCCAAGGGCACGCTCGGCGTGGCCGCGTCCGTCCTGCTCGCCGCCACCACCGAACTGCGCGAACTGCTCCTCGGCCTGCAGCGGCTCAGGCTCCCGCCGCTGCTCGTGCAGATCGCGTCCTTCATGATCCGCTACGGCGACGTCGTCACGGACGAGATGCGGCGCATGCGGATCGCCCGGGAGTCGCGCGGCTTCGAGGCGCGGGGCGTGCGCCACTGGGGCGTGCTCGCCAAGTCGGCGGGCGCGCTGTTCATCCGTTCCTACGAGCGTGGTGAGCGCGTGCACCTGGCCATGCTCAGCCGCGGGTACGCCGGTTCCATGCCGGTCATCGACGAGGTGAGCGCGTCCCGGGCGCAGTGGTCGTACGCGCTCGCCCTCCCGGGCGCCGCTCTCGCCGTCTGTCTGCTGGGATGGACCCTGTGACTGCTTCCCTTGAGGTCTCCGGCCTCGCCTTCGCCTACCCCGACGGGCACCAGGCCCTGTTCGGGGTCGACTTCTCGATCGCCCGCGGTGAGCGGGTCGCCCTGCTCGGGCCGAACGGCGCCGGCAAGACGACCCTGGTGCTGCACCTGAACGGCATCCTCACCGGCGGCGCCGGCACGGTGAGGGTCGCCGGGCTGCCGGTGGACAAGCGGAACATGGCCGAGGTCAGGCGCCGGGTCGGCATCGTCTTCCAGGACCCGGACGACCAGCTGTTCATGCCGACGGTCCGCGAGGACGTGGCGTTCGGGCCGACGGCGGCCGGGTTGAAGGGCCCGGAGCTGGAGCAGCGCGTGGACCGGGCGCTGGAGCGGGTCGGCATGGCGCAGTTCAAGGACCGGCCGCCGCACCACCTCTCCTTCGGGCAGCGCCGCCGGGTGGCCGTCGCGACCGTGCTGGCGATGGAGCCGGAGATCCTCGTCCTGGACGAGCCCTCCTCCAACCTCGACCCCGCCTCCCGCCGCGAGTTGGCCGACATCCTGCGCTCGCTGGACGTGACGGTGCTGATGGTCACCCACGACCTCCCCTACGCGCTGGAGCTGTGCCCGCGCTCCCTGGTCCTCAGCGAGGGCGTGATCGCGGCGGACGGCCCGACCGCCGAGCTGCTCTCCGACGATGAGCTGATGCGGGCGCACCGCCTGGAGCTGCCGTTCGGCTTCGATCCGCGTTCCGTGCCGGCCGCGCCCGCCCGTCCGTGACAATGGGCGCGTGACGAACGAGGAGAGCGACGCGTCGCTGCTGCTGGACCAGCAGTTGTGCTTCGCGCTGTACGCCGCCCAGCGCGCGGTGACGGCCGCCTACCGTCCGCTCCTCGACGACCTCGGCCTCACCTATCCCCAGTACCTCGTCCTGCTCGTGCTCTGGGAGCGCGGCGAGACCTCGGTCAAGGAACTGGCCGCGGCCCTGCGCCTCGACTACGGCACCGTCTCGCCGCTGCTGAAGCGGCTGGAGTCGGCGGGTCTGGTACGGCGTGCGCGGTCGGTGCGGGACGAGCGGTCGGTGCGCGTGGCGGTGACTGGGCGCGGGGAGGAGCTCCGCGAGCGGGCCGCCCGCGTGCCCGGGGCGCTGCTCGCCGCCACGGGCCTCGACGCGGCCCAGGTCGCGCGGTTGCGCGCGGAGCTGGGACTGCTGGCGGAGCGGGCGGACGCGGCGGCGGACCGGGCCCGCTGATCCCGCAGTCGGGTTACCCCCGGTTGCCCACCCCCTGGCGCCCGCGGCAGGTTACTGGTCAGTACCTTGTGCGCGATGTACTTGCGCGCATCTGTTCCTGGGGAAGGCCCGCCATGACCGAAGCCACCGCTGCCACCGCCGAAACCACCGGAGACACCCGGCCCACGAAGATCAGGTACGTCGCCGAGGCCACCGCCCACGGCGGCCGCGAGGGCTACGTCACCAGCCAGGACGGACGGCTCGACCTCAAGGTCGCGATGCCTCCGCAGCTCGGCGGCGACGGCAACGGCACCAACCCCGAACAGCTCTTCGCGGCCGGCTACAGCTCCTGCTTCCACAACGCCCTGATCCTGGTCGGCAACCGCGAGGGCTACGACCTCACCGGCTCCACGGTCTCCGCGAAGGTCGGCATCGGCCCCAACCGGCAGCGCGGCTACGGCCTCGCGGTCGCCCTCGCCGTCTCCCTGCCGGTCGTCGACCCCGACCTCGCGACGCGGCTGGTGGAGACGGCCCACGAGGTCTGCCCTTACTCGAACGCGACCCGCGGGAACATCGACGTGACCATCCTGCTTGGGTGAAGGGGAGCGAACCGGCGGAACGAGGAGGAGTACGGACGTGGACGTGCACGGCACAGTGGCCGAGGGCTTCGAGCCGGTCAGGGAAGCGTTCGTGCGGAACTTCGAGTCCCTCGGGGAGCGGGGCGCGGCGGTCGCCGTGCTGCGGGGCGGGCGCCCGGTCGTCGACCTGTGGGCCGGCACGAAGGACGTCGACGGCACGGCCCCCTGGGAGCGGGGCACCGCCCAGGTGGTGCGCTCCGCGACGAAGGGCGTCGCGGCGGCCGTCCTGCTGCTGCTGCGCCAGCGCGGGCTGCTGGACCTGGACGCGCCGGTGGGGCACTACTGGCCGGAGTTCAAGGCGCAGGGCAAGGAGCGGGTGCTGGTCCGGCACGTGCTGAACCACCGGGCCGGGCTCCCGGTCCTGGACCGGCCCCTCACTCCCCAGGAAGCCCTCGACCCGCTGCGGGGCCCGGCGGCCGTCGCCGCGCAGGCCCCGGTCTGGGAGCCGGGCACCGACCACGGCTACCACGCGCTGACCTACGGCTGGCTGGTCGACGAATTGGTGCGGCGCGTCACCGGCCAGGGCACCGGCGAGTGGCTGGCCGCGCAGGTCACCGGCCCGCTCGGGCTCGACCTGTGGCTCGGCCTGCCGGCGGCGGAGGCGGGGCGGGTCGGGCGCGTGGGCCGCGTCGAGGGCCCCGAGCCGGCCGGCGGGCTGCGCGCCCGCCCCAAGCGCTCGGTCACCGAGGCCTACGGGGACCCGGAGTCCCTCACCCGCCGCGCCTTCGCCGCCATCACCCCGTTCCCGGAGCAGAACGACCCCGCCTACCTCGCGGCGGCCCTGCCCGCGACCAACGCCGTCGCGACGGCGGACGGACTGGCCCGCTTCTACGCGGCGCTGATCGGCGACACCGCCGGTGCCGCCCGGCTGTTCACCCCGGAGACGGTGGAACTGGCCCGGGCCGAGGAGTCGGCGGGCCCGGACCGGGTGCTGGTGGTCGGCACCCGCTTCGGCCTCGGCTACATGCTGCACGGCACCGCCTCCCCCTTCCTCGCCCCGGGCTCCTTCGGCCACCCGGGACGCGGCGGCGCCCTCGGGTTCGCCGACCCGGAGACGGGAATCGCCTTCGGCTACGTCACCAACGGCTTCCGCAAGACGGTGACGGCGGACCCGCGGGCGCAGGGGCTGGTGCGGGCGGTGCGGGACGTGCTGGGCCGGCAGTCCTCCTGAGCCCCGCTAGACGTGGATCGGGTGGGAGGTCCGCCCGGACGCCTGGTCGATCTCCTCGTGCGCCTTGGTCAGCAGCCGCATGGCGAGTTCGTTGAGCGCCCGGGCCCCGGCGATCTCCTCCCCGACCCGGGGCTGATTCGGGTCGGACCGGTGCCGGCTGGCGTGCCCGTGCGCCCGGACCTCGGAGCCGTCGGGCAGGCGGACCATCGCGGCCGCGCGGGTGTGCTGGTCGTCCTCCATGAACTCCAGCTCGACGTGCCATCCCGTCGTCGTGTGCATCATGCGGATCACCTCCGGAGCGTCTAGTTCCAGGGTGCTCCCCTCACCCGCCCGACGCACCCGTCCCGCAAGGGCCTACCCGGCGTGCAGCATCAGCCCGATGCCGACGACGAGCAGCCCGGCCGCCGCGATCCTCGGCATCCCGAACCGCTCCTTGAAGAACACGGCCCCGATCGCCGCGCCCACGATGACCGACGACTCGCGCAGGGCCGCGATGGGGGCGAGTGCGGCCCGGGTCTGGGCCCACAGCACGAGCGCGTAGGCGGCGACGGACAGCGCCGCTCCGGCCAGCCCGAGCACGGCGAAGGGGCGCAGGACCGCCGCGGTCCCCCCGCGCCAGCGCCACAGGGCGTACCCCGGGAGCACCGCCCCCTGGACCGCCATCAGCCAGGCGACGTATCCCAGGGAGGACCCCGAGGCACGCACGCCCAGCCCGTCGACCACGGTGTACGCCGCTATCGTCAGCCCGGTCGCCAGGGCCACCCCGATCGCCGCCCAGTCGGGCCGGTGACCGCGCAGCCCCCACAGGGCGACGCCGGTCAGCCCCGCGCAGGCCAGGGCGATCCCGGCGGCGGCCCGGCCGTCGGGCACCTCGTCGGCGAGCAGGGCGGCGAGCACGGTCACGACCAGGGGCGCGGTGCCGCGTGCGATGGGGTAGGCCTGGCCGAAGTCCCCCAGCCGGAAGGACCTCATCAGCAGCGCGTAGTAGGCGATGTGGATGACGGCGGAGCCCAGCAGGTACGGCCATGCCGCGGCCGCGGGGAACGCCGCGAACGGCGCCAGGGCCAGCCCGATCAGCAGCCCGCCGCCCGAGATCAGCGCGAAGCCGGCCAGCTTGTCGGTGATCTTGTGGGCGAGGGCGTTCCAGCAGGCGTGGGTCACGGCGGCGAGCAGGACCGCGGCGGTGACCAGTGGCGTCACGAGGTGCGCTCACGCACGTCCACGAGGGTGCCGCCGGCGTGGCTGACGAGGTCACGCGGTGCCATCGGGAAGACGGTGTACGGCGTCCCGGCGGCGGCCCAGACGACGTCGTGGGCGAGCAGGGAGCGGTCGGCGAGGACGCGGGTCCTGGTGCGGTGCCCGAAGGGCGGCACGCCGCCGATGGCGTATCCGGTGGTCTCCCGCACGACCTCGGCCCGGGCCCGGGTGACCTTTTCCGCGCCGAGTTCCCGGCGCACGAGCTCGACGTCCACGCGGGAGGCGCCGTCCATCAGGACGAGCACGGGGACCCCGTCCGCCGCGAAGATCAGGGACTTGCAGATCTGGCTCAGTTCGCAGCCGAGCGCGGCGGCGGCCTCGGCGGCGGTGCGAGTGGCCTCGGGGAAGCGCCGCACGCGCCCTTCGAGCTCGTCGAGTCCGAGGTCTCGCAGGGCCTGGGCGAACCGGGGGTGCGCTCCGGAGCGGTCGGCGTCAGTGGCGGCTGTCGTCGTCATGCGGGCACGCTAGCGGTGCGTGTATCAGACACGCGAGCCGGTTTCAGGCAGCGCCGTCCTCCGCGGGGACGTCCGCGAACTCCCACCACGCCAGGGGCAGCCAGTCCCCGTCGACGAAGCCGTCCACGGATTGGCCGGTGCCGCGGATGGCCACGCGGGTTCCCACGGGGTAGGTCTGGCCGGACAGGCCGGAGACCGCTACGAGCAGAGTGCCGATACGTCGTGACAAGGCCATAGATCCTTTCTCCTCTTGGTGCAAATCGTCTCATCATGCACCAGCCTGGTATATGAGCCACGGCACATGGAGGTGCTTGACCATGAGGGCTGTCGTGTACAAGGGCCCCTTCGAGGTGGCGATAGAGCAAGTGGAGGATCCACGGATTCAGCACCCGAACGACGTGATCGTCCGGGTCACGTCGACCGCGATCTGCGGCTCGGACCTGCACATGTACGAGGGCCGTACCGCAGCGGAGCCGGGGATCGTGTTCGGTCACGAGAACCTCGGCGTCATCGAGGAGACAGGAGAGGGGGTCACCTCGCTCAGCAGCGGCGACCGGGTGGTCATGCCGTTCAACGTGGCCTGCGGTTTCTGCCGGAACTGTACGGCGGGGCTCACGGGCTTCTGCCTGACCGTGAACCCGGGCTTCGCCGGTGGCGCCTACGGCTATGTCGCGATGGGGCCCTACACGGGAGGGCAGGCGGAGTACGTGCGCGTCCCGTACGCCGACTTCAACTGCCTGAAACTCCCGGAGGGCACCGAGCAGGAGACCGACTTCGTCCTGCTCGCCGACATCTTCCCGACCGGCTACCACGGCAACGAACTGGCCGACGTGCGTCCCGGTGAGAGCGTCGCCGTGTACGGCGGCGGTCCGGTCGGGCTCATGGCCGCCTACTCCGCGATGCTGCGCGGCGCGAGCAAGGTGTTCGTGGTCGACCGGGTGGCGGAGCGACTGCAGAAGGCGGAGGAGATCGGCGCCGTGCCGATCGACTTCACGCAGGGCAACCCGGCGGAGCAGATCAAGGAGCACACCGACGGCCAGGGCACGGACAAGGGCGTCGACGCCGTCGGCTACCAGGCCCAGGCCCAGGGCGAGGACCGCGAGGAACCGGCGATCGTGCTCAACTCGCTCGTCGAGACGGTCCGGCCGACGGGTGCGCTCGGCGTGCCCGGCCTGTACGTCCCGAGCGACCCGGGCGGGCCGGACGACCAGGCCAAGAAGGGCATGCTGATGGTCTCCGTCGGACGTCTCTTCGAGAAGGGCCTGCGCATGGGCACCGGTCAGTGCAACGTCAAGCGGTACAACCGGCAGCTGCGGGACATGATCATCGAGGGCCGCGCGACCCCGAGCTTCGTCGTCTCGCACGAACTGCCGCTGGACCAGGCCCCGTCGGCGTACGAGAAGTTCGACAAGCGGATCGAGGGCTACACCAAGGTCGTGCTGCATCCGCACGGCTGAGCGCGGCGAACGGAGGAGAGCAGAAGGAGGCCGGTGAGGTCCCCGTCCCCACGGAGCCTCACCGGCCGGTTCTCCGGGGTGCCGTCAGGCGCGCACCAGCGCCCTGTCCCCGTCGCCCCGGTCGGACGCGGAGCGCAGTCCCTCGCCCTCGACGTCCACGTTCGGCAGGGCGCGGTCGAGCCACCTGGGCAGCCACCAGGCCTTGCGGCCGAGGAGGGCCAGGACGGCCGGGACGATGGCCATGCGGACGATGAACGCGTCGAAGAAGACCGCGATCGCGAGGCCGAAGCCGATCATCTTCACCATCGACTCCGAGGAGCCGATGAAGCCGGCGAAGACGGCGATCATGATGACCGCGGCGGCGCTGACGACCCGGGCGCCGTGCCGGAAGCCGGTCACCACGGCCTGGGCCGGCTTCTCGCCGTGCACGTAGGCCTCCCGCATCCGGGTCACGAGGAACACCTCGTAGTCCATGGCCAGGCCGAAGACCACGCCGACCATGAAGATCGGCATCATCGACATGACCGGCCCGGTCTGCTCGACGCCCATGAGGCCGGACAGCCAGCCCCACTGGAAGACCGCGACGACCGCGCCGAGCGCCGCCATCACCGACAGCAGGAAGCCGAGGGCCGCCTTCAGCGGGACGAGGATCGAGCGGAACACCACGATCAGGAGCAGGAAGGCCAGGCCGACGACCAGGACCAGGTAGGGCACGAGTGCGTCGTTGAGCTTCTGGCTGACGTCTATGTTCATGGCCGTGCTGCCGGTGACCAGGACGTTGGCGCCGGTGTCGGCCCTGACGTCCGTGCCCGCGTCGCGGATGCCGTGCACCAGGTCCTCGGTGGTGACGGAGGACGGCTTGGAGCCGGGGACGACGGTGATGGTGGCGGTGTCACCGGCCTTGTTGGGCGCGGGCGGCGTCACCGTGACGACGTCCTTCAGGCCCTTGATCTCGTCGCCGACCGCGGTGAAGGCGGCCTTCGGATCGTCGCTGTCCTTGGCGTCGACCACGACCATCAGCGGGCCGTTGAAGCCCGGCCCGAAGCCCTCGGACAGCAGGTCGTAGGCGCGGCGCTGGGTGGTGGAGGTGGGCTGGGAGCCGTCGTCCGGCAGGCCCAGTTCCAGGCTCGCGGCCGGGACGGCGGCCGCGCCGAGGCCGACGACGCCGAGCAGCAGGACCGCGACCGGGCGGCGGACCACGAAGCTCGCCCAGCGGCTGCCCAGGTTGGGCTTGGCGGGCCCGTCCTGCGCCTTTGCCCGGCCGAACAGCCTGCCCTTCTCCCCCGCCGGCCTGACCTTGCGGCCGGCGTATCCGAGCAGGGCGGGGATCATGGTGAGGGCGATCAGCACCGCGATGGCCACCGTGCCGGCCGCCGCGATGCCCATCTTCGTCAGCATCGGGATGTTGACGACGGACAAGCCCACCAGGGCGATCACCACGGTCAGGCCCGCGAACACCACGGCGGAACCCGCCGTGCCGACGGCCCGGCCGGCCGCCTCCTCGCGCTCGCGGCCCTCGGCCAGCTCGGCACGGTAGCGGGAGACGATGAACAGCGCGTAGTCGATGCCGACCGCGAGGCCGATCATCATCGCGAGGGTGGAGGTGGTCGTGCCCAGGTCCAGCGCGCTCGCCAGGGCGGTGATCGTGGAGACGCCGATCCCCACGCCGATGAGCGCGGTGAGCAGCGGCAGCCCGGCCGCGACCAGCGAGCCGAAGGTGATGACGAGGACCACCGCGGCGACCGCGATGCCGATGATCTCGCTGGAGCCGGTGTGCGGCACCGCCTGCAGCGCGTCACCGCCGATCTCGACGGTCAGCCCGGCCTTCCGGGCGTCCTGCGCGGAGTCCTCCAGGGCGTCCTTGGAGGCATCGTCGAGCTCCATCCCGGAGACCTTGTACGACACCTGCGCGTAGGCGATCGTGCCGTCCTTGCTGACGGCCTTCGCCTGGTACGGGTCGGTGACGCGGGCGACCTCGGAGCCGTCGGCCAGCTCCTTGACGGTCTCCCGCACCGTCGCCTTGTTGCCCGGGTCGGTCATCTTCTCGCCGCTCGGCGCCTTGAAGACCACGCGGGCGGTGGCGCCGTCCGCACTGGTGCCGGGGAAGCGCTGTTCCAGCAGGTCGAAGGCCTTCTGGGCCTCGGTGCCGGGGATGGAGAACGAGCTGTTGCCCGCGACGGGCGCGCCGGCCGCGCCGACCCCGGCGAGGGTCAGCAGGGCCACCCATATCAGGGCGATGAGATGGCGCCGCCGGAACGAGAGCCGGCCGATTTTATAGAGGAATGTGGCCACGAGGGCGTACTCCCGGTCAGGTCGTGAGGGTCTTCGGGGCAGGGGTGATCAGCCCGACGACGTGAGCGGTGACGTCAGGTGGAGGGCAGCTGAGGGGACTAGTCGGTGGTGGGGACGCCGAGGGCGGGGAGGACCACGGCGTCGATGTACGAGGTGAGGAAGGCCTGGGTGGGCGGCTGATCGTCGATCAGCGTGCGCGTGGCGAAGGCACCGACGAGCATGTGCACGATGTAGTCCAGCGCCGGCCGGCCGGCCTGGATCTCGCCGCGGTCGACGGCCCGTTGCACCACCCGGTGGAACTCCTCCATCTCGGGCTCGATGAGCAGTTCCTTGAACGCCTGGAGGAGATCCGGGTTGCCGTGCACCGCCATGAACAGGCCGCGCATCAGCGCGGCGTTCTGCTGCATGGCGCAGTCGTCCTCACGTGCGGTGAGGGCGTGCAGGTCGCCCCGCAGGGTTCCGGTGTCGACGTCGGCGATGCTGCCCGGCTTGTTGTGCCGGATCGCCTTCGCCACCAGCTCGGCCTTGCCGCCCCACTGGCGGTAGAGCGTGGCCTTGCTGGACCGGGTGCGAGCGGCCACGGCGTCCATGGTGAGGGCGTCGTAACCGACCTCGCGGAGCAGGTCGAGCACGGCCGCGTACAGCTCGGACTCCCGCTCGGGAGTGATCCGACTGCGACGCGCGGCGGCGACCTCGGCCATCCGACTCACCTTCCAGTCCGAACGACACGGTTTCGTACACCACGAAGATAGCGCACTCCGCACAGAAACGAAACCGTTTCGTACGCGCGCTGCGTCACAGCGGCGGCCTCGTCATAACTTGCTGGTGCCCACACCCGGGCAAAGCATGGTCAGGTGACCTATCTGCGTCTGCCGCATCTCCATGACGACCTGCTGTGCTTCGTCGCCGAGGACGACCTCTGGCTCGCGCCGCTCGACGGCCCGGGCCGCGCCTGGCGGCTCACCGTCGACCGCACCAAGGTGGGCCACCCGCGCTTCTCGCCCGACGGCCGCCATCTCGCCTGCACGAGCTGGCGCAGCCTGGTGCCCGAGGTCCACCTGATCCCGTTGGACGGCGGCCCGGGCCGGCAGGTGAGCCACTGGGGCAGCGCCGACACCCGGGTCTGCGGCTGGACCCCGGACGGCGAGATCCTGGCCGTCGCCTCGCACGGCGAGCCGTTCTCCTACTTCACCTGGGCCTACAAGGTCTGCCCCGACGGCGACCCGGGCCGCAAGCTGCCCTGGGGGCCGGTCTCCGACATCCAGGTGGCCGACCTGGACGGGGAGCGCAGGACGCTGCTGCTCACCGGCACGCCCCCGCACGAACCGGCCGCCTGGAAGCGCTACCGGGGCGGAGCCACGGGCCGGCTGTGGCTGCACGGCGAACGCCTGCTCAAAGGCCTCGGC
This sequence comes from Streptomyces sp. NPDC094143, assembly GCF_040303825.1. Taxonomy (NCBI): domain Bacteria; kingdom Bacillati; phylum Actinomycetota; class Actinomycetes; order Kitasatosporales; family Streptomycetaceae; genus Streptomyces; species Streptomyces sp. NPDC094143. The sequence goes on from NZ_JBEOTZ010000017.1 coordinate 169,221, forward strand.
GGCCATCTGCACTCCCCGATGTTCGTGGGCGGCCGGATCGCCTTCCTCTCCGACCACGAGGGCGTCGGCAACCTCTACTCCTGCGCCCACGACGGCACCGGTCTGCGCCGCCACACCGACCACGACGCCTTCTACGCCCGGCACGCCGCCAGCGACGGAACGCGGGTGGTGTACCAGTGCGCGGGCGACCTGTGGCTGGTGGAGGACCTGTCCGCGGCCTCCGAGCCGCGCCGGCTGGACGTACGGCTGGACGGGCCGCGCACGGGGCGGCGCCCGTACCAGGTGGCGGCCGCCCGGCACGTCGACGGGCTCTCGGTCGACGAGACCGGCCGGGCGAGCGCGGTCGTCGTGCGCGGCAGCCTGTACTGGCTCACCCACCGGGACGGTCCCGCCCGCACCCTCACCGACACCCCGGGGGTCCGGGTGCGCCTGCCGGAGATGCTCGGCGCGAGCGGGCGGGTGGCGTACGTGACGGACGCGGGGGGCGAGGACGCCGTCGAGATCGCCTTCCTGCCCCGGGCGAGCGGCGACCGCACCCCCCGGCGGCTCTCGCCGGGCGCGCTGGGCCGGGTGCGCGAGCTGGTCTGCGACCCCGAGGGCGAACGCCTCGCGGTCGCCTCGCACGACGGGCGGCTCCTCCTCGTCGACGTCACCGAGGACGGCGACGGCGAGGTCACCGAACTGATCAGGTCGGTCAACGGCCCCGTGCGCGACCTGGCGTTCTCCCCGGACGGGGCGTGGCTGACCTGGTCGCACCCGGGCATCGGACGCACGCTGCGGCAGATCAAGCTGGCCCGCATCACGGACCGGTTCGTCGTCGACGTGACCAACGGCCGCTTCGAGGACGAGAACCCGGTCTTCACCCGCGACGGCCGCTTCCTGGCCTTCCTGTCCTGGCGCGGCTTCGACCCGGTCTACGACGTGCACACCGGCGACCTGTCCTTTCCGCTGGGCTGCCGCCCGTACCTGGTGCCGCTGTCCTCGGCGACGCCCTCGCCGTTCGCGGTGAACCCCGAGGGCCGCCCGGCCGCCGGGGGCCTGGACCCGGTGGAGGACGACGGGAACGGGGAGAGCGGGACCGTGACGGTCGAGGCCGAAGGGCTGGCAAGCCGGGTCACGCCGTTCCCGGTGGCCGCCTCGAAGTACTCGGCGCTGCACCCGGTGGCGGGCGGAGGGCTGGTGTGGCTGCGCTGGCCGATCTCCGGCGCGCTGGGCGAGACGTTCGCCAACCCGGACGACACCAGCGGCCGGCCCACCCTGGAGCACTTCGGCATCGCCAAGGCGAAGAAGACCGAACTCGCCCAGCAGCTGGACTGGTTCGCGGTCAGCGGCGACGGCAGCCGGCTGGTGATCGTCGACGAGGGCGAGCTGCGCGCGGTACCGGCGGACGAGCCGGGCGACTCCGACTCCACGGTGTGGATCGACGCCCGCCGCATCCTGCACACCGTCGACCCGGCGGCGGAGTGGCGGCAGGCGTACGACGAGGCCGGGCGGCTGATCCGGGCCCACTTCTGGGATCCGGGCATGTGCGGCATCGACTGGGACGGGGTCCTGGACCAGTACCGTCCGCTGGTCGAAGGGGTCGCGTCCCCGGACGAGTTCGCCGACCTGCTGCGCGAGGTGCTCGGCGAACTGGGCACCTCCCACGCCTACGTCACCGCCGCCCGGCGCAACGAGGGCCCGCCGCACTACCAGCGCCACCAGGGCCTGCTCGGCGCCAACCTCGTACGCCGGGACGGCGGCTGGACGGTCAAGCGGATCCTGCCCGGCGACTCCTCCGACTCCAAGGCCCGCTCCCCGCTCGCCGGTACGGGCATCCGGGAGGGCTCGGTCCTCACCCATGTCGACGGCCGCCCGGTGGATCCGGACGCGGGCCCCTACCCGCTGCTGGCCGGTGCGGGCGGGACGACGGTGGAGCTGACCTTCTCCCCCGCGGAGGGCGCGGGTCCGCCCCGGCGGGTCGCCGTCGTGCCGCTGACCGACGAGCGGCCGCTGCGCTACCAGGACTGGGTGGCCAAACGCCGGGCGGTGGTGCGGGAGCTGAGCGGGGGCCGCTGCGGCTACCTGCACATCCCGGACATGGGCGGCTCGGGCTGGGCGCAGTTCAACCGGGACCTGCGCATGGAGGTGTCCCGGCCCGCGCTGATCGTGGACGTGCGCGGAAACGCCGGCGGGCACATCAGCGAGCTGGTCGTCGAGACGCTGAGCCGCACGATCCTCGGCTGGGACCTGACCCGTGACGCCCAGCCCGTCTCGTACGCCTCGAACGCGCCGCGCGGCCCGGTGGTGGCCCTGGCCGACGAGGCGACCTCATCCGACGGCGACATGATCACCGCCGCGTTCAAACTGCTGAAGCTGGGGCCCGTGGTGGGGCAGCGCACCTGGGGCGGGGTGGTCGGCATGACCGGCCGGCACGAGCTGGGCGACGGCACGGTGATCACGGTGCCGATGAACGCGGCCTGGTTCGACGCCTACGGCTGGTCGGTGGAGAACAGGGGCGTCGCGCCCGACATCGACGTCCTGCGCACCCCGCTGGACTGGGCCGAGGGGCGGCACGCGCAGCTGGCCGACGCCGTCGAACTCGCCCTGGGGCTGCTGGAGACCGACCCGCCCGCGACACCGCCGACCTACAGCGACGTGCCGGACCGCTCCCGTCCGAAGCTGCCGCCCAGGACGTGACCCGCAGGGGAAAGGGGCGCCCCGCACGGGGGCGCCCCGGTCCGCTCAGCACGCGACGTCAGGCGTCGTAGTCCTGGTCGAAGCGGTCCTCGTGCTCGCGCTCCCGCTCACGGTCGCGCTGCGGCTGCGAGGGGTCCATGTCCTCGTCGCGCCGGCGGCCGCGGCCCTGCATCTGCTCGCGAGCCTGGTCCGCCTTCTGACGGGCCTGGTTCTGGAACTGCTCGGACTTCTCCTGGAACTGGTCCTTCATACCCATGTGGGTTCACTCCCGTTGGGGGTGAGGGGATCTGGCTCGATCAGATTCACACGGGTCGTGACGCTGCGCATGTCGATCAGTCACGCACGGTAGTGCGCTGCTGTTCGTCGGCCGCTCCACCCGCTCCGACCAGGCCCGTTCGCATGCCCGTCAGCCGGTCGGCGAACCGCCGCATCTCGCGCTGGCCGACCGTCCCGATGAGCCCGGGCAGGTAGCCGCGCACCCCCTGCATCCCGCGCAGCCACCACTGCCCGTAGACGTGGCTCGACCGGGACTCGATCCCGGCCACGAGCCGGTCCACGGCCGGGCCCAGCGGGTAGGTCTTGTTGGACGGCCAGGGCAGCCGCTGCCGCAACTCCCGCATGACGTCCTCCTGGTCGGCGCCGCGCACCATGTCGGTGTCGGTCCACGACAGGTACCCGACGCCGACCTTCACGCCCCGGTACCCGACCTCGGCGCGCAGGCTGTGCGCGTACGCCTCCACGCCCGACTTGGAGGCGCAGTACGCGGTCATCATCGGCGCCGGGGTGATCGCCGCGAGGGACGCGATCTGCAGCAGGTAGCCGCGGCTGTCCAGCAGCATCGGCAGGAACGCGCGGGCCGTCACGGCCGAGCCGATCAGGTTGACCTCGATCACCCGCCGCCAGGACTCCGGGTCGGAGTCGGCGAACGGACCGCCGGTCGCCACACCGGCGTTGGCGACGACGATGTCGACCCGCCCGAAGCGCTCCTTCACCTCCTCGGCGACCCGCGCCATCGCCTCGTGGTCGGTGACGTCGGCGTGCCAGTGGTCGCTGTCGCCGTGCAGCCGCGCGGAGACCTGCTTGAGCGCGTCCGGCTCCAGGCCGACCAGGGCGATCCGCACGCCGCGTGCGGACAGCTTGCGGGCCAGCAGCTCCCCGACGCCGCGCGCCGCCCCGGTCACCACGGCGACCTTGCCCTCAAGGTTCACCCTGCTCATGCGCTCTCCTCCGTTACGGCCTCGATGTGGGTGGTGACGAGTTCGCGTATCTTCCCGGTGACCTGCTCCGGCGCCTCGATCGGGGTCATGTGGCCGACGCCGGGCAGCTCGGTGAACCCGGTGCAGTCCGGCAGCGCCTCGCACAGGGCCCGGGCCTGCGCCGGCGGGGTAAGCCGGTCCGCCGTACCGACCAGGACGGCCGTGGGAACGGTCAGCTCCCGGACGCCGTGGTCGAGGTCGAGCAGGTCGAGCACCTGCGACCAGCTGTGCCGGACCTTGCGGGGGCAGGCGTGCACGATCCGGGCGCACGCCTCGACCATGTCCGGGACCGAACCGGGGCCCATGGTCCCGTACTTGAGGATCCGGCGGGCCAGGGGCGTGACCGGCCCGAGCGGGGCGCGGGAGCCGAGGATCCGCCGGGTGAGCCAGGTGCGCACCGGTCCGGGCCGCATCGGGACGACGGTGGAGGCGGCGACCAGCTGCGAACTGCCCGTGCTGCACAGCAGGACGGCGGCGGCGTGCGCCCGGAAGGCGGGCCGTCCGGAGGCCGCCATGACGGTCATGCCGCCCATGGAGTGCCCGGCGATCACGGCCTGTTCACCCGGCGAGAGGGTGGCTTCGAGGACGGCTTCAAGGTCGTCGGCGAGCGCGTCGGTGCTGCACGCCGGGCTCGCCGGGCTGCGGCCGTGCCCGCGCTGGTCGTAGGCGATGACCCGGTGGTCGGCGGCCAGTTCGCGGATCTGTGCCGCCCAGAAGGCGGTCGAGCAGGTCCAGCCGTGGGCGAGGACGACGGCGGGCGCGAACTCGGGCCCGTGGATCTCGACGTGCAGCCGGGCCCCGTCGGCGGAGACGGCGGTCAGCTCGCGCACGGGGGCGGGCGGGGCGTAGGGCCCGGACGCGACGGGGAGGAGACGGCTCACGCGTCCACCCCGGCCTTCCGCGCGCCCCGCGCCTCGTTCCGCGCGGCCCCGGGGGCCCGCAGCACGTCGTACTCCGTGAGGTCCACCCGGCGCGTCGCGCGCCGGAACTCGGCGGTCGTGCCGGGCCAGATGGTGGTGTTGCGGCCGTTGGCGTCGAGGTACCAGCTGGTGCAGCCGCCGGTGTTCCACACGGTCCGCTTCATGCGCTCCTGCACCCGGTGGTTCCACCCGCGCACCGCGTCGGGGCGGGCGTCGAGGGCGACCCGGCCGCCCAGGACGTCGAGCTGGCGGACGTAGTCGGCCAGGTAGTTCAGCTGGGACTCGATCATCAGGATCATCGAGGAGTTCCCGAGGCCCGTGTTGGGCCCGATGATCGTCATCCAGTTCGGGAAGCCGGCCGCCGAGGCGCCGCGCAGGGCCTCCATGCCGTCCTTCCAGGTCTCGGCGAGGGTGCGCCCGTCGGCGCCCACGACCCGTTCGGCGATGGGCATGTCGGTGACGTGGAAGCCCGTGCCGAACACGATCGCGTCCACCTCGGCCTCGCTGCCGTCGGCGGCGACCAGGGTCGAGCCGCGCACCTCGGCCAGGCCGCTCGCGACGACGTCCACGTTGGGCCGCGCGAGGGCCGGGTAGTACTCGCTGGACAGCAGGATCCGCTTGCAGCCGATGCGGTAGTCGGGCGTGAGCTTGGCCCGCAGCGCCGGGTCCTTGATGGCCCGGGCCATGTTGCGCTTGGCCAGCTGCTCGACGAAGCCCAGTTCGTTCGGGCGCTTGGTGAACGCCTGGACCTGCAACTCCCGGATGCCCCACAGCAGTCCGCGCCGCAGCTGCGAGGTGAAGGGCAGCTGCCGGTGCAGCCACCGTTCCGCGTCGCTGATGGCCCGGTCCATGCGGGGCATGACCCACGGCGGGGTGCGCTGGAAGAGGGTGAGCCGGGAGACGTCCGGCTGGATGGCCGGCACGATCTGGATGGCCGAGGCGCCGGTGCCGACCATGGCGACGCGCTTGCCGCGCAGGTCGTAGTCGTGGTCCCAGCGGGCGGAGTGGAAGACCTTGCCGGGGAAGGAGTCCAGGCCGGGGATGTCCGGCACCTTCGGGTCGGACAGCGGACCCGTGGCCGACACGACGAGGTCGGCGGAGAGGTTCCCGCTGCTGGTCTCGATGTCCCAGCACAGCCGCTCGGCGTTCCACGTCATCCGCTTCACCTCCGAGTCGAAGCGGATGTGCGGCCGCAGCCGGAACGTGTCCGCCACGTGCTCCAGGTAGGCCCGGATGTGCTCCTGCCCGGAGAAGGTGCGCGGCCAGTCCGGGTTGGGCGCGAAGGAGAACGAGTACAGGTGCGACGGCACGTCACACGCGCACCCCGGGTAGCTGTTGTCCCGCCAGGTGCCGCCGACACTGCTCGCCCGCTCCAGGACGACGAAGTCGGTGACACCTTCCCGGCGCAGCCGTACGGCGGCCCCCAGCCCGCCGAACCCGGACCCGACCACCGCGACCCGCACATGCTCGTGTTCGCGCTCGCCCATGCCGACACCTCCACACACCACGAGAACCGTGCCAGTGAACACTGGCGCAATGGGAGCGTAGAGCAGTGACGTACTGATGGGTAGGGGGCAGGACGAGGAAGTTACCCGCGGTACGGCTTAAGGTGCCCAGGTGGCCGAGAAGCGTGAATACCGCATGGAAGAGCTGGCCCGCCTGGCCGGGATCACGGTGCGCACCCTGCGCTTCTACCGCGAGCGCAAGCTGATCCCGCCACCCCGCCGCGAGGGCCGCATCGCCTGGTACGACGACCAGCACCTGGCCCGGCTGCGCACGATCACGGCCCTGCTGGAGCGCGGCCACACCCTCAGCGGCATCGCGGAACTGGCCGAGGCCTTCGACCACGGCCGGGACGTCGGCGACCTGCTCGGCGTGGGCGGCCCGACCGAGGAGGAGCCGGTCCACCTCACCCCCGAGGAACTCGCCGACCACTTCGCGGGCGAGGCCACCCCCGAGAACCTGGCCGCCGCCATGGACCTCGGCTACCTCGGCACCGACGGCGGCGAGATCGTCCACATCAGCCGCCGCCTGCTGGAGGTCTCCTCGGCCCTGGTCCGCGAGGGCATCCCGCTCGCGGAGGTCCTCGCCGCGGCCAAGGAGGTCCGCACCCACACCGACGCCCTGGCCGACCTCTTCACCGGCCTGGTCCTGCGCCACGCCTCCGCCCAGGACCTGCCCCGCCTGCGCCCCCTGGCGCGCGGCGTGGTGGAGGCGGAGCTGTCCCTGGCCCTGGACCGGCGGATGCGCGAGGACGGCTCCCGAGGCGGACGACCCTAGGCCGGGTCCGGCCCTAGCGGTCGTAGACCACGGTCACGGGAGCGTGGTCGGACCACCGCTCGGCGTGCGTGGCGGCCCGCTCCACGAACCCCTTGACCGCCCGCTCGGCGAGCCCGGGGGTCGCCACGTGGTAGTCGATCCGCCAGCCGGTGTCGTTGTCGAAGGCCCGCCCGCGGTAGGACCACCACGAGTACGGCCCCTCGGTGTCCGGGTGCAGGGCGCGTACGACGTCGACGTAGCCGCCGTCGGCCGGGTCGAGGACACGGCCGAGCCACTCGCGCTCCTCGGGCAGGAAGCCGGAGGACTTCTGGTTGCCGCGCCAGTTCTTCAGGTCGGCCCTGGTGTGGGCGATGTTCCAGTCACCGCAGACGACGACCTCGCGCCCGTCGGCAGCGGCCCGCTCCCGCAGCTCCCTGAGGTAGACGAGGAACTCGCCCATGAAGCGCTCCTTCTCGTCCTGCCGTTCGGTGCCGACCTCGCCGGAGGGCAGATAGAGGGAGGCGACGGTGACCCCCGGCAGGTCCGCCTCCACATACCGTCCGCTGCCGTCGAACTCGGCGGACCCGAACCCGATCCGCACCCGGTCGGGCTCACGCCGGCTGTACAGCGACACCCCGGCCCGGCCCTTGGCGGCGGCCGGCGCGTGCACCACGTGCCACCCCTCGGGCGCGCGGACGGGCTCGGGCAGCTGCTCCGGCTTGGCGCGCACCTCCTGCAGGCACAGCACGTCGGCGTCGGTCGCGGCCAGCCACTCCACGAAGCCCTTCTTCGCGGCGGCCCGCAGCCCGTTCACATTCACAGAGGTCACAGTGAGCACCCGGGCACGATACCGGCACTCTGGACGGAGTCCAGTTCCGGATCGCATACCGTGGTTGGCATGCACATACGCCGGGTCTCCTTCGACCACCCCGACGCCATGAAGCTGAACGACCAGGTCCAGGCCGAATACGCCGTCCGCTACGGGGACGACGGCGACGCCACGCCCATGGCCGCCGCGGACTTCGACCCGCCGAACGGCATCTACCTGATCGCCTACGACGCGGACGGCACGCCCGTCGCCTCGGGCGGCTGGCGCGCCCAGAACGCCAACGGCGAGGGCAACCTGGACGGCGACGCCGAACTGAAGCGCATGTACGTGATCGAGCAGATGCGCGGCCGGGGCCTGGCCCGCCGCATCCTGGCGGCCCTGGAGGAGGACGCCCGCGCGGCCGGCCGTGTCCGCATGGTTCTGGAGACGGGCACCAAGCAGCCGGAGGCCATCGCCCTGTACACGTCGAGCGGTTACGAGCCGTGCGCCAAGTTCGGCTACTACCGCCACCACGAGGCCAGCCGCTGCTTCGCGAAGCGGCTCTGACGAGCCGAAGGGCCCTGCGGGACCCGCGAACAGAGCAGAGCCCCTGTCGGCTGTCGCCGACAGGGGCTCGAAGCTGCGTGGACCTGAGGGGATTTGAACCCCTGGCCCCCTCGATGCGAACGAGGTGCGCTACCGGACTGCGCCACAGGCCCTTGCAACGAGTGAAACTCTAGCACCCCGATCGGCCCGCATAAAAATCCGTTCCGGAGCGCCGAGCACCCGCCGGTTCGCGGGGCTACTCGTTGGCGGCCCGGGGCCGGTCCCCGTCCTCGTACTGGTCGAACAGCGGCGTACGGCCGCGCTCCCGGGCCCGCCGCGCGGAGGCCGCGGCGGGGTTCGCGCCGCGCGAGCGCTTCCGGGCCGGGGGGACGGCGTCGCCGTCCGCCCCCTCCGGCGCGGGGGGCTCCGCAGCGCCCTGCTCGGCGGGGCCGGCCGTCTCGTCCGCCGCCTCGGGGGCGACCGTGCTCGACCGCGCCGAGCTCCAGGTGTCGGGGGCGCCGAGGTCGACGTCGTTCGTCGCCCGGGGCGCGACCGGCGCGGTCACATAGGTCGGCAGGGGCACCGGCACCGGCTCCCAGCTGTCGCCCTGGCCCGGCCGCCGCTGCCGCTCGCGCTGCTGGTCGACCCACTCCGCGTGGTCGGTCTGCTCGACGAGGGCGCGCCGGTCCGCCGCGAGGGCCATCAGGCCGGGGTCGGTCGCCGGCTCGGGTCCCTCCTCCGGTTCGTCGGCCTCCTCCTCGGCCGGAGGGCGCCGGCGGGGCTGCCGCTCCCGCAGCCGCTGGGCGGCGGCCTCGGCCCGGCGGCGGTCCATCTGGTAGGTGAACCGGCGGCGCTCCTGCGAGCGCAGGTAGGCGATGTACACGCTGAGCATCACGGCGGGCACGCCCGGGGCCCACAGGAACGCCAGGCCTCCGACCGCGGCGACGATCGCGCCGAGGGTGAAGGCGAGGAACAGCATGGTGGTGGTGCGCCGGCGGCGCGCGAGCACCTTCGAGCGCCGGGCCCGTGCAGCGGCCGCCTGCTCCGCGGGCGAGGGCGCGCCGCGCCGGGCGGCGGGCACGCCGCCCGGTCCGCGTTCGGCACGGGCCGCGTGCGGTGCCGGGCGGGCCGGCTGCCCGGGGCCGGGCGACGGGAGGGGCGCCCGGGTCTGGGGGCGGGTCTTGGACACCGCGAAGGCCCGGACGTCCACCGACTCGGTGACGGCGTCCAGGTCGCCGGCGTCCTGCTCCCCCTCCTCGGTGGAGCGCGCCCGCAGGTCCTTGGCGTACCGGCGCTCCATGGCCGCCTTTCCGGACAGAAGCCGGATGGCGGTGCTGAAGCGTTCCGTCGGACGGGCCTCGTTCAGCTCGTCCTGCCTACGGAGCCACATCGGCACCAAGTAGGCGGCCCAGGCCCCGACAATGACTGCGTAGATGAGGCCGCTGCTGCTCACGCCTCACACCGTAGAGGGGTTTGCGTGGGGCCATCTGCCAATTCAGCCGGTGTGTCGCACGATCTGGCTGATATTTCGAGCTTTTTTTGCGACTGATGCGATCAGCACACCACCGAGGCCGGGAATTCCTCGCCCCGAGACGGTCAACGACCGATCAATTTCGAACAAGTATTCAATTTCCAGAGTGGCGCCGCATTCCCGGATTACTCTGCGATCGTGCCCGCTGCCAGCGCCTGAGCAAACCGTCCGGCACCTCTTCCGCCGTGAGCGCGAAGACGAGGTGGTCGCGCCAGGCCCCGTCGATGTGGAGATAACGCGGCCGGAGCCCCTCCTCGCGGAATCCGAGCTTTTCGACGACCCGGCGGCTCGGGCCGTTCTCGGGGCGAATGCAGACCTCGACGCGGTGCAGTCCGACGGTGCGGAAACAGTGGTCGACGACGAGCGCCACCGCCGTCGGCATCACCCCGCGTCCGGCCACCGCCTCGTCCACCCAGTACCCGACGTGCCCGGAGCACATCGAGCCCCAGGTGATCCCGGCGACCGTCAGCTGCCCGACCAGCCGCCCCTGGTACTCGATGACGAAGGGCAGCATCCGGCCCGCGTTAGCCTCCGACCTCAGGTGGCGGACCATCTGGCGGAAGGTGGGGCGGTGCGTCATCGGCCCGCCCGGCGTGGGCGGCGGGATCGTCGCCTCCCAGGGGCGCAGCCAGTCGCGGTTGCGCCGGTTGACCTCGCGCCACGCCCGCTGGTCGCGCAGCTTTATCGGCCTGAGGACGATGTCGCCGTCCACCAGCTCGACGGGCCAGGATGGGCTGTTCAGCTCGCACCCCCGTCGGGTCTGGGGTGGTCGCCGCCGCGCAGTTGCTCGACGGCGTGGAACAGCAGCGGCTCCAGCACGGCGAGGCCGTCCTTCACCCCGCCGCTGGAGCCGGGCAGATTGACGATCAGCGTCCGGCCCGCCACTCCGGCCAGGCCCCGGGAGAGCGCCGCGGTCGGCACCTTCTCCCGGCCGAACGCCCGGATGGCCTCGGCGATGCCGGGCACCTCGTGGTCGATCACCCGGCGCGTGGCCTCGGGGGTGCGGTCGGTGGGCGAGATGCCCGTGCCGCCGGTGGTGACGATGACGTCGTAGCCGGCCTCGACCCCGGCGCGCAGGGCCGCCTCCACCGGGTCGCCGTCGGGGACGACCTGTGGGCCCTCGACCTCGAAGCCGAAGCCCCTCAGGCCGTCGGCGATCAGCGGGCCGCCCTTGTCCTCGTAGACGCCGGCGGCGGCCCGGTTCGACGCCGTCACGACGAGAGCGCGGTACGTCATGCCCGGCTCCAGTCGCCCGACTTGCCGCCCGTCTTCTCCTCGACCCTCACGTCCGTGATGACCGCTCCCTTGTCGACCGCCTTGACCATGTCGATCACGGTGAGCGCGGCGACGGAGACCGCGGTGAGGGCCTCCATCTCGACGCCCGTGCGGTCCGTGGTCTTCACGGTGGCCAGGATCTCCACGGCGTCGTCCGCGACCGACAGGTCCAGTTTCACACCGGACACCGACAACGGGTGGCAGAGGGGGATCAGATCGGGGGTGCGCTTGGCCCCCATGATCCCGGCGATCCGCGCGGTCGCGAGGGCGTCGCCCTTGGGGACGCCCTCGCCGCGCAGCAGTTCGATCACGCGGGGCGAGACGAGGACGCGTCCGCTGGCGCGGGCGGTGCGCGCGGTCACGTCCTTGTCCGACACGTCCACCATGCGGGCGGCGCCCGCCTCGTCGAGGTGCGTCAGCCGGTCCTGTGTGGAGCCGTCCGGCGTGCGTGGGTCCTGCGTGCTCATGCTGTGTGGCGCTCCCGGTCCGGGCCCGTCGCGGTGCGGCGCACGGGCCTGCTGTGCGCGACACGGTACCCCCAACCAGCGGCTATCGGCCGAGCAGGACCACCTCGACCTCGGCACCGGGCTCGACGGACTCGGTGTCCTCGGGGACGACGATCAGCGCGTCGGCGTGGGCGAGGGCCGCGACCAGGTGGGATCCGGCGCCGCCGACCGGGGTGACCCGCCCGTCCCGGTACGTGCCGCGCAGGAACTGGCGGCGGCCCTTCGGCGAGGTCAGCGTCTTGCCGGCGGCCAGGGTCGCCCGGGTCGTCGGGCGGTGGACGTCCGGCAGGCCCATGAGGGCGCGGATCGCGGGGCGGACGAACAGTTCGAAGGAGACGTACGACGACACGGGGTTGCCGGGCAGGGCCAGCAGCGGGGTGTGGTCGGGGCCGATGGAGCCGAAGCCCTGGGGCTTGCCGGGCTGCATGGCCAGCTTGCGGAACTCCACGCCACTGCCCGGCTCGTCCTCGTCCGCGACGTGGGACAGGGCTTCCTTGACGACGTCGTAGGCGCCGACGCTCACCCCGCCCGTGGTGACCATCAGGTCGGCGCGGACCAGTTGGTCCTCGATGGTGGAGCGCAGGGTCTCGGCGTCGTCGGCGACGGCGCCCACACGGTAGGCGAGGGCTCCGGCGTCGCGGGCGGCGGCGGTGAGGGCGAAGCTGTTGGAGTCGTAGATCTGACCCGTGCGCAGTTCCTGGTCGGGCTGGACGAGTTCGCTGCCGGTGGAGAGCACCACCACGCGCGGGCGCGGGCGCACGCGGACGCTGCCGCGGCCGATCGCGGCGAGCAGGGCGATCTGCGGCGGGCCGAGGATCGTGCCCGCCTCCAGGGCGCGGTCGCCGGCCTTCACGTCGCTGCCCTTCGCGCGCACGTGCGCGCGGGCCCCGGCCGGGCGGTAGACCTGCACCTGGCCGGTGGCGCCCTCGGGGCCGAGGCTGCGGGCGCGCATCCCGCGCACCGGGCCCTCGCCGAGCCCGCCGTCGGTCCACTCCACGGGCACGACCGTCTCGGCGCCGGGCGGCAGCGGGGCGCCGGTCATGATGCGGGCGGCCTGGCCGGGCCCCACGTGGAGCGGCTCGGACTGGCCGGCCGCGACGTCCCCGACGACCTCCAGGGCCGCCGGGAACTCCTCGCTCGCGCCCGCCACGTCCGCGACCCGCACCGCGTAGCCGTCCATCGAGCTGTTGTCGAAGGGCGGCAGGGACACCGGCACCGTGACGTCCTCGACGAGGACGCAGCCCTGGGCGTCGAGCAGATGCAGCTCGATCGGCTCCAGGGGCCGGACGGTGGCGAGGATGTCCTCCAGGTGCTCGTCCACCGACCAGAGGTGGTCGGGGCCCGAGTGATCCCGGTCCGTGACGCGGGGCGCGGCGCTGCTCAACGTGCTACATCTCCTCGGCTACGTAACTGCGAAGCCAGGTCCGGAAGTCCGGGCCCAGGTCTTCACGTTCGCACGCGAGCCGGACAATGGCACGCAGGTAGTCGCCGCGGTCGCCGGTGTCATAGCGGCGGCCCTTGAAGACCACGCCGTGCACGGGGCCGCCGATCTTCTCGTCCTCGGCGAGCTGCTGCAGGGCGTCCGTGAGCTGGATCTCGCCGCCGCGGCCCGGCTCGGTCCGGCGCAGTATGTCGAAGATGTGCGGGTCGAGGACGTAGCGGCCGATGACCGCGTAGTTGGACGGGGCGTCGGCCGGGTCGGGCTTCTCGACCAGGCCGCCGACCTTGACGACGTCGCTGTCCTCGGTGGTCTCCACGGCCGCGCAGCCGTAGAGGTGGATCTGCTCCGGGGCGACCTCCATGAGCGCGATGACGCTGCCGCCGCGCTGCTCCTGGACCTCGACCATGCGCTGCAGCAGGGGGTCGCGGGGGTCGATGAGGTCGTCGCCGAGGAGGACCGCGAAGGGCTCGTGGCCGACGTGCGGGGCGGCGCACAGCACGGCGTGGCCGAGGCCCTTGGGGTCGCCCTGGCGGACGTAGTGCATGGTCGCGAGGTCGCTGGACTCCTGCACCTTGGCGAGACGGTCGGCGTCGCCCTTCTTCTGGAGCGCCGACTCCAGCTCGTAGTTGCGGTCGAAGTGGTCCTCGAGGGGGCGCTTGTTGCGGCCCGTCACCATGAGGACGTCGTCGAGGCCCGCCGCGACGGCCTCCTCGACCACGTACTGGATCGCGGGCTTGTCCACGACCGGCAGCATCTCCTTGGGAGTGGCTTTGGTGGCCGGCAGGAACCGGGTGCCGAGGCCTGCTGCGGGAATGACAGCCTTGCTGATCCGAGGGTGCGACTGAGTCATGTGCGCCACCCTATCCGGTGCCTTTGCAGGGAATCTGCAGCTCCGGTTCATAGGCGCTCATATGAGCGTATTGCCATAGTTCGGGAGCAACCATTGAGGCCTATCGCACGTCCGGGCGAGCCTGACAAGCGGAGTTTGCGGCGCGAGATCCTCGCGGTGAGGAACGGGTTGACGGCGGATGACCTGCGGGAAACGTCGGCCGCGCTGGCCGGGCGGGCCCTGGGGCTGCCCGAGTTGGCGCGGGCCGGCACGGTCGCGGCGTACGTCTCCGTGGGGAGTGAACCCGGGACGCTCGCGCTCCTGGACGTTCTGCGCGCCCGGGGCGTGCGCGTGCTGTTGCCGGTGCTGCTGCCCGACAACGACCTCGACTGGGGGCGGTACGAGGGCGCGGACTCGCTCGCGCGGGTCCGGCACGGCGGCCGGATGGCCCTCTTCGAACCCGCGGGCGAGCGCCTCGGACCGGACGCGGTGACCGCGGCGGACGCGGTGCTGCTGCCGGGCCTCGCCGTCGACACGCGCGGGATGCGCCTGGGCCGGGGCGGCGGCTCGTACGACCGGGTGCTGGCCCGGCTGGAGCGTGCGGGGGCGCGTCCCGCGCTGGTGGTGCTGCTGTACGACACGGAGGTCGTCGGGCACGTCCCGGCGGAGCCGCACGACCGGCCGGTGCACGCGGTGGTGACGCCGTCGGGGATCCGGCGGTTCCGGCCGGAGCCCTGACGCGGAAGCGGCCCTCCACGCGTGCGTGGCTGAAGGAACTGCCCGACGGGGTGTTCTGCACCAACGACTTCCTCGCCGCCGGCCTGTGCCGTGGC